>JAFSHG010000091.1 GCA_017440405.1 Clostridia bacterium
TCCGCCGTCTTGCTCTGGGAATCTTATAAAAAAGAATATGAGGAATCGGGTAAATTACCGTCCAATTTTGCTGACAGTTACACAGAGTATGAGTATTCGCCGAATCGTCATCCATTATTGACTTTGGACGGTTTCAACGGGTATTACTACTTCACGGGCGCATATTGGATAAACCCTGAGGATACTCCCGAAACAATGCGTCTGTATCTGGGCATGATGAAAGATACTGCTCTTCACGAAAACCATTTAGGGACTCTGAGAAACGGTATTCGTGATGGCATGATGGGCGAAGTGGAAACAGAAGACGGCACATCCATAGTGTATACGCATGTTGATGCTTTCTTCACGGACAGAAAGTATGCTCTGTTGCGTGCAGAGGAGCTCGGACTTGCTGATGCTATTGTGGACACTTATTCTTTCCCACAAATAATTTCAGCAGACGCTTCACCATACGGTGAAAATGATTATGCGTCCCCCTATCCGAAATATGTTGATATATTCACGAAAGGTGAGCTTTCTGATAGTCCTGAACGCACTCTGATTCTCTCCGTGGAAATTCATTCTGAGACCATTGACAAAGACGGAATTTACATGGGCTCGCCCACCACGGAATTCTTCATCGCTTTGGAGTTTTCACAAGCGGATTATGACGAGCTGTTGAAACTGCGTGTTGATGAACTTATTTACACGGATGAAGTCATAGATGAGGACTATATCTACTATGATTGATTTTTAATCAACACTCCACGACACATTCCCGTATGCGCCGTCAGTTTGAGCATTAAAACAGCCTTCCCGAAAAAGATTGCCTGCTCGGGAAGGCTTAAAATTACGCTTTTTGATTTTTACACGATGCACAGCTCTTTTCACTGCAACAGCATGAATCGGGGCAGCCTATGCACTTTTTACCCTTCTTCTTGCTGCGTATTATGTACCACAGCGAAGGTCCCGCTGCAAGTGCGATTATCGCTATTATAACATAGTCTTTCATATGCCCTCCATCACATCTGAGCATTGTCAGACAGTCTATAATCTTCGTTCAAGTCTGAATTTGTTTTAATTATAAATCCTGCCACAATGCCAATCATGACAAGCACCGCTATTGCACCCGGAACCACGCCTGCACCGAATGTACCTTCCGTTATGAGCGTTCCTATCTGATATACCAAAAATCCTATGGTATATCCAACGCCGAGTTGCAATGCAATGCCGCCGAACAACCATTTTTTACTCTTTATCTCGGAGTTCATAGCACCTATTGCCGCAAAGCACGGAGGAGTAAAGAGGTTGAACATAAGATATGCAAGTGCCGCTGCCTTTGTAAGCCCAAACACGGCTGCAACCTCTGCACCTGCACCCTCCATGAGTGCTAATTCTTCCGTGTTTATGAGGTTTGATATGCCGTAGCATACCGCAAGCGTTCCCACCACATTTTCCTTTGCAATAAAACCTGTAACCGCTGCTGCTGCAAGCTGCCATGCGTGATAACCCACTATGGGAATGAGTATGTATGCAAAGGGATTTGCAAGTGTTGCAAGTATGGATGTGTGTTCCATGCCCTCTGCCACCGCTTGAAAGTTCCAATTAAATGTCTGCATCACCTGCACTGCGGTATTGCACAAAAGTATAACCGTGGCAGCTTTCACTATAAATGCCCAACCACGAGAGCACATGGACAAGAATGCACGCTTTATACTCGGGAGTTTATATTCGGGCATCTCCATTATGAAGAATGACTTGCGTGTTTTGTGTCCTGCTATTTTGTTCACGAGCAAGGCACAGAGGAATATGACTGCTATGCCCACAAAATACATGAGCGTCCCCACCCAAGGCGAATCGCCAAAGAATGCACCTGCAAAGAGTGCTATTACAGGCAGTTTTGCACCGCAAGGCATAAACGGTGTGAGCATGGCAGTTGCTCTGCGTTCCCGCTCATTTCGTATGGTACGACACGCCATGACGCCCGGAATTGCACAACCCGTTCCTATTACAAAGGGTATAACCGACTTGCCTGAAAGTCCCACTTTTTTGAATATGGGGTCGAGCAACACGGAAACCCTTGCCATGTAGCCGCAATCTTCAAGCAGTGCCATTAAAAAATACATGACCATGACCAGAGGCAAAAAGCCGATAACCGCTATCACACCACCTATCACGCCGTCCACGAGCAATGCTTGCACTATGTCCGATGCCCCCGATACCATGCCTCTTATCCATTCTTGCGCCGCTTCAAGCCACCCCACCAATGTATCTGCAAGGAAAGGCCCGAGCCATGCTTGTGATATTCCGAATACCAAGAACATCACCACGGCAAATATAGGTATACCAATCCACTTGTTAGTCAACACCGCATCCAATTTATCCTGTGAGTTTCTCTCTTTTGTAAGGACTTTTCGGCTTTCTGCTTTTGCCACGAGCGCATTTACGAACTCAAAGCGTCGCCTGTCTGCCTCCTCCACGGCTGCCTTGTTTGATAAATCTATCTCGCCCTGAGTATACGGAGCTTTCCCCACTTTACCGCACACGGAAATTGCAGCTTGCACAAGTTCTTTTAAGCCCACACCGCTTGTAGCCACGGTGTTGACAACAGGACAATTCAGGTTTTCACTCAACACACTTTTATCTATCTTCGTCTGTTTTTTCTCATTTATATCGGACTTGTTCAACGCAATTACCACAGGTATTCCGAGTTCTTGCAGTTGCGTTGTGAAGAATAGACTTCTGCTCAGATTTGTTGCGTCCACTATGTTTATTATCACATCGGGGTTTTCTTCTCGCACAAACGCACTTGTTATGCTCTCCTCCGACGTGAATGGCGACATGGAGTATGCGCCCGGTAAATCCACCGCCATTACTTCTTCCCCCACACCGCCAACATACTCTTTGCGTACTGCTGCTGTCTTTTTCTCAACAGTTACACCTGCCCAGTTGCCCACACGCTCATTTTGACCCGTAAGTGCATTATACAACGTGGTCTTGCCGCTGTTCGGGTTCCCTGCTAATGCTATTCTCATTTCTTGTTCTGCCTCCCTGTTTGTTTATATATCAGAGTTAGCACATGCTAACTTAATCTGCAAAAAAGTTATGCTCTAAAAGAGAGCATATGTGTAGTTAAATTAAAATTGCTTCTGCAAGGCTGTTGTCTATGTTATATCTTCCGTCCTTAATGGATACCACGCATCCGCCCTTCATGTGTGAAATCACGGTAATGGGTTCACCGCTGTAACAGCCGAGCGAGAACAAAAAAGAATTCAGCTCTTCATCGCTGGTATTCACTGCGCGAATAATGTACTCCGTACCCTCATGTGCTTCTCTTAAACTCATATTCAGCCTCCTTTTTAATTAGCATATGCTAACTGGCTGTGCAAAAATTACAGTTAGCAATTGCTAACCTATGTTATGATACAACTTTTCCACTGATTTGTCAAGTGTTTTTTCAGTATATTCTTCCCATTTTCCATAAAATAACACCCTGCCCGAGTAATCCCGAGCAGGGTGGTTATTTATTTTGCAATCACTGTGAAGGTATCACAGTTCTGCCGTCATACGTTATGCTTCATCGCCGCGACGAATGAAGAAGTATGCCATACCGAGGATACCTAAAACTGCAAGCACTATTGCTACATAGGGAGCAGCATTTGCACCTGTACCGGGGTTGCCGGGTGTCTGAGGATCTGAGGGTACCGGCTCAGAAGAGGGATTCTCTGAGGGCTTTTCAGTCGGTGTTTCAGACTGACCGGGTGTAGCTGTAGGTGTAGCCGTGGGCGTTGCCGTAGGTGTAGCCGTGGGCGTTGCCGTAGGTGTAGCCGTGGGGCTTGCCGTGGGTGTAGCTGTGGGGCTTGCCGTCGGTGTAGCTGACGGTGTAGGTGTAGGTGTAGGTGTTGAACCACCGCCTACTGTGTACGAACAACCGATACCTGCTGCGGGAATTACCGTTGTGGAATCCTCAGCCAAGAGTTCGGGGATTTCCACACCAAACTTCAACTCGGTGCCGTCTGCCACAGAGTCCTTAATCTGGAACTGTATTGTAGCAACTTCTCCGCCCTCATCGGGAATGAGAGATGTACCTGCAAATGCTACTCTGACTTCACCTGCAACTGCTGTGTTGGGCATTACGAGGAATCCGTCGAGTGCAGAACCTGCTGTATGCTTCACAAAGTCAACAGAGTTTGCGTCATATGTTATGAGGTAGATACCCGAAGCTGCATTTGACTTTTCACTTACATCCAACTTCAATGTGAGCGTCTTTGCCTCCTCAGAGAGATATGACAGTGTGAATTTCACTGCATCATCAGGAATATCCGAGGGTGTAGGCTCATCTGTAGGTGTAGGTGTAGGCTCATCTGAAGGTGTAGGTTCATTTGAGGGAGGAGGTGTGGGTTCTGAACCGCCGCCGATGATATAGGTTGCGCCCGTTGCCGTTGCGCTTACCATAGTTACCGTATCTTCGGCTATAAGCTCATTGCATACCACGTCCACAACAACCATTGTGCCCTTCTCTGCCTTAATGTCAAATTGTACATTCATGATCTCGCCGCCATTGGGGTCAAGCGATGCCATGGAAGCAAATGCTACTGCCAGTCTGCCGGGGGTTGCATCATTGGGCTGCATGAGTGCGCCCTGTGCTGCTTCACCTGCTGTAACCTTGGAATAGCTTATAATGTTTGCGTCATATGTGAGTGTAACAACACCGGATGCAACACCGGGGTTCTTTGCGATGTTAAGACCCACGTTCAGCTTTCCGTCTGCCTCCGTTATAGTGGTGGTGATAGCCGTATCAGTAGACTTCTCCTGTGTCACTTTCTTGTAGACAGAAATCTTGCTTGATGATTCTGCGGGGTTAAACACGTCGAATGCTGCCACATCTGAATTCTCTACTGTGGAGTAGTAGATGAGGTGTGTAGCCGTGGTAAGTGTGCTGTTGTGGTAGAAGTTTCTGCCGTCAAAAGTCCACTTAACATCGCTTGAATCGTTCATGCCGAGCCAGTATGAGCCGCTGTGCTCCGAAAGACCCAAGTATTTGCCTGTTGCCACATTCTGCACGCTGCCGTCTGCACTGTACTTCCACTCCATGGTAGAAATTCTTGAACCGTCTACTATGTACTGGTTCTCCACTTCCACGGGAAGACCCTGCAATCTGATGCTGTAAGGCTGTGCCGATGCACCTGTGAGTGCGTATGTTGTGTTTGCATTGCCTGTGTATTCGCCCGTGGTGGTGATGATATATGTTTCACCGTCTTCCATGGTGTACGTAGGCTCATAATATGTGTATTCTGTTTCGGGTGCTTCGGGCAGGGGAGCTAATGCTGCACCTGAGTTTGTCACCACAAACTGAGTTTCGTTACAAGCGTAGTCGCCCAAGAGGAGATATACGCTGCTGCGATCCGTCATGTCGATAGCAATCTTTGTTACCGCACCACGCTCTTTCTCTGCAATGTGAGTTTCTGCAATGGGGGTTTCTGAGTTTGCCGTTTCAAACACGCCTGCATATGCTGCATAGTGGTTATCTGTAACTTCCACATATACTGTGTTGCCCTCAGACCATGAGTTCACAACAGAAGGTACTGTGTTGTCCAGTGTTACGGGTACTTCCCAGTATGCACGCTTTGCCTGTGAGCTATCCCACTTCTCGTAGTATGCTTCACCGCCGCAACCGATGTATACCGTGGTGCCTTCTTCTGTCTCTCCGCCTGCCCATGCCTTCATCTTGTTGGATGAAACGCCGTAGGGAGTAATATAACCCACATATGAGGAGTCAATGTTCTTTCTTACAAGACCTGCGTTCTTCTCCCAGTAGATTTCGCCTGTTTCAGCGTCATATACTTTGTAGTAGAACTTCTGGAGGTTTCTCATGATACCTGTGGTGAAGAAGTCCACCTGGTCATAATACTTATCGTCGTTTGCAGGTGAAATACTGCCACGGTCTGCCAAGAATTCAAAGCTCTCAGCGAGTGCCATTTCAGCTTCATCGTCTGACTCAAAGTCAATGTACGGGTTCATACCGATTTCCATGTAAACGGAAGAACGAACCTTTGAACCTGCTGTGTTCGGATAAGCCATACAACCCAAATCGTTTTCGGGCTTGTCATAGTAGAAACCGCCGTCTATTACGGGGAGCTCACTCCAACCGCCGTAGAAGCCCAAGTAGCAGATTGAAAGCTCTGTGGGGATTACGCCCTCTGCGTCTGCCACACCCTTGAGATAGCAGTAACCTTCAACGTATGCACCGAACTTAAATACTTCACTGCACATATTGCGGAAGTCGTCGTTCATCGTCATTGTTACCGTGATGTCCTTTGTTTCGCCTGCTGCTACTTCCACCATGTTATCGGGGTAGTTTGTGGTGTAGGTCATCATCTCATTCAGGCTCATATTGTTGTCCTTGGTGACATATGTAGCTCTGTATCCCTGATCTATCCACTCATAATCTGCTGTGGTTGCGGAGGGAACAATGTTGTACTTGAGTGTTGAGTCGCCAAAGTTTGTTACCTTGAAGTTTAATGTGTAAACACCTGTACGCTGAGGATCGTCACCAATCTCAAGCTTAGGTCTTACATGCGTATCCGTGGAAAGGTATGCGTTAGTAGAAATAGCGTCAATTATGTTTACCATACCTGCGCCCTGTCTGCGTACACCGTATTCCACGCCCTTTTCATTTACCGTGGGGTCTGCGGTACACATGAGCAGAGTGTTTACAAAGTCTGTTTTCTGCTGATATGTGTAATCCGGGAATCTCTGATTTACATACTGACGAACCAGTGCCAAACAACCTGCAACGTTAGGTGTTGCCATGGATGTACCGCTGTAATTAGCATAGTTCACATTTGCATCTCCGCCACCGCCGATTGCCGGGTCTACCGTGGACATGATGTTTCCGCCGGGAGCCGAAATTTCGGGCTTAATGGTGAGGTTTGCAAGGGGGCCCCATGACGAGAAGTCTGTGGGTGTAGAACCGTTCTCTGCATCTACCACAACGCCTGTGCCGTCTGAAATATAAACTTTGCCGTCACCGTTTGCTATGCAATCCAAAGCCACCTGTCCGCCTGTGTATGTTACGCATATAGCGGGAATGGTGGGATTATCGATTGCCATGTTTATGAGAGTGCCGTCGTCCACATTGTTATAAACTATCATACCGATAGCACCGTGATTTGCTGCTATGGCGAGCTTATCGGCAAAGTTTGTCTGACCTCTCGATATGAGTGCGATCTTTCCTGTTACATCAATATTTGCATAGTCTGTGTCTTCGCCAAAACCGGGAACTGCAACCATGTCATGTGTCTGACCTGCAAGTGCTACCTTAAAGAGCAAGTCGGGTCTGTTACCTGTGGAAGCTGCTGTATCGGAATAACCGAACTGCTTGTCACCGAACTGTACGTAATCGGAATAGAAAATCTTATCGTTCTCAATTGCTGCTACGGAGAGTGACTCTGCATATGTGGAGGGTGAACCTACGGTGCTTGCGTCCAAGTTCTCCGTGGTAGGCATATCTGTGCCCCATGTGGAGCTGTATGCTGCACTGTAATCGTTACTTGCTGCAACAGCCATGATAACACCGTTTTCATCCAATATGTTATACACCGATGCGTATGACTGGTCAATGTTCGGATAACCGAGCGTGCTGCCCAAACTCATGTTTGCAACGTCTACGCCCAAATAGATACAGTCTTCGAGTGCTGCCATGGTATCTGTCCATGCTGCGCCGCCGCCCGAATCCGGGAACACCTTCATAACTGCAAGCTGTGCCTTATATGCTACACCTCGGCAGTATACGCCTTCCAAACCGAGCATCTCCTTCTGCGGGTCTGCAAGTGATATACCTGCAACGTGGCTGCCGTGGTCGGACTTGCCGTGGTTTACATCAGCGTCTCTGTTTGCATAGTCAAAAGTGTAGGGAACCTTGTCACGCAGATAAAGCTGATCTGCCGTGAGGTCTGAAACTGCACTTTCTGCCTGCAAATTATTGTTTGCAAGGATAGTCTCCAAGCCGTCTTTGGTCAATTTCAGCGTTTCGGGTGCTGTCTGGAAAGCTTCATGGTCTGTATCCAAACCTGTGTCGATGATTGCGATAAGCATTCCTTCACCTGTGTACCCTGCTTCCCAAGCATCAAACGCATAAACCATGTTTATTGCTTCATAGTTCTTTGTGTCTACCTCACCCTTTGTGGTTCTGGGGACATCATAAATGGTGGATGCCTGTGCGCTCTTTACACCTTCCAAACCCTTTATTTTATCTATGATACCGTAGGGTCCTTTGAACGCAAAGCCGTTGTATGCCAGTGTGTACTGATATTCAAAGTCAACATCAACACCAAAGTTTCCTTCTATGGATGCTGCTACATCTCTCTGCTTTGCTTTGAGTGCTTCCTGAATATCTCCGCCCTTTGTGGTAAGGGTCTGATATCCGCTCTGCAATCTTTCGAGTGTGCCGTAAGTTTCAAGGACAGCCTCGTCCTCGAGCTGCACGATGATTGAAACGATAGTTTCGGGATCTACCGTTTCCTCCTCCTGTTCTTCGAAATACTTAGTATTCGTTTTCTGGCTTGCTACCGTAACGTCATCCATCTGGATTACCTGATACTCAGAAGCCTGTGCTTCGGTGCCGAATGCCATGCTCAGACCTGATAATGCCGATATGAGCATTATAGCTGACATGAAACATGCAAAGAAGCTAATGGAGTTCCTTGATTTCATTGTTCTCCCTCCTGTGAGTAGTATATATTTGGGTACATCTTACCCAACATATCCATTATATTATATTGGAAAACAGCCACCGTGTCAAGATTTTTTTATCTTCATAAATTGTATCTTTTATGCTATTTTTTCCCTTTTCGGCAGCCGTATCCGATTTTTTATATGGATATGTGGTTTCATATTATAAGCACAACTTTATCCAAAAAAGTTGCATGTAAAAATAATATATTTTTCTCAACACCGTTTGTACGTCAATTTTGTTATGAACATTTGTTTTTGCACATCATATGGATTCAACTGTAAAGTACGCCTATGCTCATCCGGTGTTGAAAAAATATAAAAAATAATTGCAAAAATGTTCTTCCCGTTTGAGGCGGCATTTGTAAAATTTATGTAAACAAAACTGTTTTATAAGTTTTTCTGAGAAAGCATAGGTTACACAGGTATTTTTCGTGTTACTTCACGAACACGCTCATGAAGTGCCAAATCACATATGTATTTTCAAAAGTCTGCATATTCATCCAAGTCAGAGAGCCTTGTGTCAACCTTACTATAATAAGAAGAACTGCACACAGGGGAAAGAGAAGTATCATGCCGTAGAGCGCACCTGCCGCTGCCCCGAACAATTTATTTGCTTGACCCACGAGCGGTATGTAATTTACGAACTTGCCCACTTTCCCAACCAAACTGCACGAAAGGACAACCGCTGCAAATATTATCACATAGCAGATAGGCTGCACCAAATTCACCCAGGCGGGGCGAACAACGGTTTCACACAATGCATGTTCAAGCGATACACCCTTTTCGGTTTCGGTTTTGATTAGGGAAAATGTGCTGTCGCTGCTCATGATTTCTATGCCTTCGGGCAAGGCATTCACGGCTTTTTCGTATACATCCGCAACACCGCTTTGCATATCAAGTTTTTCCGCAATCTCGGCTTCCGCTTTTTCTGCCACAAAACCGTTGTACAGCCCCGTGGCTATCGGTGTTGACAAGCCACCTGCGAGCAGAATTGCGAGTCCCCATTTCAAGAGCGTGACGGACATGGTAACAAACCCTCTCTTTGCGCCCACGATACAAAATATCACCACGGCTGCCACCGCCAAAATATCAAATACAATACTCATACCAATCCTCCACACATATTATACACCATTTTCCCCGAATATGCAGACAAAACGCATTTTCGCAAAATTCGTAGTGAAGTTTACTTTGCAAAAGCACCGCCCGAAAAAGAGTTCTTCGGGCGGTTTCGTCTCATACTTCAACAAGCTGTTTTATCAATTCTCCGTGTTTTCCGTGGTTTCAATGTCCTCGGTCACGTCCTCGGGTTCTGCCAATGCGACGCTTGCCACCTTTGTACCGTCGGGAATCTTCATCATGCGCACGCCTTGCGTGTTACGGGATATGACGTTCACCTGGGTGAGGGATGTACGCATCACCGTACCGTCGCTTCTTATGAGCATGAGGTCCTCATCGCCGTTGCACATTCTCAGGCAGCTCAGATATCCCGTCTTATCCGTGATATTCATTGCCATGACGCCCTTGCCGCCACGCTTATGTGCAGGGTACTCTTCCTTTTCGGTGAGTTTGCCCATACCGTTTTCGGATATTACCAAGACGTACTTGCCATCGCTCACCTTTTGCACGCTGATTATCTCGTCGCCCTCTGCCAAATTCATCGAGCGCACACCCGTTGCGGTTCTGCCCATTGAGCGCACATCGCCCTCTGAGAATCGCACGGCTTTACCGAACCGTGTGGCGATTATTATCTCGTCATCGCCGCTTGTGAGAAGTGCTCCCACCAGTTCGTCGCCGTCCGGCAGGTTTTGAGCAATGAGTCCGTTCTTTCTGATATTCTCAAACTCCGTTAGGGGAGTTTTCTTTATCACGCCGAATTTTGTGGCAAGCACGAGGTACTTTTCGTTATCTTCCACGGGTGTTGCCATGGTAACTTTCTCGCCTTCCTGCAACTGCAAGAGGTTTATTATAGCCGTACCCTTGGCAGCTCTGCCCGCTTCGGGAATCATGTAGCACTTCATGCGGAATGCTCTGCCTTTATTGGTGAAGAACATAATCTGCTTGTGGGTTGTGGTTACGAACATGCGCTCCACAAAGTCCTCCTCACGGGTGGTCTGACCCACTATTCCTCTGCCGCCTCTGCGCTGTGATGTGTATGTATCCGTTGAAAGACGCTTTATGTATCCCATGCGTGTGAGCGTCACCACCATATCTTCCTCTTGGATTATGTCGTCGAGGTCTATGTCGGCACTGTCAAACACGAGTTCTATGTTGGTGCGTCTTTCGTCCGCATATTTGTTGCGAATAGCTGTTATTTCTTCTTTCAAAATTCCTATGAGCACATTTTTATCCGAAAGCACCGAGTTATAAAACTCTATTCGCTTCAAAAGCTCATCGTGCTCATTTTGCAGTTTTTCACGCTCAAGTCCCGTGAGCCTTTGGAGTCGCATATCGAGTATTGCCTGTGACTGTTTCTCTGAAAAGTCAAACTCCGCCATAAGTCGCTGCTTTGCCACCGCACCGTTTTCCGACGATTTCAAGAGTGCGATTATATCATCTATGCAATCGAGTGCTTTCAAAAGTCCGAGCAAGATGTGCATACGTTCCTTTGCTTTTTCCAGGTCGTAAATAGTTCGCCTTGTTACCACTTCTTCCTGATGCTTCATGTAATGCATGAGCATTTCACGCAAGTTAAGCACCTTGGGTTCATTGTCCACGAGCGCAAGCATTATTGCACCGTATGTGGTCTGCAAGTGGGTGTGCTTGTACAACTGATTCAAAACCACCGTAGCATTTGTATCACGTTTCAGCTCTATAACTATCTTTATGCCCAGTCTGTTTGACTCATCACGCAGTGCCGTTATGCCCTCCACACGCTTTTCTTTCACGCATTCGGCTATGGACTCCACAAGCCTTGCCTTATTTTCGCCGTAGGGAATTTCCGTAACCACGATTCGCTGCTTATCATGGGGCATGTCCTCCACCTGTGTCTTTGCACGGACTATTATCTTGCCTCTGCCCGTTCTGTAAGCTTGACGAATACCCGATGTACCCATAATAGTGCCGCCCGTGGGGAAATCCGGTCCCTTTATGTAGTTCATGAGTTCTTCAACACTTATTTCCTCATTATCGAGCATCGCGATGTATGCGTCTATGACCTCACCCAAATTATGAGGCGGAATATTGGTAGCCATACCCACTGCAATGCCGTTTGTGCCGTTTACGAGCAGGTTCGGGAATCTTGCAGGCATGACGGAAGGCTGCATGAGCGTTTCGTCGAAGTTTGGGTAAAAGTCCACGGTGTTCTTTTCAATGTCCGCAAGCATTTCCGTGCTGAGCTTTGCAAGACGAGCTTCCGTGTATCTGTTTGCCGCCGCACTGTCGCCGTCAATGGAGCCGAAGTTGCCCTGGCCGTACACCAGCGGATAGCGCATATTGAAGTCTTGTGCCAAACGCACCATGGCATCATAAATGGATGAATCGCCATGGGGGTGATATTTACCCATTACTTCACCCACAATTCTTGCACTCTTTCTGGTGGGCTTATCGGGCTGTGCACCCAATTCGTCCATGCCGTAGAGTATGCGCCTGTGCACGGGCTTTAATCCGTCACGCACATCGGGAAGCGCACGGTTTATGATAACCGCCATGGAGTATGCCATGAAAGAGCGTTTCACTTCCGTTTCCAACACGCAGGGAACTATTTTGCCGCCGCCTGCAAACTGTGAATCCACTTCTTCCGTTTCTTCGTTATTCGGATTTATCTTTTTTTCGTTATCTTCCATTTTTCTGTCTCCTTATCAGATGTCGAGGTCTGTAACGAGCTTGGAGTTCTGTTCTATGAACTCACGTCTCGGTTCTACCTTGTCGCCCATGAGCAATGTGAATATAGCATCTGCCTGCATTGCATCTTCCATGGTAACTTGCAGCATCACTCTGTGGTCGGGGTCCATGGTGGTTTCCCAAAGCTGGTCAGGGTTCATTTCACCCAAACCTTTATAGCGGTTTATGGTGGGTTTAGGTTCCCTGCCTATCTCCTCCAATGTGCTGTTCAATTCTTCATCCGAATACACCCAGCGCACTAATTTTCCCTTTGTTATCTTATAGAGTGGTGGCTGTGCTATGTACACGTATCCGTGCTCTATGAGCGGTCGCATGTGGCGGAAGAAGAATGTGAGAAGGAGTATTCTTATATGGCTTCCGTCCACGTCTGCATCCGTCATGCAGACTATCTTGTGATAACGGAGTTTGGATATGTCGAAAGTTTCGTCATACCCCGCACCGAATGCCGTTATCATTGCCTGTATCTCTGCATTTCCGAGAACTTTATCCAATCTTGTCTTTTCCACATTTAAAATCTTGCCTCTCAAGGGCAAAATCGCCTGAAAAGCGGGGTTTCGTCCAAGCTTTGCACTGCCGCCTGCCGAATCGCCCTCCACCATGAAGATTTCACAATTTTCGGGGTTCTGGTCGTTACAGTCTGCCAATTTTCCGGGGAGCGATGTGGAGTCGAGTGCAGACTTCCTGCGTGTGAGGTCACGTGCCTTTCTTGCTGCCTCTCTCGCCCTGGACGCCTGCATACACTTTTCGATTATCACCTTTGCAAGATGCGGATTTTCTTCTAAGAAAGTGGAAAAACCCTCCGTCACCGTGTTGTCCACCACAGTACGCATATATGCATTTCCGAGCTTCGTCTTTGTCTGTCCTTCAAACTGCGGCTCTACGAGTTTCACGCTTATGATAGCAGTGAGACCCTCTCTGATGTCTTCGCCCGAAAGTGCCGAGTCATTGTCTTTGAGCATCTTCTTTGCTCTTGCGTAATCGTTTACCACCCTTGTGATAGCGGAGCGGAATCCCACTAAGTGACTGCCGCCCTCTATGGTGGAGATATTATTTGCGTATGTATACACATTGTCATAGCTGTATGAGTCAGTGTACTGCATTGCAACCTCAACGGCTGCCATTTCGCTGCCGTCTTTATCCAGCTTCTTGCCGCTTATGTATATGGGTTCGGGGTGAATCACATCTTTTTTGTCATTTATGTACTTAACAAACTCTATGATGCCGCCTGCATAGCAGTATGAGTCATTTCTCTCTCTGCCCACACGCTCATCACGAGTGTTTATGGTAACGCCCCTGTTCAAGAATGCAAGCTCACGCATTCTGTTCGTCATGAAGTCATAATCAAAGTCCAGTGTATCAAATATTTCCGGGTCGGGCCAGAATGTTTCCGTCGTTCCGCTGTCACCTGCCGGGCAATTTCCCACTATCTCCACTTCCGTGGTGGGCTTTCCCTTGCAATACAACTGACGGTACACCTTGCCGTCACGCTTTACTCGGGCTTCCATTTTTTCGCTCAGAGCGTTTACCACGCTCACGCCCACGCCGTGCAGACCGCCCGATACCTTGTAGCCCGAGCCGCCGAATTTTCCGCCTGCATGGAGTATGGTGAGTGCAACTTCAAGCGCACTCTTTCCCGTCTTTGGATGTATATCCACGGGTATTCCTCTGCCGTCATCCGATACCGTAACGGAGCAGTCCTCATGTATGGTGACATATATGTTTTTACAGTATCCGCCTATTGCCTCGTCAATGGAGTTGTCCACAAGCTCTGTAATGAGGTGATGAAGTCCTCTCAGATCCGTAGAACCTATGTACATTCCGGGTCTTTTACGAACTGCTTCCAGTCCTTCCAAAACCTGAATTTGCGAAGCATCGTAGTTTTCATGATTGCTCATGTTTTTATCCTTCCTTTCATGTGTACGGCTTTTTCAGTTTGCCGAAAGTCACTTGGTTATTATTTCCAATTTTCCGTCTTTGCAGAGCGTCTTTTGCACCGCCTGCCCCAAACTCACGTCCTGCGCCGATGTGAATATGCACTGGCAACCCTCCACACATTCCAAAATGGCACTGCACCTGCCCATGTCCAGCTCGCTGAAAACATCGTCCAAAAGCACCACGGGATTTTCTCCGCTTATACGCTTTATGAATTTAATTTCGCTGAGTCTGAGCGCAAGTGCCGCCGTGCGTTGCTGACCCTGACTTGCAAAAGTGCGTGAGTCCAAACCGTTTGTCTTTATGGATATGTCATCCTTATGCACACCCACGCCCGTAGACCCTCGTTTTATGTCCTCGTCACGGCTGCTTTCCAGTTTCCTCAACAGTGCCTCCGCCAAGCTCGTATTCTCCGCTCTTACAGACGGTGAGTACACAACGGATATGCTGTCACGACCGAGCGAAAGTTTTTCATGAATTTGCTCCGTAACGGGCGAAAGCTGCGTTACAAATCTCTCTCTCGCCTCTGCTATGTATGCACCCGAGACGGCAAGCTGCTCGTCCCACACGCTCAAAAGACTATGAGCATTTGGGCTTTTGAGCAGTGCGTTTCGCTGTTTTAATGCAGCGTTGTACTGTTGGAGTTTGAAAAAGTACACTCGGCTCAGCTGTGATATGCACATATCCATGAACCGCCTGCGCTCCGAGGGAGATCCTTTCACCAGCGAAAGAGATTCGGGAGAAAACATAACCACTTTCAATATTCCCATGAGGTCACCCAATTTTTTTATGCGGACACCGTCCGTTTCCACGGTTTTGTGTTCACCCAAGGATATCTTTATCACATGCTCTCCGCTTTCCTCTCCCGTCACGGTGAGTTTCACTCTTGCACACGTCTTTCCGTGCATTATGAGGTCGGTGTCATGCACCGTGCGCTGTGAGCGTCCGAATGCGCAAATAAAAACAGCTTCAAGGAGATTCGTCTTCCCCTGAGCATTATCACCGTATATGAGATTTAAGCCCTCCGACGGAGTAAATTCCTGTAACTCGTAATTGCGAAAATCACGGAGCGTAACGGCTTTAATGTGCATGAAAAATATCTCCTTTTGCCTATGTCCTCATTATAGCACTTATGCCTTTTTTTTACAACCGAAAATGCGCTTTTTTCAAAATTTTATCTACCTTATATATTTATATGCTTTCGCTTCTCTTGCTGCGTATAAATTGCTTTGCCACACGGTGTTGACTCCAAAATCGCAATATATTTTGCATAAGCCGTGTATGGGGGTTTACAAAATATAACCTGAGTGGTATGATATAATTCCAACCTGAAAGGTAGGATTTTGAATGAAAGGCAGGGCAGGGCTGTGAAATTGTCCACAAAAGGCAGATACGGCATAAAGGCAATGGTGGATTTGGCTTTGGAATACGAGAGCGGAAACACCGTATCCATAGCAACGCTTGCCCATTCACAGAACATAAGTGAGGCGTATTTGGAAAGACAGATAGTTTCGCTGAAAAAGGCAGGGCTTGTGGAATCGGCTCGTGGCGTTTTCGGCGGATATCGGCTTACACGGTCTCCCGAGTTCATCAATGTGGGAGAAATCCTCCGTGCATTGGAGGGCAAAACCACCATCGTGGATTGTGTGGACGGCAGCGTCATGAAGTCATGCGACAATGCCTGTTCGTGTTCGGCTCGACCGTTGTGGTTGAAATTGCAAGCACGCATTGACGATGTTTTGAATTCTACCACACTTCAGGATATGGCAGAGGACTACGATGCCCAGATTAAATTTATAAATTCAAAAAAAGGAGATACAGGCAATGCGAGTTTATCTTGATAATGCAGCTACCACAAAGGTTCGTCCCGAGGTGGTACAGGAAATGCTTCCGTATTACGATGAGTTTTACGGCAATGCATCCAGTGTTCACACCTTCGGTCAGGAAGCAAAGAAAGGCTTGGACAGAGCAAGGGACAGAGTGGCTGCCGCACTCGGCGCACAGAGCAGCGAAATAATCTTTACGGCAGGCGGCACGGAAGCGGACAACACCGCTATATTCGGTGTTGCGAAAAAATACGCTTCAAAAGGCAAGCACATCATCACCACGGCAATTGAGCATCATGCTGTTCTCCATTCATGCGAACAGTTAGAACAAGAGGGATACAGAGTTACATATCTGCCCGTGGACGAGTACGGCAGAGTTACAGCGGAGCAGGTTAAAAATGCCATCTGTGACGACACCATCTTGGTCACAATAATGTTTGCAAACAACGAGATAGGTACTGTGATGCCCATAGCAGAGATTGGTGCCGTGTGCAAGGAACACGGTGTACTTTTCCACACGGACGCAGTTCAGGCGGTGGGACACATCCACATAAATGTTAAAGAGATGAACATAGACATGCTTTCTCTCTCGGGACATAAATTCCACGGGCCAAAGGGTGTAGGCGTACTTTACGTGAGAAACGGGTTGAAGCTCCCCTCACTCATAGTGGGCGGCGCACAGGAACGCACACGCAGGGCAGGCACAGAAAATCTCCCTGCAATAGTAGGACTCGGAAAAGCCATAGAGCTTGCAACGGCGGAGATTGATGAAAACGCAAAGAAAATTTCGGCTCTCCGTGACAGACTGATAAAGGGATTGCTCACCATTCCCCACACTCGTCTGAACGGACATCCTACGGACAGACTGCCGAATAATGCAAACATAAGCATCCGTTACATAGAGGGTGAATCCATTCTCCTCATGCTGGACATGAACGGAATTGCAGCTTCATCGGGTTCGGCTTGCACATCGGGTTCACTCGACCCGTCACATGTGCTGCTTGCCATAGGGCTCACGCACGAAGTGGCACACGGTTCCGTGAGACTTACTCTTTCCGAGTACACCACTCAGGAGGAGATTGATTACACCATAGAGGTTTTGAAGAAAACCACGGAGAGATTGCGTGCAATGTCACCCATATACAACGAATCAGCAACATCAGATAATAAATAATCCGAGGAGGGAATATTATGTACACAGAAAAAGTTTTGGACCATTTTCAGAATCCGAGAAATGTAGGCGAACTCGAAGGCGCAAATGGAATGGGCATGGTGGGTAATGCAAAGTGCGGCGATATCATGCAGATGTTCATCAGAGTTAATGATGACGAAATAATAGAAGAAGTTTCCTTTAAGACATTCGGTTGCGGTGCAGCCATTGCCACATCTTCGATGGCGACTGAAATGATAAAGGGAAAGCACGTGGACGAGGCCTTAAAGCTCACAAACGCTGCCGTGGTGGAAGCACTCGAAGGTCTGCCGCCTCAGAAAATACACTGCTCCGTATTGGCAGAAGAAGCTGTAAAGCTTGCCATTGAAGATTATAAAAA
>JAFSHG010000016.1 GCA_017440405.1 Clostridia bacterium
CTGCCCCAAGTGTAAGACTGCTTTCATAAAGAAAACATAAATTTATACCGTGAAAATGTGATTTGCCGTCACCACGCAATCCAGTTTCACATCATGAGGTTCAATGCACACTTCACTCAGGATTTGCTCGTCAAAAGCAAGTCCTGTTTTGTATGCCCTCGATTCGCTCAACAGTCTGTCATAATACCCTGCTCCACGCCCGAGTCGTCTGCATTCGGCATCAAAACCGAGTCCCGGAACTATTATGAAGTCCAAGTCGTTTGGTGAGAGTATTGCAGATTTTTCGGGGTCGGGCTCCATGATACCGTATGCACCCGTGCGAAACGAATCAGCACCAAAGGGTACGCATATTTTCAGCGTGTTGCCTTCACAACACAGCGGAAATGCCACCGCAATCCCCAACTCACGAGCTTTTTCCACGGCGTAGCAAGGGTCACATTCACGCTTCATCGCCATGTATGCCAAGACGGTGTTTGCCGACTGAAACTTTGAAAGTGAGATGAGTTTTTCGCAAGCCGCTTTTGATGACTCTTTAAAAAACTCATCGCCCTTGCTGCGTAAAAGCTGTTTTATGTACTGTCGCTGTTCCTGTTTGGTCATTTTCTCTCGTAAACCGTTTCGCCTTCAATTACGGTCATTACACAATGGCTGCGTGTATCGAGCGGATGTCCGTCAAACACTGCTATGTTTGCCAGCTTGCCCTCTTCCAATGTACCCATGATATCATCCACACCCAGTATCTTTGCAGCATTCACCGTTATCGGCTTCAAACCGTATTCCTCAGGCAGTCCTTCACGCACTGCAAGCGACATGCATACGGGCAGATACATCTGCGGAATTACAGGGCAGTCGGTCATCATGGCAAAGGGTATTCCTGCCTCATAGAGAACCTTAGCTGCACCGAATGAGAGGTTTTTCAGCTCTATTTTACTTCTGTCCGAAAGCAGCGGCCCTATGATAACGCCTATGAGGTTATGCGAAAGCTCTTTCTTTATGAGGTCTGCTATCATGTACCCTTCCGTGAAATGGTCAAGGGTAAATTTTATGTTGAACTCATTTGCGATTCTGACAGCGGTTAAAATATCATCGGCGCGGTGAGCATGTATTTTCAGCGGCAATTCACGTTTGAGCACGGGTATGAGTGCTTCATGTTTCACATCAAGTGCAGGAGCTTTTTCGGGGTTATCCTTAGCGGCTTCCTTCTTTTCCATGTACTCCTTTGCCTTTGCAAGCGATTCACGCATTACGGCAGCAGTACCCATTCGTGTTATGGGCAGTTGTGTCCTTGAACCGTACACACGTTTCGGATTTTCACCAAAGGCAGCTTTCATGGCAGCAGGATTATTCACCTTCGTGTCCACCATCATGTCCTCCACACAGTTGCCGTATGTGTTCATGAGTACGAACTGTCCGCCCAATACGTTTGCACTGCCGGGGCCTGTCATTACACATGTGATGCCGTGTGTGTAGCTCTCACGGAAGCACGGGTCAAACGGATTCACGCCGTCAATGGCACGAACATTCGGAGTGGACGGAGATGAAGCCTCATTTCCGTCATTACCTTCGCTCGCCATACCGTCCTCAAACATGCCTATATGTGAATGAGCGTCTATAAATCCCGGAGTGATGTATTTTCCCGTCATATCATACACAATATCAGCTGCACTCGGCTGAATGTTTTTTGCTGTCTTTACTATTTTTTTGCCCTCAAAGGCGATATCGCCCACAAAGTCCTCTCCGGATTGGGGCATGAGTGTTGCGTTTTTCAGTATTATCATGTTTAAACTACCTCCTGATGAATTTAATTTATTATACCACACAAAACCCGAATTGCAAATCGGCGGGTACTCTGCCTCTGTCTTTTTTTATGGCACAAGATAATATACAAGTATATTTTGAAAGTTAGTGAAAAATAGTATTGACATATGGGCTGCTTTGAGCTATACTAATGAAGTCGTGAGGACGTTCCTCCATAGCTCAGTCGGTAGAGCATTCGGCTGTTAACCGAAGTGTCGTTGGTTCGAGTCCAACTGGGGGAGCCAAAAAAAGTCGAGAACTTTGTTCTCGACTTTTTTTTCCATTGCGAAAGCAATGGTATATCATCAGCCGAAGGCTGCATTTTCCTTTCGCAATGATGATATACAACACTCCGTGTTGATGATA
>JAFSHG010000092.1 GCA_017440405.1 Clostridia bacterium
ATATTACAGTTCCTCAAATCATAGTAAAAAACACAAGAATTGCAATGGCACTCGCTGCTGCTGAGTTTTACGACCACCCGGCAGACAGTATGCGCATAATAGGCATAACAGGCACAAACGGAAAGACATCCACCACATACATGCTCAAATCCATATTTGAGTGTGACGGAAAAAAGGTGGGCATCATTGGCACTATATGTGTAATGATAGGTGACAGGAAGATTCATTCGGAGCGCACAACTCCCGATAGCATACATTTGCAGGAAACACTTGCGCTCATGAGAGATGAGGGTGTGGAAGTGGTGCTAATGGAAGTGTCGTCACATGCACTTGACCAAAACAGGGTGTACGGCATAGTTTTCGATGTAGCGGAGTTTACAAATATTACAGTGGACCATCTGGACTACCACGGCACTTTTGAAAAATATTTGGAAGCAAAAAAGAAGCTGTTTTCCACATGCGTGAATGCTGTCATAAATTTAGACGATGCACATGCCATGCATATGCTTTCGGATATAAAATGCCCTGTTACCACATTTGGATTGGATTCGCGTGCGGATATGTTTGCGAGCGAAATAGAGTATGACACGGAACACACTGCATTCACCGTATGCAGGGGCAAGGATAAATACTCCGTGCAAGTGCCTATCCCGGGTAAATTCACCGTATATAATGCCTTGGGCGCTGCATGTGTGGCATATAACAGCGGAGTGAGCACGGAAAACATAGCAAAGGGTTTGAGCAGTATGAAAGGCGTGGCAGGACGAATAGAGCCGCTGCCCACATACGGCAGAGGGTTTTCGGTCTATTTGGACTATGCCCACACCCCCGATGCACTCGAAAATGTCATTCGCACCGTGCGTGAGATAGCAAAGGGACGAATTGTTACACTTTTTGGCTGCGGCGGCGACAGAGACAGTTCAAAGCGTGCGGACATGGGTGAGATAGCAGGAAAACTGTCCGACTTTTTGGTGGTAACATCGGATAATCCTCGCACGGAGAATCCCATGAGCATAATAGATATGGTACTCTCCGGTGTAAAGCGTACCGACTGCGAACATGTTGTCATAGAAAACAGGCGTGATGCCATAGCATATGCACTCACAAATGCAAAGGAAAATGACATCATAATACTTGCAGGAAAAGGTCATGAGGACTATCAGGAAATAAACGGTGAGAAATTACCTTTTGACGAGAAAATAATCGTAGACGAAATGCTAAGGAGATAACACAAGGGCATGAACAACAGTATAACGGCACTTATATCAGCAGCACTCATCGTAATTTTATCAGCACCCTTTGTAATTCCGCTTTTGAGGAAATTAAAACTCGGGCAGAATGAACGTGAGGAAGGGCCTCAATCGCATAAAGTTAAGCAGGGAACTCCCTCAATGGGCGGTGTCATGATAATAGCTGCCATAGTGATTGCAACACTCATCCCCGTGCTTTTCACATGCTTCGGTGACGGCGGCAGCGAATTGCAGTTTGTACTCCCTGCACTTTTGGTTACGGTAGCATACGGAACAGTCGGCTTTTTGGATGACTTCATAAAGGTCAGAATGAAGCGCAATTTGGGTCTGCGCGCATATCAGAAGCTCATAGCCCAGTTTGGCATCGCACTCGTATTTTCTCTTTATCTCAAAAACACTTTGGGTACAGAGATATACCTGCCCTTTACAAACAGGGTGTGGGACATGGGTTGGTTGTACATACCCTTTGCCATGTTCCTCATCATAGGAACGGTGAACGCCGTGAATTTGACGGACGGTTTGGACGGACTGGCATCGGGAGTTACTCTTGTGTATTCCATGGCGATGGCAATCATCTTCCTGTACATACAAAAGGCGGCGCAAACCCAAGGCGAGATATACATAGCGTCCACGGGTAATCTCTGCGTGTTCTCGGCAGCCACTGCGGGTGCATGTTTGGGATTTTTAGCTTATAACGCATATCCTGCAAAGGTGTTCATGGGCGATACGGGTTCTTTGGCACTCGGCGGTGCGGTATCCGTGATGGCACTTATGTCACGGTCGGCATTTTTGCTTATTATAATGGGATTTTGCTTCCTCATGTCGGCGTTGTCCGTTATTTTGCAGGTGGGTTCGTATAAGCTGAGGAATAAAAAACGCATATTCAAAATGGCTCCTATTCATCATCACTTTGAGCTTTGCGGCATGAGTGAGTCTGCAATAGTTGCCATGTATATGATTACAACAGCCATACTTTGTTTGATATGCTTGGGTGCATACATAAAGTAATGCTGATGTGAAATAAAAACGTTTATAACCGTCAGGTGAACACAGCACATGGGTTTACAGTCGGCACTTGACATGATGCAGTGGGTTATGCGGAGAGACCAACGTCTTTTTGTCCGAATTACCTACATGCAGCGCAAAGTCACCTGACGGTCTTTTTTTCAATGAGGAGAGTTGAGTAAAATGAGCGCAAAAAGAGCAGTTGTCGTAGGAATGGCAAGAAGCGGTATCAGCAGCACCAAGCTTTTGTGCCGCAACGGTTATGAAGTAGTTATAAATGATATGAAACCGAGTATAGACGGTTTGGAAACGGCACTCTCGGATTGCACATATATAAACCGATTGGGTGCTGACCCTGCCGATGTTACAGAAGGGGCAGACCTTTTGGTGTTGAGTCCCGTAATACCCAATTTCAGACCCTTTGCAGTACAGGCGGCAGAGCGTGGCACGGATGTCACGGGTGAGTTGGAATTAGGTTACAGATATACGGATAAGGGCGCACAGCTTGCATGTATAAGCGGCACAAACGGCAAGACCACAAGCACCACGCTCTTAGGCGAAATTTCAAAGAATGCAGGCAGAAAAACTTATGTGTTGGGTAACATAGGTATACCCTTTACGGAGTATGCGCAGGAGATAAAAGCGGGCGATTCGGTGGTGCTGGAAGTTGCTGCATTACAGCTTGAGAGCATAAAAACATTCCGTGCAAATGTGGCAGGAATGATAAACATAAGCGAGGACCACATAAACAGGTTCGGCAGTATGGAAAAGTATGTTGCGGCAAAAGAGAGGCTGTTTGAAAACCAGACTGACGAGGACTTTGCAGTGCTCAATTACGATGACCCCGTAGTGAGAGCTATGGCACGGTTGACTCAAGCAACTGTTGTGTATTTTTCACAAAAGGAAGAATTGCAAGAAGGCGTATTTGTACGCAATGATAAGATAGTATACCGTCATGACGGCACAGAAACAGAAATAATAGATATACATGAGCTTATAATCCCGGGTCGCCACAATGTGGAAAATGCTATGTGTTGTTGTGCAATGGCAATCTGCATGGGGATAGATATGGAAGTGATACGCAAAACCCTGCGTACATTTGCAGGAGTGGAACACAGAATAGAGTTTGTGCGTGAGTACAGAGGAATACAGTACTACAATGACAGCAAAGGCACAAACCCCGACTCCACAATTCGTGCCGTGGAAGCTATGTCACGCCCCACAGTACTCATACTGGGTGTGGGTGAATATGATAAACAGAGTGACTTCACACCGCTTTTCAGAGCGTTTGGTGATACTGTGAAGGCAGTCGTGGCATCGGGAATAAATGTACCCGCTATAATGGCAGCAGCCAACAGAACGGGTTTCCGCAACATAGTGGTGGAAAACACGAGCTTTGAGGCAATGGTACGAAAAGCAACAGAAATGGCACAAGAGGGTTACAGCGTGCTTTTATCACCTGCCGCTGCAAGCTGGGGAATGTTCACGGATTACGAGGAGCGAGGCAGGGTTTTCAAGGATATAGTAAATAAGCTTTAAGGGG
>JAFSHG010000093.1 GCA_017440405.1 Clostridia bacterium
CCTCCGCCCATATCACTCTTTCCGTAGTCTTGTCCTTTTCTTATGACATCGGAAACGGTTTCGGATGCAAGCGCACACTTGTCCGTGAAAAAGTTTATGTATGCGCCCTTTACTTCTATGCGCTCAATGCCGTGCGGCAGTTCCAGCTTTCCCGAGATTTCTGCTGCAATAACGGGCGGTGCTTTTCTGAGTGTGCGTGCCAAAGTGAAACAGGGAAATGCGTAATCACCCATTTCACTGTTTGGCGGTGTTTCAATGAGCGGATATACCGCATCGTATTCTAATTCTGCCGCAACAGAAAGTGCGTTTGCAATGTTCGTCTTAAAATCCATAAGCCAATCCTTATAATTATTCCTCACATGCAAGTGCCAGTATAGCATCTGCAATGAGTTTTGCATTCAAAATCATATCGTCAATCGTTATATACTCGTTTGCCATATGAACGGTGGAAGCTGCGCCCGGCTTTTCACAACCAAACGCCACCGCATTATCAAATGCACGAGCATATGTACCGCCGCCTATTGCAAGCGGTTCTGCATCCGTGCCCATGCGGTCGTTATAAACTTTTAGGAGTTTTTCCACCAGTTCGCTGTCACGGGGAACGAAAAGACCGTCCTTCAACTCCTGTTCGCCACTCTTTTCAAGTCCCACTTCACCAAAGACTTTTTCAAGGTGTGCGAATATGTCCGTAAGTTTTTTGGATGTGGGGCAGCGCAAGTCCAGTGTGAACACCGATATGCCGTCCTTATCCCATCTTATAACACCGGGGTTCACCGTCTGTCTGCCGCTTGCGTCCTCAAAGTCCAAGCCCAAATGCTCACCGTGCAGGTCAAAACGGAGCTTTTCATGCAAGTATTTTGCCATCTTTGCATCCTCACCTTCAAGAGGCAGGTTTGCAAGAACAGAAAGTCCCATAACAAGTGCATTCACGCCCAAATCATTCATTGCAGCATGTGCGCTCTTTCCCTCTATGCGGAAACTCATTCTGCCGTCACTCATGGGCGTCACTTCAAAGACCGTTCCTTCGGGAATACCTGAAAATGCATCGTGCATTTCTTTCATCGTGAGTTCTCGACCACCGTATATAATGGTTGCCTCATGCGGAACTTTGTTTGCGGCAGAACCTGCAAAGAACTCAATGTTTGAGCTGAATTTCTTTGCAAAGTTTGCGTGCATAATACCCTTTTCAGAATTTACAAGCGGATAATCTCCGTCGGGAGAAAATGCTATGTGAGGTATTTCGCCATGTGCCTTGTAATAGTTCATACAGCCCCAGCCCGACTCCTCGTTCGTACCCAGGATAAGCCTTATTCTGCGTTTTGTCTTTACTCCCGCTTCTTTTATGGCAGCCATAGCATAAAGTGCGCTCACGGCAGGACCTTTATCATCCAATGCGCCACGAGCATAAATCTTGCCGTCCTCAATGGTTGCACTGTACGGCGGATATTTCCAACCCGTATCTTCGGGTACTACGTCCAAATGGCACAGTATGCCCAACATTTCATCGCCCTCGCCGTAATCCACACAACCTGCGTATCCTTCCATGTTGGTTACATCAAATCCCATTTTCTCCGCTCCGCCGAGCATGTGCAAAAGTGCATTATTCACTTCACGGCCAAAGGGTGCACCGGGTTCGGGGGTCCCTTCCACACTCGGTATGTGCAGCGACTCGCTGAGGAACGATATCATTTCCTCGGAATGACTGTCAATGTATGCATCTATTCTCTTGTTCATCTCAAAATACCTCCGTTTTTTTAACTGAATGTACCAAATCCTCTGCCGTCAACCTCCTTGGTATCTATGACAGAAAACATGGCGTGTGGGTCATACTGCATAACCACATCCCGAAGTTTTGCAATTTCCATTGTTCTGACTATGCAGTAAATTATTCGCTTTTCGGCATGGGTGTATGCACCCTCACCGTTTATATATGTAAGACCTCTGTTTACATCGGTCATAATATGCTTTGAAATTTCCTCCCACTTGTCCGATATGATAAACACCGTATTCGTGCGATTCAGCCCGCGCATGGTGTAATCAAACGCAACATTGCATGTGAACATTGCAAGTATAGACATGGCAGCTATTTCTGCATCCATGATTATTACAAGCGACACCATAATAACTATGTTGTACAGTATGTTGAAAGTTCCCATTGATATAGACAGTTTCTTATTTATCATGAGTGCCACAATATCCATACCGCCGAAAGTGGCGTTACGCTTTGCAATGGGCGCATACGCTATACCGAGTATTGCACCGCCCGCTATACCTGCAAGCACCGTATCCATTTTGAAAAAATCAATGAAGTTTACAGACACCATCTCTGCCAGATGCAGACCGCCTGCAAATATGAATGTACCTGCTAAATTTATTATGGTAGTCTTTAAATCAAGTACAAAGACTGCCACTATTATTATGGGGATATTGAGAACTATAATTGTGATTGCAGGGGGTATGTCAAAGAGATATTTCACCATGAGCGATATGCCGCCTATGCCCATTGAAACCAATTCGTTAGGCTCATAAAAGAGCGAAATTGCAAGACCCTGAATAAATGCGCATACGCATAAAAGTCCCAAAGTTATTAAATCTTCTTTGGGGTCAAATTTTAGTTTTAGCTTGTCTTTGTTAATCTTCATGGTGATGTAAATTCCTCCAAATAAAGTATATCCGAATGCATATTATAAGTCAAGCACTATGGCAAATTCAAGGACAAAACCATGAACAGAAATTGCAAAATTATTCAACACCGTGCTTCGTCTTTTGCAGGATCATAACCACAACGGGAATAACCGCAATCTGAACTATAATTCCGGGCATCGCCGTCACAAACTCGGTGGTGAAAAACATGGAAAGCGAAATATTCACCTTTGGCGTGATTCCCGAAAGCAACAGCATACAAAGTCCCCACATGAGCCGACCTGCAAGCATGGCGATAAGGAGCGATACATATATAAAAATATTCTTTTTGGGCAAAATCTTATACATAAGCCCTGCCACCAATCCATATACCGCAAGCTCGGCCGCCATGCACACCGCAGAGGGAAAGAGAGTGGGCATTTGCAATGTTAATGAGCGCAAAAGCGGTGCTAAAAATCCCACCGTCATGCCGTAGCCTGCACCGCATACAAAACCGCACAAAAGCACGGGTATATGCATGGGACACAACATTCTGCCTATCACGGGTATGCCGCCCGTTACAAACGGCAGTACATACGCAATGGCAAGGAATAGTGCCGATGTTATGAGTTTTTGAACCCTTGTCAAATTATTCTGCATATATGTCACCTCTTTTTGAGTATTGCTGTTTTTTGCAAGCATTTTGAAAGCACAATGCCGAGCACACCGCATGATAACAATTCACCCGCAAACACGGTGAGCATCACAAACCACAACGATTCGTCCGGTACGCTCACTATGATGACGAGCGGGACAATTATGCTGTTGCTTTCAATGGGAGGCAAAGGTGCCAAGTATTCGCTGTGAGAAAAGCGGATTTTTGATACCAAAAAAGTCCCCACTGCACCTATGAGCGTGGCAAGTGTTCCGAAGATGATGTCGGTCAACATGCAGCCCGTAACAATGTTTGATATGAGGCAACCCAATGTAAGCCCGGGTATTGCGGCAGGCATGAAGTACGGCAACACGGTAAGCGCTTCCGAAAGTCTAAGCTGCACCGCACCGTTTGCCAATCCGAACAGGTTTGAAATATATGTGAGTACAACATACAGTGCAGCAACCGCCGCCGCATTTGTGATATAAACGGTTTTTTTCATCATAATGCTCCTTCATACGCTCTTGCAAATGACATTATAACCCAAAAATGCGATGTTGTAAAGAATGGAATGAGCAACGGATCACCGCCCTGCATTTTGGAGTCAACACCGTATGCCCAAGTGGTTTTTGCGAAAAACCAAAATGTGTTGGCATTTGTAAAATTACTGCCTGCTGTTTTGGAGTCAACACCGTATAACCAAGAGAGATGGAAAAAAGATACGTTACTGTCAAAAAGAGCAAACACGCAAGAATTAAATCTTGTATGTCTGCCCTTTTTTGTTAATGAAGTATTTGCTGTCGTAAAAGTGAAGTTGCTCGCAAGCCCGCAGTGAAGTTAATTTTGCCCACTTCGCCGTCAGGCGAAACTTCACTCACGAAGTGAACTTCACTATCATAGATAACTTCACTTGCCCGCAGGGTAAACTTAACAATTAGTTTTTTAAGAGAAAAAACTAATTTACAGCTCGTCTATAAGCCCTGCTACATATTTGAGAATAGCCACGGCATCGGCTGTGTTAATAGTACCGTCACGGTTCACATCTGCCACAGACTCTTGTTCGGGTGTGAGTTCTATCATGCCTGCCGCAAGTTTTAAGAGAGATACTGCATCTGCGGTGTTTACCACTCCTTCACCTGTAAGGTCGCCGTGGGTAGATGTATTGTTCGGGTCAAACTCTTTTGTGGGGTAGCCATTCCATGTGGGTGTAGTCCAACCCTTTGTACCTTTTGCATAGTATATGGTGAAGTCATCGGCACAACCCTCAAATACGCCTTCTCCAAATGATGTGGGGGCGTCTGAATAGAAATATGCGCTCGTAAGGGATTCGCAATATTCAAACGCCTGAGAACCTATCGTATGTACATTCAACATTTCTACGCTCGTAAGAAAGTCGCAATAAGAAAACGCACGTTCACCTATCGTCTGCACTTTCGGCATTTCTACGCTCGTGAGGGATGTGCAAGAAAGAAACGCACCCTCACCTACCGTGTGCACGCTCGGCATTTCTACGCTCGTCAGGGATTCGCACCAATAAAACGCCCATTCACCTATCATCTGCACACTATCTGCTATTTTTATGTCATCGACAGCAGCCGGATACGCAACGAGTGTGCTCTTATCCTTGTTATACAAGATGCCGCCTTCTGCCGAGAAATTTTCATTATCAGGACTGATAATGATTGATGTCAGGAAGCTACAACCTGTAAACGCACTCTCACCTATCGTCTGCACATTCGGCATTTCTACGCTCGTCAGGGATTCGCACCAATAAAACGC
>JAFSHG010000094.1 GCA_017440405.1 Clostridia bacterium
CTCAATCCCTTCGTCACGGCTATGCCCGTGCCACCTCCCTTTATTTTTCACACGACTTACACATCGAAATATGGAGTTTGGGCATAAAATTATGGGCGTGCTGTTTTGCACGCCCATTTATAACCCGATTGTTCAGGTGCTCCGCAGTTCAACAGAACACCTCATTTACCGCAGGGTTCGGATTATGAGTCCTTATGACGGCCGCCTTTGCAGAGCATCACAATGCCCCAAATTCCGGCAAGTCCCACGATGGTGTAAATGATGCGAGCTATAATGCTTGCAGTTCCACCGCATAAAAATGCCACGGCGTCAAACTGCAAAAGGCCTACCAGACCCCAGTTCAGTGCGCCGATAATCATGAGAATCAACGATATTGTATCCATAATATCAACTCCTTATTTGTTGTTTGATATTATCTTTTCCGCAAAACCCAAGCAATATGCACAGCAAATTCGTTTTTTTCTTTATTTTTATTTTCACAAGCTAAATTCGGGAAACAGCGCAGCACTTCACGGCAAACTTCCCGTGCCAACCTTATCCTGATGTAGCACAATGTTTCCACGTACTCTTCCGCTTTCTTTAAGCCTTTATATTTCTTGCAGTATTCGCACACCAATTCCAGCCTGCGCATTTCTGTCCATAACCGCAAGAGGTCACGACAACCGAGTTCCAAAACTGTTGGCAACATAACTTTTTCCTGAAATAACTCCGCACTCGGCTTTTTCATTTCACAGTCAAGTGCTAAATTTATCAGGAGCTTTTCCAAAGCGCCCGTGGAAATCATCTTTGACGCAACACAAAAGTTCACGATTTGGTCTATGCTTGTAGGCGTTCACCCTTCTTCAATTCTCTCTATCTGTGCACCGAGGCTCTTTAACTTTTTCTCCAAAAGCTCATAGCCCCTGTCCAAATAATGTATTTTATGTACATTGGTTTCACCCTCAGCAACCAGTGCTGCCACCACGAGTGCAGCTCCTGCACGCAAGTCCGTTATGCTTACATCCGTACCGAATAGCTTTTCCACACCGTGTATGACAGCGGTTTTGTTATCATTGCTTACCTTTATATCTGCTCCCATGAGTTCCAACTGTTTGGTATACATGAATCTGCTCTCGAAAATCGTTTCGTTTATCATGGAAGTACCTGTGGCTACGGATAAAAGCGCTGCCATGGGCTGTTGCAAGTCCGTGGGGAATCCCGGGTACGGTGCTGTTCTTATATCTGTTGCGCTCAATCTTTTGCTTGCCGACACGGTGATATAATCGCATTTTCCGTCTGTTTTTTCCTCCACCGTCGCTCCGCACTCACGGAGAACCTGAGTGAGTGCTTCCATGTGCTTCGGTATTACATTCCGCAAGGTTACATTTCCGCCCGTTGCAGCGGCTGCTATCATGTATGTGCCCGTTTCTATTTGGTCGGGGATTATTTCGTATGTGCATCCGTGCCATTCACGAGCGGGCTTTATTGTTATTCTGTCCGTACCTGCGCCTTGGACATCTGCGCCCATTGCATTCAAAAAGTTTGCTAC
>JAFSHG010000095.1 GCA_017440405.1 Clostridia bacterium
ACGACGAGGCAAAATCAAACGATGAACTGGTGGAAGTAATATATGCTACCATGGACGGACATATCTACTTCTTGGACCTCATGACGGGTAAAGCCACCCGTGACAGATTGAATTTACACCTGCCTTTTAAGGGTGCAGGCTCACTCGACCCCCGTGGTTATCCCATTCTGTATTTGGGCGCAGGTGACAGTTATGACAGGGATTCGGATTTCAGACCCGCAAAAGCAATGGCACTGAATCTTTTGGACTGCTCCGTATTATATGAATTCGGTAAAAAACCCGATGACTTTGCAATTCGTGATTGGACAGCATATGACAGCTCCGCTTTGGTGTGCGCCGAAAATGATTCACTCGTGTACCCGGGCGAAAACGGAATACTGTATGTCATGAAACTGAACACGGAATACGACAAGGAAGCGGGCACTCTCTCCATGAACCCGTCCGATATGATAAAACTGCGCTATTCCTCCGAAAAGAATGAAAAAGACGGCTTTGCAGTAGGCTATGAGGGCAGTGCAGCCGCATATTCGCACTATGTATTCCTCACGGAGAATACGGGTCTTATGCACTGTGTTGACTTAAATACCATGGAAGTGGTGTGGGCACAGGATATATCGGATGACACAAATTCCAGCCCCGTATTCGTAATGGAAGGCGAGGAATGCTATCTCTACATAGGCAACACCGTGGACAGCACGGCAAGGGACGGCAAAGGCGTCACAAGCTTTTATAAGATACGTGCAAAGACGGGCGAAATAGAGTGGCAGTTGGACAGAGAGATATACACCGACGGACACATTACGGGCGGCGTTATGACATCAGCCGTCATAGGTAAGAACAATGCAGAGGGAAAAGCGTTCATAGTATTTTCCAGTTACAGCGATTATGCAGGCGCAAACGGTACACTTGTATGCGTGAACACGGATGACGGTTCTGTGCTTTGGGAAGGGCCTTTGAGCACATATGCATGGTCATCCCCTGCCCCCGTGTATGACACCGAGGGAAATTTATATTTGGTACAGTGCAACTGCGGCGGCAACGTCTATCTCATAGACGGTCAGAGCGATACATATGACGCTGCCATCATAGACAAGCTCGTCATAGAGCCGCATACGAACATTGAAGCGACACCTGCCGTATATAATGACATGATAGTCATAGGTACTCGTGTTTCCGGAATATTCGGAATCAGGATAGGCACTAAGTAAAAGGCACACATAATAAGGCAAAACCACCGGAAAAATTCGCTTTCCGGTGGTTTCTTTTTTTTGAAATGAAGTGTAAGTGAAGAATTACTTTAATTTCTCACTGTCAAAACCCGAGAGCCATTTGTTTGCCACTTCCGCAACATTTCTGAGTGCATCATCGCCAAACGGAGTGAAAAGGCCTGCAGCTTCCACAAGTTCCGTGAATGTGCGTGTTCCGCCCAGATTCACGAAGCGCATGTAACGCTCCCAAGCATCTTTTCGGTCATTTTGCATGATTGCCCAGAATTCAAGCGCAACAGTCTGTGCCAGACAGTAATCAATGTAATAGAAAGGCACTTCATATATATGAGACTGTCTCTGCCATGCTTTTCCGTCGCCATAGAAAGGTATCACGCCATCCACTGCAAGCCAGGGCATATAAATTGCACTGAGTTCACGCCATTTTTCGTGACGCTGTGCAGGAGTAAGTTCGGGGTTCTCATACACGATGTGTTGGAAGTGGTCCACCATTGTACCGTAGGGGATGAATGTAACAGCGCCAAAGAGGTGACTGTAATAGAACTTATCGGTATCAGCACCGAAGAAGCCTTCTTCCCAGGGCCATGCAAAAAACTCCATGGACATGGAATGACATTCGCATGATTCAAGTGACGGTGAACGAAGCTGAGAGGGCAGTTTGTTCTTGAATGCCATCTGACCTGCAAATGCATGACCTGCCTCGTGTGTCATAACTTCTACATCGCCCTGAGTGCCGTTGAAGTTTGCAAAGACGAAGGTGGACTCATAGCGTTCAAGACCCGTACAATATCCGCCGCCTGCTTTTCCCTTTTTGCTCAAAACGTCCAAAAGCTCATTCTCGTACATGAAGTCAATGAACTCGGCTGTTTCTTTTGAAAGTTCATGATAGAACTTCTTTGCGTGTGCCAGGATGTCATCGGCACTTCCGCAGGGTTTGGGGTTTCCCGAACGGAACGCAAGGTTTTTATCCGAGTGATTCAGCGGATATGCAAGTCCCGTGCGCTTTGCCTGTTCACGGTAGAGAGCGTCTGCCACGGGGACGATATATTTTATTACGGCTTTGCGGAATTTTGCCACATCATCTGCCGTGTAGCAATTTCTGCCCATTCTGTAATAGCCGGGTTCCACAAAGTTCTTGTAACCCAATTTCTGAGCTATGCGTGTACGAACCTTTACCAGTTTGTCGTAAATCTCATCCAGTTTTTCGCCGTTTTCGGTGAAGAAACCGCCGTCTGCCTTCCATGCGGAAAGTCTCTTTTCATTGTCTGCCGCCTGCTTGTGGGGCGAGAGCTGTGAAAGCGTGTACACGCCGCCGTCAAAGGGTATCTGTGCCGATGAAATCAACTTCACATACTCGGATACCAGTTTGTTTTCTTCCTGCATGTCGGGGATTATTTCGGGCGAAAAAACTTTTAGCGCAATCTCTATATTGCGTATGAGCAAATCGCCGTATTTTTTCGCAAAATCAGCTTTGAACGGCGAATTTACAAGCGCAGAATTAACTTCGTTTGCAAGCTCTGCCAGTTTGGGGCTTATCTCATCGGAATAATCGTTTTCGGCATCGTAAAATGCATCCTCGGTGTTTATTGTGTGACGGATATAGCAAATCTGCAAATCCGTGCTCACATCGTCCATGATTCGGCAGTATTCATTATACGCCTTGTCTGCTTCCTCAAAACTCTTTGCACCTGCAATTATACCTGTAAGTTCACGAGCTTTTTGTGTGAGTGCATCCGCATTGGGACGTGTGTATGGCATGTCATTAAATTTCATGGCAAATTCTCCCTTCTTTTATTCAAAAAATACTATACCATACTTTCCCGCAATTCGCAAGGATTCGTGTACAAGCGTCTTGAACGACTTGTTTTTTATCAACACCGTATGGCAAGTCGGTTTTGATGAAAAAGCAGTCGTATTAAATGCGTACAAGTACACATTATATGCGCCCAAATAGTATAAAATGTGATGTAAACTGTCTTATTTGGTAAAAGGGGTAATAGAGACTTGCTCAAAACGAGTTTGTTTGCTATAATGAGCAAAGTATTAACGAATTTATCGGAAAGGGCGCGCTATGAAGAAAAAGGGGCTTTTCAGCCATAGACCTGTTACCGTAACCATAATTGCAGTCATGGTTTTACTTCTGCTCATGCTTATAACCTCGGGAACAAGAACTGTTTCCTGGGTGGAGAATGCAGTGGGCGTGGTGGTAACTCCCATACAGACGTTTGCACAGACCGTTTCAAACGCAATTGTAAAAGGTGTACGTGAACTTTTCAATACCACTGATGCAGATAAAGAAAATGCAAAGTTAAAGGCGCAGGTTGCCGAGCTGGAAGTGGCAGTGGAAAGCTATGAGGAGCTCAGGCAGGAAAACGAGCGTTTAAAGGACCTGCTCAATTATGCCGATTCCATGGACTCAGGCACGGAGTATGTGACAGCCACTGTGATTGCAAATTCAAACTCTGTTTGGTTTGATATGTTCACTTTAAATGCGGGAAAAAACAGCAACATAGACCCGGGCGACCCCGTAGTTACGGGTGACGGACTGGTGGGCATTGTCACGGATGTGGGAGCCACATGGTGCAAGGTGCGCTCCGTAATAGACGGAGATACCAAGGTGGGCGTCATTGTGGAGCGAACACGTGACAACGGCTTTGTGCGCGGAACGCTCGCATCGGGTTCGGGTGACGATAAACTGGAATTATACTTCATGCCATCAGGGTCAGACCTCACCCCGGGCGATAAAATAGTAACCAACGGCTTGGGCGGAGACCAAATTCCAAAGGGAATCATAGTGGGAACCGTGTCCGAAGTAATGCGTGTTTCGGGAACGGGAACGGATGAGACAAATGCAGTTGTACTGCCTGCTGTGGACTTTCTGCATTTAGAAGACGTGATGGTAATCACAAGTCCGGGGGGTTGATGTAATGGCAAAGAGAGCAATCCCCGCAATAATAATATCCGCACTTATATGCATATTTCTCGACCGCATAGTGTTTTCAAATTTTAATGTATTGGGCATACGCCCCGATATGCTCATGGGCCTCACCGTCTCATTCGGCATACTCATAGGGAACACACGCAGTCAGATAATATGCGGTGCAATAGGTATGCTCTACGATATACTGGTGGGAAAACTTATAGGGTTAAACTGTGCCGTATATGTGGTGGCAGGACTTGTTGCAGGGTTCTTTTTCCGCAAGTTTTATACAGATAATGTAATTTTCCCTGCCGTGGTTACTCTCATACTCTCTTTTGTACGAGAAAACATACTGGCAGCGGTGGTTGCCGTATCGGGAGTTCAGTTCAACTACATCATGATGCTTTTCACGTACATCATACCGTGTGTACTCGTAACGGCTCTCATGTGCGTACCGCTGTATGCCATACTTAAACCTTTCCTGGAACAATACGGCAAGTATCTCTCGGATAAGAGCGCAAGTCTGTTATAAGGAGACTGATAATTATGAAAAAGTTTTTCCCCAGAATAATCATAGTGGCTGCAGTGTTTCTTCTGCTCATGACCCTCCTTATAGTGCAGCTCGGCAGGCTCACACTGGCAGAGGGCAATACTTATTCCACTCAGGCAGACAGCCGTTCTACCCGTTCCATAACGCTCAAAGGCACAAGGGGCAGAATACTGGACAGAAACGGCATGGTACTCGCATATGACGAGACATGTTATAATGTGCAATTCTTGCGCGATGCAGACAACAGAACGGACTATTACAGTTCAAAATATACCGAATCCATATTAAAGGCAGTAAAAATAATTGAAGCCGGCGGAGGCACTGTTATAAACAGCTCATACATAAAAATGAACGGTTCGGGTGAGTTGTATTATGACTTTGGTGTAACCGACGAAAAAGTGCAGGCAAAGCGTTATTATAACTTCTGTTCTGCCATGGGATTCTATGTAACGGAAGAAATTGCAGCGGATAAGAGCAAATGGAAACCCGCAGAGGAAGCATTTGCAGACATGTGTAAAAGCTGGCATATACCCGAAAACATAGAGTTTGAGGACGCAAGAAAGATTCTTTCCGTGCGTCAGGAAGTAAACCTGAACAACTACAAAGCATATGAACCCGTAAACATAGCATACGATGTAAGCGTGGAAGTGGTATCTGAACTTGCCATGCGTTCGGAAGAACTCATAGGCATACAAGTGGCAGAAAGCACCACCAGAGTATACCCGTACGGTGAGACGGCGGCACATATCGTGGGCTACTTGCAACGGAACGCAACCGAGGAAATGGTGGAAAATGACGGATATTCTTATAACGATTATGTTGGCGTAACGGGTGTTGAGGCCACCATGGAAGAATATCTTACAGGTGCTTCCACGGAGCATCACGGAAGCCGAATCATAACCGTAAATAAGAACGGAAGCGAAATAGGCGAAGTTTCAGTCACTCCCGCTACGGACGGAAGCGATGTCATGTTAACCATAGATATGCCGTTGCAGCAGGTGGTGGACGATGCTTTGGAAAATGTTATTGAATCCATAAGCGAAAAGGAAAAAGAGATTATAGCAAAGGATGAGGACGGAAAATACAGCACGGTTGTGGAAGGAATACGAGTCCCCAAGGAGATAAACACGGCTGAAACTGGCGCAATAGTGGTACTCGATGCCACAAACGGCGATGTGCTTGCCATGTCATCATACCCGTCATATGACCCCAACTGGTTTATAAAGGGACTTACAGATGAGCAATTTGAATACCTCATGGGTGAGGATGCAGCGGATACCACGCCCATGCGAAACAAGGCAATCTCGGCAAGACTGGCTCCCGGCTCCATTTTCAAGCCCGTAACAGGACTGGCAGGACTGATGGAGGGCGTGATAGACCTCAACACTAGGATTGACGACCACTACACTTACTATCTGTACGACTCTGACGGAAATCCCATTGAGAGCAGTGCAGCTCACTGTTGGACCACAGACAGCAGCGACCACGCACATCAGGACATCTCAGACGCCTTAACCAACTCGTGCAACTACTTTTTCTATGAAACAGCAAACAGGCTCGGCATAGAAAAGCTCAATAAATGGGCACAGGAACTCGGACTTTTGAGTTCCACGGGCGTAGAACTCACGGGTGAGGCTGTGGGAATTGTAGGCGGACAGGAAGTTTGGTACGATAATAAGCTGTCCTTAGATGAGCAGCAGTCGTCCATGCCCAGAGTTATATACAACAGCATACGTGATAAACTTCTCAAATATGTAAAAATATCGCAACCTGGTGCAGAACTCACACGTGATTCCGAAGAAATAAAGACGGCGGCACTGGACATACTCTTTTTGCAGGACGGAGATATCACGGGAGCTGCCGCCGAAGTGAGAAGGCTAATGACAGAGCACCTTGGTATGACTGAGGCGGGAATACGTACGGAGTGGGTCACTGCCATCACATCCGACCTTTTGGAATTGCAGTGGAAACCTTCACAGACCATTCGTTCGGGAATAGGACAGGGTTCAACACTGGTTACGCCCGTGGCTGTCGCAAGGTATGCTGCTGCGATTGCAAACAAAGGCACGGTGTATAATGTACATGTGGTGAATAAGATTTTAGACAATGAAGGCAACACCCTCATGAACATGGAGCCCGAGGTGATGAACAGCTTAACCGTTCCCGACACTTACTGGGCTGCCATACATAAGGGCTTGGGCGGCGTTGTTTCTCCCGAGGATGAAGGTACTGCGGCAGGTTCGTTCTCCCGTGAATTTATTGAAGCAGGGTACACTTCCAAACTCAGCGGCAAGACGGGTTCTGCACAGATAGGTTCCACCGTGAAGATTGATATTCAAAACACGTCCTGGTTCATAGCATATACTCCCCGTGAGGATGCGGAAATAGTCATTGTGGTATGCATACCGTACGGATATTCGGGAGCATCCAGCGTTTCTGCCATTGAGGATATTGTGACATATTACTATGAGAGAAAGGATGCTGCTGCACCTGAGAATCTGACTGACATATACGGAATCACTCCGTAAAAGGTGGTCGGTTATGAAAGAATCCGGAAAGAGAAGTTTTCCTCTATTGGGCAAGCGATTTTATTCAATCGTTCTGCTGCTTGCAATACTGATTCCGCTTTTAATCGTTGTCGGTGTGTTTGCAGTCCATCGCCTGAGTAATGAAAAAGGAAATATCTTCTCTGCAACTGCAAATGCCAGTGCAAATCCAAGTTCGGAGAATAGAATTTCAAATTTAATGACTGAACTTAGCAGTTCAAGCGATTTAGCCGTAGTGCGAACAGCAAATGATTCCTGTTGCATACACACGCAATCACTCGGAACAGTGGATGTGAAAGCGCAAACGGCGAATGACAAAGTATGTGTGACTCTAAATCTCACATACACCGTTACCGATACGGGCGACTTTGACGGCTTACAAGGTTGGCTATCCGAGCGGATGTACGAGATAGCGGCAGAAAAGAATCAGCAGAAAAATGCTGAGATAATAAAAATAATTGCTGCGGTTTGCGATGCATCAGGCAGAGGGCATATGTACGATTCAGATGAGCTTCTGCTCAACAGTCTGTTGACAACATTGCAAAACGATGAGGTACGAGAGCTGACTTTGGGCGATATGTACGACGTCACGGTTTTGAGGACAGACGATGCGATTTGTATCACCGTGAAATATGTGTAAATATAAGGAGACAGAAAACGAATGGATGAATTTAAGCTTGTGGTTGCAAGCAATCTTATAAGACTCCGCACCGCCGCAAATATGACTCAGGCGGAGCTGGGCGAAAAAATCAATTATTCCGATAAAACGGTATCCAAATGGGAAAGAGCAGAATCTGTCCCCGATACCTTTGCGCTCAAACAGATTGCCGATATCTTCGGCGTGACTGCGGACTTCATACTGACTTCCCACGATAAATGGGAGGACGCCACCGTGGAGGAGGAAAATGAGAAAGCCACCATGTCGATTCATGATATCATCATCATGATTACGCTTGCAGGCGAATTTCTTATCGCTTTTTTGGTGTTCACCATATTTTGGATACTCGGAACGGTGTACTGGCAGATTTTCGTTTACGCACTTCCTGCCGTCCTCATAACATGGCTTACATTAAACTCGCTGTGGCATAAAGGCAGAGGTAACTGCATGATAGTCTCTGCACTCGTCATGAGCCTGTTTCTGGTGGTGTACATAGCACTTCTGCAAGCAACACAAAAGAACCCGTGGCAGATTTTCACCGTTGCCATACCTGCCGAAGCAGTGGTAATACTCAGTTTTGTGGCGGTAAAGATAAAAAGGCTGTAATTTCAAGGGGAAATCGTCATCGTAGAGTTAATATAACTTGCCGTAGAGTTCTATTCTATGGCAGTTTTTTTATTTATTACTCCAAGTAGAGGCGAAAAAGCTGCAAGTAGGGTGTAAATGGATTCGGGTTGTGATACCATGTAAATATCCGATAAAAGAAAAGTGCAGGAGGACTTCTAAAATGCAAAACTATATATTGAGCTGCTGCTCAACCGCTGACCTTTCGCGCGAACACTTTGAGAAGCGAAACATATCATACATCTGCTTCCACTTTGAGCTTGACGGTGTCACATACCCCGATGACTTAGGGCAGAGCGTGCCTTTCGATAAGTTTTATAAGGCAATGGCAGATGGTGCTGAAACAAAGACCTCACAGGTGAACATAACAGAGTACTTGGAATACTTCACGGCATTTTTGGAGCAGGGCAAAGACGTGTTGCACGTATGTCTTTCCACAGGACTTTCGGGTTCATATAACTCTGCAAAAAATGCAGCTGCCATAGCTATGGAGCGTTACCCCGGCAGAAAGGTTTACATAGTGGACTCACTGGGTGCATCATCAGGTTACGGTCTTTTAATGGACATGCTGGCAGACCGCAGGGATGCAGGCATGACATGTGAACAACTGCGTGACTGGGCAGAAGAAAACAAACTCCGTATTCATCATTGGTTCTTCTCCACCGACCTCTCTTTCTATGTGAAAGGCGGTAGAATTTCCAAAGCAGCAGGACTCGTGGGAACCATACTCGGCATATGTCCGCTGCTGAATATGGACAATTTCGGTCGCCTCATACCACGTGAAAAGATACGTACAAAGCGCAGGGTAATAAATGAGATTGTAGCTCGCATGGTGGAGTATGCAGATAACGGCACCGACTACAACGGAAAGTGCTACATATCAAATTCCGACTGCTATGCAGACGCACAGGAAGTGGCAAGACTGGTAAAAGAGAACTTCCCGAATCTGGACGGTGATGTACTCATAAACTCTGTGGGTACCACCATAGGAAGTCATACAGGTCCAGGTACCGTCGCACTGTTTTTCTTAGGAGATGAGCGAAAAAACTAAACTTTGCACAAAATTCAAGTCCGCATTTATGAGTCATCCTCAATGCGGACTTTTTTTCTGTCATACTTGGTTTTATCCTTGCTTTTTCGAGTGGTTGGCGAAATGCTCCATGATATGCGTGACTGTGCATTCAGTGCTTTTTTTGCCTTTTTGCTCAATTTTGACTTAGGTATAAACTTCATATAAAAATCTCCTTTGCTACTTCAAATACCAGAATCTCAGGTAATAATCAAGCTCCACCGAAAGTGACTTTTGCAGCTCTTTGGGCAGTTTTACCTTATCCAGTTCTCCCACGGGAAGCGACAAAATCCTACGCATGGCTTCCAAAAAAACGGGGGCAACATGCACACCCTTTGTGCTGCAACCTGCAGAACACACCGCACCTCCGTCCTCGGGCGAAAAGCGCATGTGTCGGTCAGATAAAAGTTCACGTTCGCACACGCTGCAATGCGTCACCGCAGGGCATTGCCCGGAGAGCGAAAATGCGTGCAGCAAAAATGCAATGTACAAATCCTCGGGGTCCGAATCGGAATAGGCGGTGAAACTCAACACCGTATAGAAAAGCTCGAATGCATCTCCCATGTTGTCGGAAGGCTCAGAAAATATTGTCATGGCAGCACGGCTGAGTTTTGCGGCACGGCAGAGTTCATCATAGGACGATGAAAGTCTGTCGAAACTTTCTATGAGTTCGGCAGACTTCAACGTATATTTCCCGTTTCGCTCGCTCAGCGTAAATTCGCTGTATGTAAAAGTTTGGAGCGCACTTGCCACACCCTTTTTTGTACTGTGAATACCATATGCCGTTACGGATATGATGCCAAAGTCCGGAGTAAAGAGTGTGACAATTGCCGTGTTGTCACGGTATTCGTTTTTCCTGAGTGTTACACCTCGAAGCGTCTTTTCCATATGTGTCCCCGTACTGTGAAAGTGCCTTGTAAAACAGATAGTAACCTATCTTTCCCGTTTTTGAGAATGAGTCCCATGCGAACTCCCGTGCATCATGCTTTTTCATGCTTATTATACTCCGCTTGAAAATTATTGTGAGCAGGCATAAACATGTTATTTTACCACTTGGGGGTGAAAAAATAGGGAATCACGAGTCATGTCTGCTCAGAGCAAGTTCATCGCTCCTTTTATAGTATTTGCATGATGCTCAGAGAGATACTTGTAATATTGTGGTGGTATTTACAAATCACTCATAACCGAGTTCACGGAGCATAGAGCCTGAATTTCGCCAGTCGTTTTTAACTTTCACATGCAACTGCAAATTCACCCGTGCGCCCATGAGCCATTCTATAT
>JAFSHG010000096.1 GCA_017440405.1 Clostridia bacterium
GGTCCGTTCCAGATGACCGTCTTTGCGTTTTTTATTTCTGCACTGAAACGTGCTACGGTTTCTTCGCCTATATCCATACCCATCATATCGGAGGGGATTTCTGAGGATTTTACGGTCTTGTGGTCTGCATCCTTATCAAACTCTTTAGCTACCACCGTATCCGTGGGCAGGAGGAGTTTTACATTGCGCTCGTTTGCTTCTTCCATGAGCGACTTTGCAAGTTCCACATTATCTGCATCCAAAAGCGATGTGCCTATCTCATAGCCCATTGCCTTAAAGAATGTGTATGCCATGCCGCCGCCAATGAGGAGCGTGTCACACTTGGTAAGCAGATTTTTTATAACGCCGATTTTATCCTTCACCTTTGCGCCACCCAAAATTGCCACAAAGGGACGCACGGGCGATGAAACCGCACCCTCTAAAAAGTGAAGCTCTTTTTCAATCAAAAATCCGCAAGCAGAGGGTAAATATGCAGCCACACCTGCTGTGGAAGCATGTGCTCTGTGTACCGTACCGAAAGCGTCCGATACAAATATCTCTGCCATATCAGCTAACTTCTTTGCAAACTCTGCATCGTTTTTCTCCTCCTCGGGATAAAAGCGCAGGTTTTCAAGCAAGAGGATTTCACCATCGGAAAGAGCAAGTGCAGCATTTTTTGCATCTTCCGATATGCAGTCGTCAGCAAAAGAAACAGCTGTGTCGGGCAAAAGCTCGCACAGTCTCTCATACACGGGACGAAGTGACATCTCGGGCACTTTCTTTCCCTTGGGGCGTCCGAGGTGTGAGCAGAGTATAACTCTTGCCCCGTTATCTATGAGATGACGAATGGTGGGCATTGCCGCTGCAATACGCTTGTCATCGGAAACTTTCAGGTCTTCCGTGAGCGGTACGTTAAAATCTACACGCACGAGTACTCTTTTTCCGCTTACTTTTATGTCATTCAGCGTCTTTTTAGTGAGAGTGTTTTCCATCATCATTTACTCCTTTTCAAATATGATGCTTTCAAAGTTTATTTTACCACATTTACTTTGGGATACAAGTAGGAAAGTCATTTTTCATTTAATATACTTTTTTCGGCACGCCGCACAGTGGTCTTTCCAATGAGCAACGGATGGCGGTGGGGAAATGGCTTGCCTCGTACGGAAAAAACAATATATTATAACAAATGTAACTAAGTTTGCTTGAATTCGGTGCGAAAATGTGATAGCATATGTGTACTACACAGTTTGATATTTTCGGAAAGGAACTCCTTACATTTATGGTTTGTATCTGACATCAAGTCCTTTCCGGAATGAACTATGTAGCAACAGTCAGAGCCTGCGTTTTTCGGTGTGCAGTCTCAGGCTGCACACTTTTTTATTTCAGGAGGTATTTTTATGTACAGAAACATCGGGAAAAAAATCAAAAGTCTCGCAGTCGTCATGTTCGTTCTGCTTGCCATAGTGTCTATCGGCTTAGGCATTTTCTTGCTGTGTAGTTCTTTTTATATGATGCCTGTCGGAATTGTCGTACTGGTAGCAGGACCGGTACTTGCTTGGATATCGTCATTTATCCTTTACGGCTTCGGCGAGCTTATAGACAAGGTAAGCGATATAGCACGAGGAACGAGTACATGCAGTCCGAAAGAACAAAAGACTAATGCTTCAAACTCGTACAACAACGTGGTTGCCGAGCAAATGTCACGCACTGAAAGATTGCGCCAGCTTCAAAAGCTCCGCTCAGAGGGACTAATCACGGAAGAAGAATATAATGCCAAGGTGACAGAACTGTAAGGCGGTGGATAAAGTGGAACTGAAAAAAACTGTTACTACTGTGAAATCTAAAGCTCTGATACTGATACTCACTGCTTTATCTTTTTTGTTCGTAGCAGCAACATTTGTTTTTGAAATGATGGCGTCGATTGTAAATGTCCCCTCTATTCTTGGACTGTTGTTCTATCTTAGTGCGCATGTATTCTTCTTTTTATACATAATGCGGTATGATAAGCCACGCTCAAGTAAGTTGCTTATTCCTGTTTTGTTGGCTTTATTTATATCATTCTTAGATACAATGCTTTGCTTTGCTATTGGTTGGATGGATTTAGGTAAGTCGAATGATATGCTGTATGAGTTGTGTAGTATAATTATCCCCAGTTTTCTGCTGCTGTCATTGATATGTTTTATACTGATTTATAAAAAAGCAATCATAATACGGGCGGTATCGGCAGTTATGGTTGTCATATTTACGTTTTTATTGATTAGTACAGTTAATTTCGGCATGGAAGAAGCTTCAGATATTGAACGTCATTTGCCTTGGCTTGAAGAACGGTTATCTGAATATGAGGCAGAGTTGACTTATTATGAGGCAGAGTTGGCTAATAATGAGGAAATGTTAGCTTATAATGAGAAAATGTGGTCTGATGCTCAAACACCTTATTTCGAAGCCCGGTTGTCTGAAATTAAGGAAGAACGGGCTGAACTCGAGGAAGAGATGTCGCGCATTAAAATAAATTTGTACGACATCGAGAGTGAATTGTCTTATTGTAAAGAATATAAAAGTCGGCTGTTTTTCACATATTTACTCGAATGTGTGCCTTTACTGAGCTATCTTTTCATGTTTGCAGCCATGCTGTTATTTGCACTGAATAATAAAATACCCGAATATTCCGAGAAAACCCTGCTGAGAGCAGAACGGAATATGGCGGGCAGCATTACGACCAAACAGGCATTTGAATTTTTACAGGACAAACTTGCACTCGGCATGATTACCGAGCAGGAATACGCACAGCAACGTACGGAGATTATCCAAAATCTTTGATGTGCATGTGACACACTTTGCCGTGGTACATCACTGTGCCACGGTTTTTTATGCGGTTTTAAGGGGGGAGGAAATACCCCTTTTTTCAGTCGGTGTTGACTGCAAAATAAGAGCTGCATTTGTTGACAAGTCATCGCTTATGTGGTAAAACATATACGGGCGCAAGAGCCGCAGCATTTATAATTTCGGAGGTCAAAAACATGAGCGAATGTACGCATGATTGCGAAAATTGCGAATCAAAGTGTGAATCTGCCGGTGTCCCCATTCCAAAGGACCCCATGAATCAGTACAGCAATGTGAAAAAGGTCTACGCCGTGGTAAGTGGCAAGGGCGGCGTGGGTAAATCCATGGTCACTGCACTTTTGGCAGTTGAAATGAATAAGAGAGGTAAGAAAACCGCCATTTTGGACGCCGATGTTACAGGTCCGTCTATCCCCAAGGCTTTCGGGCTTTCCAAAGAACAGACACAGGCAAATGAGTTGGGACTTTTGCCCGTTACCACCAAGGCGGGCATAGATGTCATGTCGGTAAACTTGCTTTTGGATGACGAAACAGCTCCCGTGGTATGGAGAGGCCCCGTGATTTCGGGTACGGTAAGACAGTTTTGGACGGATGTGGTATGGGGCGAAAAGGATATCATGTTCATAGATATGCCTCCCGGAACGGGCGATGTACCGCTTACAGTGTTCCAAAGTTTGCCCATTGACGGCATAATCATTGTGACTTCACCGCAGGAACTGGTGGGGCTCATTGTGGAAAAGGCACTCAATATGGCAAAACTCATGGATGTACCCGTGGTGGGCATTGTGGAGAATATGAGCTATTATGAGTGTGACTCTTGCGGAAAGAAGCACTACATATTCGGTGAAAGTCATACGGACGAAGTGGCACTCAAATACGGCTTGCCGCTTTTGAGCAGGCTTCCGTTTGACGCATCACTTGCAAAATACTGTGATGCAGGTGAGCTGGAAAAGGCTAATACCTCATATGTAGCTCCCATAGCTGAATTTATAGGTTGAGAGCAATTCTATGAAATACAAAAGATTATCTATACTTCTCATAACGATTGCAGGATTGGCGACCATTCTTTTGGTATGTTTACTCATTCTGAAAGGACAGTCGCCTTTTTGGGACAACACCGTGTATTCCGAAAAGTATTCGGAAAATTCCGATTCTTCATCAAAATCCGACGGCGATAATGATAAGGTTGGTGAAGATAACGGACTTTTGGTTTCACATTACATAGATGTGGGACAGGGCGACTCCGTATTCATAGAGCTTCCGAACGGTGAGTGTATGCTCATTGATGCAGGCGAAGACAGGGATGCCAAGGCGGTTTTGGATTGCATAGACGGGTTGGGCTACACCTATATTGACTATTTGGTGGTAACTCATCCGCACGCAGACCACATAGGCGGCATGGAAACGGTGTTGAATACATATGAGATAGGGCAGATGTTTATGCCAAAGACGGACTGTGATACAAAGACGTATGAATCGCTTTTAGAAACAGTGGCGGATAAAGATATGAGCATCACACAGGCAAAGGCGGGTGTGAGTATACTGGACGAGGGAAATCTCACCGCAACCATAATCTCTCCCCGATACGAGTATGCCGATATGAACAACATGTCGGCCGTCATAATGCTGAGTTATGCGGAAACAAGTTTCCTGTACATGGGTGATGCAGAGACCGATGCAGAATACGATATAGAATACGACGTAAGCTGTGACGTGGTAAAAGTGGGTCATCACGGCAGTGAAACATCGTCATCAAAGAAATTCATAAAGCGCACAGGTGCAGACTATGCAATAATATCCGTGGGCGAAGGCAATGAATACGGTCATCCGTCAAATGATGTAATAAAGCTCTGGGAAAAACACGGTGCCAAGGTGTACAGGACGGATAAATGCGGCACCGTAACAGTGCAAAGTGACGGCAATAAAGTAGAGATACGGGGGTAGTATAATGAAACTTACAGTGGACAGGATAGAGGGCGAATTTGCGGTACTGGAAAAAGATATAGGCAGGTATGTACAAATACCCGTGGAGCTTATACCCGATGCATGTGAGGGCGATATAATAGATATAAGTGTGTGCAAGGACGATGCCGGGCTCAGAAAAAAGCGCATAAAAGACTTGCACGATAAGCTTTTTAATTAAAAGGAGGACGGCATGAGCGATAAAGATAAAACGGTAACAAGCTCCGTGGTAGCATACGGTGAGGAAAGTTTTGCAGCAATATCTGCGGTGTTGGAGAAATATGAAACTGAACTCGGGATATGTGATATAGCCCTTTTGGAAGAATACTCAAACATAATTTTTGACAGCTCAAAAGCCGCTGCGGAAAAAGTGATGGAATATGTTCGCAACACATATCAGTCGGTCTACTGGCGACACATGATAAGCGACGGCGAAAACATACTCACCATTTCCACGTATGACGAAACAGGCTTTTCATCCGAAAGCATAGGAAAGAGCATGGAGGAGATAGCCTTGGAAAGCACATACAGTTGCAGCGGAAACTGTTCGGAGTGTTCGGGCGATTGTCACGGGGAACATTCGCAAGGTTGTGACTGTGACGAGTGCAAAGCGGCGGAGTTTGACCTCATGCAGACGGTGGAGATGTTTGATGAGATGGCATCGGGAGAAGAGGGCGAAATGCTCCTTTCCACGCTTGTACCTGCATTTTTTGAGGAACTGGAACGGTTTGTAAATGAGCAGACGGACGAGGATTCGGCGGAGGAAGTGTATGACCTGTTTTTGAACATGCTCATACAGATAATGCTCGCAGCCGCCGTATCCGACGGCAGTTATACTTTGCGTGAACATGAGTGCATAGAGAGAATAACGGGCGAAATGGAGTTTGAACGGACAAAATCCGCACTCTCTGAGATGCTGCCCGATTCAGAAAGCATAAGCCGTGCAATGAGCTATTGGCGTGAAGCGGAAAAGTGCGGTTGCGAGGTGAGGCGGCTTACACTCATGATTTGCGTCTACCTTTGCAGTGCGGACGGAAAAGTGAACGAAAAAGAATTGCACTTTTTGGAAAGCTTATCCGCTTAACAAGCACATAGAAGATTTAACTTTAAGGGGGAAAAAATATGCCACATTCAAGCGGCGGCGGAAGCTACAGAGGAGGATTTTCTTCAGGCTTTTCGGGGAACCGAAACAGTGGATTCAGCCGAGGTTACAGGCGGAATAACTATCATGACAGCTTTGTTTTTTACGATAAAAACATGCCGATGCGAAAGCGGTCTTTGGGTCCGCTCTTACCAAAGATATTTGTTGTGATTTTATTTATTGCCGTGGGTTTGTCATTGATTTATGTGGCGTTTTCTGCCAACTTTAAATTGTTAGGTGCAAAAGATACTGAAATCATTATAAAGGATTCTGCAAATGTTTTGCACAACGAGGAAGAGTTACGTCCCATTCTGGATGAGTTTGCGAAAAAAACGGGCATTATACCGATAATCATGACGGTGAACAATGAAAATTGGATGCCGCACTATAAGAACATAGAAGACTATGCCTATCAGCTTTACATGCAATCCTGCAATGATGAGTGCCATTGGCTCATAGTTTATTCCGAGCCAAAGTCTGCTGAAAATATGACGTTTAACGATTGGCACTGGCAAGGAATGCAGGGTGATAAGACGGATACAATATTAAATTCTTCCGTTTTGAACTATTTTAACATATGTATGCAATTGTGTCTTGCGAATGAGACCAAAACCGTGGACCGGGCTTTTTGTGAATCATTTGAAGTCGCAAACGGTATGGTAATGAAAGCGGAACCCGATTACAAATATCTTTGTGGCGGCATAGTTCTTTTGATTTTTCCGGCAATAGCTATCGTAGGAATGGCAACAGGAAAATTTTAATTTATAACTTGTATGCATACTATTTGTTGCGACTTTCCCCAACGCTGTACATCCAGTATGCATACATTCCGTATCCACGCAAGGGATTGTTTATCATGACATGAGTTACCACGCCTGCAAGTTTCCCGTCCTGGATTATGGGGCTGCCGCTCATGCCCTGAACAATGCCGCCCGTCTTATTTATAAGTTCAGAATCCGTTATTTCCACTACCAATCCTTTTATGGCAGGGGAGTCTTGTTTTTTGCACTTTACCAATCTGCATGAATATTCGCGCGCAATGTTGTCGTCAAGCGTACATATTATGCTTGCATCGCCCGTATGCACTTCATCGGGGTATGCAAGACGCACGCCGTCGGGGTACAGAAACGAAAGTTGTGATGCGGGAGATATGCTGCCGAAGATGCCGAATTCCGTGTTTTTGTATATGTTCCCCAAAACCGTACTGTTTTGAGAAAACATTCCCGTAAGTTCGCCCGGAGTGCCGCTTTTTCCGGGCGTGATGTCAATTATTCTGCACTCACAAATGTTGCCGTTCTCCACGGTGAAAATATCCCCCGTATCAATGTCCGTTACAGGATGACCCAATGCTCCGAAAGTTTGGGTTTTCGGGTTGTAATATGAAAGTGTGCCAACACCCGCTGTATCCTCACGTACCCAAAGCCCGAGTTTGTATGTCCCCGTGCGTGTATCAAA
>JAFSHG010000097.1 GCA_017440405.1 Clostridia bacterium
ATTTGGGCAATAGGCACAGGCAAAACGGCAACTCCCGAAGAGGCAAACGCAACCATAGCAGTTATAAGAAATACGGTTGCAGATCTTTTCGGTGACGATACGGCGGAGGCATTGCGCATACAGTACGGCGGAAGCATGAACGATGCAAACGCATTTGAGCTTATCGGCATGGAACACATTGACGGCGGTCTCATAGGCGGCGCAGCACTCAAAGCAGATAAGTTCTCCGTAATCTGTAAGGCGGGCAACAATCAGTAACAAAAATATTTTTAAACTCGTGCGGACGTGATTCATTTTCCGTCCGCACATCTTGGAAAGGAAAACTGTATAGATTGATGACAAAAAATAAAAAACCTACGGTACTCGTAATACTCGACGGATTCGGATATTCCGAGTACACAGAGGGAAATGCGGTAAAAGCGGCAAATCTCAAAAATTATGACAGCCTGTATGAAAGTTATCCTCATACGTTGATATCGGCATCGGGCGAAGATGTGGGACTCCCGTCGGGTCAAATGGGAAATTCCGAAGTGGGACACATGAATATAGGTGCGGGCAGAATAGTAGTTCCCGACTTGGAGCGCATAAATATTGCCATTGAAGACGGTACATTCATGAAAAATGAAAAACTGCTCAATGCCTTTTCAAATTGTATCAAAACCAATTCCTCACTTCATATAATGGGACTTTTATCGGACGGTGGAGTTCACAGTCATATAGACCACCTGTTTGTGATGCTGGATATGGCAAAGGCATCCGGCGTGAGTGATGTATATATTCACTGCTTCACCGACGGCCGTGACACGGGTGCAGCAGAAGGGTTGCGTTTTATAACTTCATTGGAGGAAAAGTTAAATACCTTGGGAGTGGGAAACATTGCAACCGTGAGCGGCAGGTTTTATGCCATGGACAGGGACAATAACTATGAGCGTATACAAAAAGCATATGATGTTATGGTTTGTGGCAAAGGCAAGGAATACGAAACCGCAACAGAACTTGTAAAGGCGTCATATGAGAACGGAATACTTGATGAGGAACTCGTGCCCGCAAGAGTAAAGGGCGGAAAGCCCATACAAAGCGGCGACACGGTAATTTTCTTTAATTTCCGTCCCGACAGAGCAAGGCAGATAGTGCGTTCTTTTATTTTCACCGACGAGCAAATAAAAGAAACATTACAAGGACAGGACAAAAAAGAGAGTGCAGAAGAACCTGTACTGCATCTTGTGCGAGGTGAGATTTTACATGACTTGCATGTGATGGGAATGACGCCGTACCATAAGAGTTTTGACGGAGTGGTGGACTCTATTTATGAGAAAGGCACGGTGCCGAATAATATGGGCGAGTATCTCTCCTCACTCGGATTGAAACAGTACAGAACGGCGGAAACGGAAAAATATGCCCATGTCACATCGTTTTTCAACGGCAGCGAGGAAGAACCCTACCCCGGTGAGACCCGAGTGGTAATAAAATCCGATAAGGCACAAAGCTATGCGCTTGCGCCGCATATGAAGGCTCGTGAAGTCACGGAATCGTTTGTGAAAGCACTGAACAGCAATGAGTATGATTTTGCCGTTATAAACTTTGCAAACCCCGATATGGTGGGACATACGGGCGACTTCAACGCCGTGGTGGAAGCATTAAATGTGGTAGACGAATGTTTGGGCGAAGTGGTGCGCTGCGTGTTTGAGCACGGCGGCAGGCTGTGCGTGACGGCAGACCACGGCAACTGTGACGAAATGCTCCTACCGGGCACAGATATCATTTCAAAAAAGCATTCCACAAACTTGGTTCCCTTCATCTTGGTGGACAAGGACAGAATGAATGTTAAACTGCGTGAGGGCGGTGCGCTGCGTGATATTGCCCCCACACTCCTCGACATCATGGGGCTGAGTGCTCCGTCCGAGTTCACAGGCAAGACGCTCATAGACAAATAATTAAAACATACCCAATAAAATCTCATAAGGGCATTTTCTGCTTTACAAACAGAAAATGCCTTTTATTATTCAAGAAAAAAACGGAGACACTGCGTTATGAAGCGTCTCCTCATGAAGTATTACAATTTTGGAATCTTAAAAAATCAAAAGATTATCTGCATCTGATGGAACCCGAAGTGCGTGTAACCGTATTTGTGCTGTACCCCGTACCACCGTAGAATGTGGAAATTACTCGGTAGTAGTTACCGCTTGCGAGGTTATACTTTGTGGTAGAAAACAGGAATCTGGAAGAATTGTACACATATCTGTTTGAAACAGTATGTACGGTCATCCATTTGTCCTTATAGCGTCTCTGGAGTTTCAAAGATACAATGCCCATTTTGTCGAGCCTGCCCGTTGACATGGCCGTGGCGGAAACGAAAATGCAGCGTCCCGAACGGCTGGAAAGCGCAAGCGTGACTCGGCACAGTGAATTGTGAATGGTATTTCCACCACGACTTATGATGTTATCTATCACCCAAGAGTCATTAACAGAATACGGGTCGCCCGTTTCTTCCATAACGGGATTCCTCTCCGTGGCACGACGTGCATCAATGGCTTGCTCAAACAAAATTTCATCATGAGACACGCTGAAATCACGGTTTTGACTCGCATTCGTTTTGAACTTGTCAAAACTCACGGAAGATTCAAGAGCCGCATCTGCCGCCGATGACACATCCTGAACGGTGTTTAACCCTTTCAAAGTGGTATTGCGTGCAGCAAAAGTGGTGGGTACAAAGGCGGAAAATAAGAATATCGCACATAGCAACACGCCCGCCGACTTGACCATAAAATTCATCATAACTTCGTCCTCCCATTTCTGAAGATCAAGTGGTATGCTGATTTAGTCCATTGCTTTACTTATAAGCGAAATTAGAATTTCTGAATTTAGATTGGAATGCACTGTATAAACATAAACATCGTCCGTCCAGCACAGAACATTACCGTCATCTCCGCTTGCAGTATAAACATTTATACCATCAACACTTACCGTTCCCGTCTCATCATAACTGCCCAAAATATCCGTGACAAAGGCTGTACTTGCACCTGCATCATATGCCTGGACTGTGTACAGTACAAAGTCATCACCGTTTTCATAGGCAGATGAAACTTCCAACACAACATCATTCTTGATTACATATATATTATCTACCATGAGACCCAAGTTTGTCAAGTCCAAATTTAACGGATTTATGCCCAAATCTGCGATTGCATCATCAAAAGATGCATATTCTGTACCGTCCGTACTCGGAATTTTTGAAAAATCGAAGTCGGTATCATCCGAATCGGTGATATCACCCGTGTGACCCTGTATGGTTATGCCTTCATTCGAGCGTGAGAAAATAAGACTGAATAAGTCCACTCCTGCGGCGTAAGAGACGCCTGTTGCGACAGCGGCAAGCAAAAAAACGCAAAGACATGCAACCGCTGCCCAACGTAGTGCGTACATAGATGTGGTGCGATTCCTCCCCCTTGCAAGAACCGCCGATGAATCTTTCATGGCACGCAAACATTCCTCCATGAGGTCTGCATCACGCTCAGAACGAGGCTTTGCAAGTTCATGGCGGTAAACTGAATCAGCACTGCGGTACAACAATCGGGCATCTTTTTCAAGCTGCCTTTTTGTGTTTGCACTATTCGGTTTTGCGGATAAAATCTTCATCATACTATCGCTCCCAACTATATAGCACAAAAATGTGTAAAAAAGTTGCGTTCAAAAATAATATATTTTAAGCAGTTTACTCAAACATTTCAGAGACCAGCATTTTCAGTTTGAATTCCAGTCGTACAACACGCATTCTTGCTGCACTTTCACTCAAACCCACTTGCTTGCCAATATGCTTGAATGTCATTTTATGCGTAAACCTGATTTCGTAAAGAAGCCTTTCGTCGTCGTCCAGCTTATCTAAAATTTGAGTTTTCAGAAGTTCCGTATCGTATTCTTCGGCAAACTCCTCGTCGTAGATTTCGATGTACCTCAAAGCGTCCGTGTACCTTTCGGATACATCCGTTATATGAACCTCATACTTTGAGCGTTTTTCTTTTTCACGCAAGAGGCGTCTAACACGGTTTTTAGCAGTCCTGTACAGCCAACCCGATATGCTCGGATGCTTTTCCAGTTTGTGCGCATCATTATAGGCCTGTTCAAAAACCTCATGAGCGCACAGTTCGCCGTCTGCCGTGTCACTGTCCAACATGGCGGTGCAGTAGCGCACTATATCGTCATAGTACTCCCTGAACAAACCGTCTATGAAGTTATTTCGCACCTCATCGTTCATTATATGTCATCTGATAATTCCGTTTGCGTAAGTGGGCACAACATCTGTTAAATCCGCCGTGAGGCAAAAGTCTATGTCGTCTTTGCAACCACGTGATAAAAGTTCTTTCACAGAAGCGGCGGATGTGATGTCTGTCTGTTTGGTTTTCCAGTCTCTATACAACGTCCTGCAAACAAATGCCATGTCGGACTCATCCGTGTGTATCCCTGACTTTTGAGCTATATTCATCACTGCATTTATTATTGCCCCTGCACACAATAAGTCCTCTGCCACGGGTTCGCCGTTTGCCCCTGCACACATTATCACACAGTCCGTACCAAAAGACAATATTCGCTTTGCAACAGCAGTGCGATTTATCATTGCACCTAAAATTACATTCTGTGCCGAACCTGCATTGCTCACTGCAAGGGTAGTATTTTGTGAGCTTATTATAATAGTCTTGCCCAGTACTGCCTGCCGAGTGTACTTTGCAGGTGAGTGGTCAAGATGAAAACCGTCGGGCATTTTACTGTCATGTTCCCCTGCAAGAACAGTCCCCGGGATATCCAGTCTTGCCGCCATTGAAACCGCCTCTCCCGGGTCTGTCACGGGAATTATCTTTTCTGCTCCGTTTTTTATTGCCCAAATAATGGAGGAAACAGAGCGCAAAACATGCACCACCGCAACCGTTTTGCCGTAGAAGCGTTCTGCCGGAACACCGTGATTTACCGGCAACACATCAATGTGCATAAAGCGTCACCACCTTTTTCGACAGGATACATTATAGCACACAAATACACCGTTTGCAAATTTTTATTTTTCAAAACTATTCCATTTAAGTTGATATGGTGGTATAATTAGGGTATAAGCATAATTCTTTGTGTGACGGAGGTTCTCTGTATGAACAGATATGACAGATATACTTTTGAGAAAAAGCTGATTGCCATTTTGCGCGGATACAGCTTCAACGATGCTCTTTTCGCTATCAACACCGCTGTAAAAGGGGGTATAGACGTATTTGAAATAGCCATAAGACACGGCTATGAAACTCAGGACCTCATAACGCTTTCCGCACTGAAAAAAACATTGCCCGAGAGCGTAATTTTAGGTGCAGGCACGGTGCTCGGTGTTGAGCTCATGGAAAAAGCCATACGAGCAGGAGCGGATTTCATTGTTTCTCCCGTGGTAGAGCCTGCCGTGATTACTAAATGCAAAGGCTACGGCGTACCGTGCATACCGGGTGCTTCCACACCTACGGAGATTTATAATGCGTATTCTTTGGGTGCTACGCTGGTTAAATTTTTCCCGGCAGGCGATATGGGCAGCACATACCTGCGTGCCATAAAGTCGCCGCTCTCCCAAGTTCCCATTGTCGCAATGGGCGGCATCACATCCAATAATATCGCAGAGTTCAGCGATGCAGGTGCCACTTCATTCGGTATAAGCACGGGAATATTCCGTCCCGAGGAGATTGCAAGCAGGAACGAAACCGCAATTTTGAACCGAATAAAGGCGTATCGGTTTTAATGAAAAACTTTTCCGATACAGAAGCCGCGTATTTTCTCCATTGTCCTTAACGGGGAAACAAACAACCGTAGATTGAATTTCTACGGTTGTTGCATATTATCAAAGCATCCCTTGTGTAAAGGGATGCAGCACACGGAGTGTGACGGTAGGATTGTGGCGCATTGACGCAAGGCATCCTTTTATTTATGTGCTTCTTCCGCTTATAAAATAAAGTTCCCACAAACCGTTTGTTTGGTCTGTGTAGAACTTTTCATTTTGTGATTTCACCGATACGAACATCACGCATTATCTCATGCTCTTTTGTGTTGAATAAAAAAAGGACACGTGTGTGTCCCGCTCTTTCGTCAGTCTTCCGCAGAATAGACCATCACGGTAAGTCCGCTCTCTGCATATCTTATACTCACATTCATATTGTTATCTTTGTTGTAGAATACCGCACGGTATTTGTCCTCCTCACGGTTACAGTCCAACTCTATGCAGACATATCCGCCGTCGGACAACTGTTCTGCATAATCCTCCATATCATTGTACGTGACTTCCGAATAGAGAATAGTCTTCCCCGAATAATCGTCATTTTCAAATGCAAACAGGCGCAGACCAAACTCAATATCCGGAATATATGATTCATAATCCACTTCCCCTGCCATAAAGTTCGGAATATCCGCTGTTTCAGAGGCAGCAGAATCACCAGATACAGAATTTTTGTCGTCATCGAGTGCAGAGAGTCCCTGATGCCTGCCCGTTGCAGGCTTTGTGCTTATGCACGAGGACAGGCTGAGCGCAACCAAAAGCATCACCGATAACATTGTGAACAGTATAATATGCTTCACCTTTTACGCTCCTTTCCGACTTGCATAAATGCAAATCCCTTGCTCCCATTATAATATACAACCGTCTCTCACACTCTTGATTATACTCAAACAAACTTGAATTACAACCTCATTTTTGCATGTTTTTCTAAAAAATCAGTAATTTATTACTATAATCACTATTCGGAAATTCGTTGTAAAACAGTGCGTATGTGTCTGTTGCGAGTACATCAACTCTCGATAATGATACGTCAACTTCTGTATATTTTTTGAAATCTTTGCCTTTGGTGAAAATAGGAAGGCGGCTGCGCTTTTGCATTTCCGAGAGGAGAGCATTTCGTGAGTTTTCTCTTATGCCCAAGACATGTATATATTGTGCAGGTGACTTATGCATATCATGTGTTATCCCCAAAAGCGCACACAGACAAATGCGTTTCAGACGTGCCATGGTATAGCGTTTGGACTTCACGGTGTGCAGCAAATCGTTGTAGCAGGTGCATGTGAGAGCGGCTTTTTTTATGAGATTGTGCAGTCCTTCGGACACATCGGCTATGTTTTCCAAATCGGCATGTGAGATGTTTCTCAAATTGTACAGTATGAGCTTATCCAAGTCATCCAATGTGAGATGCTTTTCCAAACGCACAAAATCGGGGACAAATCGTTCTATACTCTCCCCTCTTGCTATCATACTTCTCAGGTGTGAAGCGGATGAAAACTCACCGTCTGTTTGGTTTGAATCATGCGATACGCCTTTGCGCTCTGTTATGTGTATACCCATTTGGGGACACAACTCATTTTTCGCACGAATATACTCCACGGCAAGGGTGGCATTCGGGTTAGAATACACTTCGGATACATCGTCGCCGTATTCTTCTTTCAGAACCTCTCCCACAACTCTCGGGAAATTCTTTCCGCTTACCGTGTCTGAAATGGCGGCAGTATCAATGCAAGATGCACGTGTTAGGAGCTCCGTATCGCAAATTTCAGAGCCGAATCCCAATACATCGGCAACAGACATAACCGTTCCCACAGCACCCCTTGCAAAAACTGACGCATTTCCCAGGGAATAATATACAGGCAACTCTATAACCATATCGGCACCCCCCGAAAGTGCCCACAAGGTGCGTGTGTACTTGTCACAAATGGCAGGCTCACCACGCTGGACAAAGCTGCCGCTCATTACCACGATGCAAAAGTCCAAGTCACATGCCTTGCGAAATTCCTGTAACTGGTATGCGTGTCCGTTGTGAAAAGGGTTGTATTCTGCAACCACTGCGCCTATCTTCATATTATATCAGTTCCTTTTCTTCCATGAATGAAAGTACACTTTGCAGTGCGTCCTTTCGCTGCGGATTTATTATGAGGTCGGCATTTTCCCGATACAGCTTGAACCGCTCAAAATAAAGTATTTCCAAATCCTCCGAACTGCGTATGAGCGGACGACTTCTTTGCATGTCGGCTTCAAAAGCCCTGCACAAAACATCAGGCGGAGTATCGCACAGCACCGTGTAACCGCTTGCATGTATTATACGCCTGTTTTCTTCGGATTTTAATATGCCGCCGCCCGTGGAAACCACGCATGAACCCTGTTTTGCAAGTTCACACAAAACCTCCGTCTCCACCTTTCTGAAATACTCCTCGCCGTGACTTTGGAATATGTCAAAAACGCTCATGGAGCACTTTTTTTCTATCATGCTGTCGGTATCTGTGCAATCCCTCTGCGTATGCGGCGCAATGCTTTCAAGCAATGTACTTTTCCCCGAGTACGGCATACCTATGATGTATATGTTGTAGCATCTGCGCTGAACCGCTTTTGAAATATTCATAATCTCACGAAGCAGTGCGGCTTTATCCCTGTCATTGCCCGCCTGTTTTTGTATGAGTGCCTCCTCACGCAACTTGTCCTCCGTGGGCAGACCGTTTGCTCGCTTATATTCTCCAATCTTTTCCGCAAGAGCCATTCTTTCCGTGAAAAGCTCCAGTATATGCGAATCTATTTCATCTATTTCGAGGCGATATTCATTCAGAGTATCCATGGCTGTTCCTTTCGTATTGGGAGTGTTTGAGAAGAAAATCATACATACAAATACAGGCAGATGAACGCACCGCAAAAGCTCCACGCAAAGCTGCGCAAACATCATGCCTGCCTTCCGTCTTCACGATGACGGGTTCAAAACTTTGCATATCCACACTTTGCAGTCCCTGTCCTATGGATGGAATTGGCTTAAATGCGACTCTCATAATGAGCGGCATTGAATTGGTCAATCCACCGTTGATTCCGCCTGCGTTATTGGTATATGTAATTTGGGCGTTTTTATTCATGCCTTTTATTTTTTCTTCAACACCCACCGGGTCAAACTCGTCGTTTGCACACGAGCCTCTCATCTTTGCAAGCTCAAACCCACGTCCGAACTCCACGCCCTTCACGGCAGGTATGGAGAACATAAGCTGTGCAAGGCTGCTCTCCACACTGGAAAAAAAGGGTTCTCCCAAACCAACAGGTAAATTTTTCATGCAAAACTCCACAGTCCCACCCACGCTGTCCTTCTCTTCTTTTGCCGTTTCCAATTCACGAAGCATGTCATCACGACAGCTTGCATCTATCAGCGGAAATTCACAGTCGGTGTTGATGAAAATATCGTCGCGAAAGTCCGTGTCATAAAAACTCTTTCCCACCGCATTGCCTATGGATTTTATACTCACGGCAGAAAGTATCCCCATTTTTTCCAGTTCGCACCTTGCTATTGCGCCCAAAAACACCAGCGGTGCGGTGAGTCGTGCGGAAAAATGTCCACCGCCGTTTAGGTCGCAAAATCCATGATATTTCACATATGCAGAAAAATCAGCATGGGACGGGCGTGGAATGCGGGTGTTATAGTCCCCTTTGCGTGCATCACGGTTCCTGAAAAGCACACACAGCGGAGTGCCGCATGTAACGCCGTCTTTTGAAACGCCCGATACGATTTCATAGTCGTCATCCTCTTTGCGTGAAGTGGTGTTGCCGCCACGAGGACGCCTGAGGTTCAGTTCATGACGGATTTTATCAGCATCCGTCCTTATCCCTGCGGGAAGTCCGTCTACCACGCAACCTAAACCATTGCCGTGCGACTCACCGAATATGCTTATGCGTAAAACTTCACCGTTCCAAGTGTTCATATCAATCTCCCGTAATAGTTTTTATCTTATTCAAAATCTGTTCCGCACAATCCTCTGACTGCAATTCGTCCGTGCAGAGAGTCATATCGTGGGTGAATTTTTCAAAGCAGCCGTGTTTTTTAATGAGCATATTCTTCACCGCATCGGGCATATTGCCGTGCATTCTTTTTCGGAAGCGTTCAAGCACGGTGTCAATGCTTGCTTTCACATACACGGAAAATGCGCCGCAAGGCAGCAGTCTTGCAAGTTCGGGTTCTGCAAATACATATATTATGTTTTCATCCCCCGAAACCGCCGTTTTGAGTTTTTCCGTAAAAGCACATTCTGCCTCATGTTCACTCTTTGCCATGCGCAAATAATCTTTGCCGCATATTATTTTTGCATTTATTTTTTCTCCAACAATCTCTGCCACGGTGGATTTCCCCGTGCAGCTTTCGCCGTAAATCACTATGAGCATATTTAGTCCTCCTGCATAATTATATCTGCATGTAATTGCTTCATGTGGCTGAAAAACTGCGGTGCGCTTTTTCTTACACACTCAGCATCCCGTATCATCACTTCACCGTCGCACACACATGCCGCCGCAACAGAAAGTGCCATTGCAATGCGGTGGTCGCCGTGAGAATGCAAAGTACCGCCACGGAGTTTTCCCGTCCCCTCTATGATTACACCGTCGCTTTTTTCCGTGATATGTGCACCCAATTTTCTCAGTTCCGTCGCCATGGCATGTATCCTGTCGCACTCTTTGAACCTCAAGGTTTCACCGTTTCGTATGACGGTCTTACCCTTTTTTGCACATGCCCATACACACAGTATGGGGAATATATCAGGGGACTGTGATATATCTATATCGTCTTGCGCCATACAGTAGGATATACATGCATCAGCCTGTATGCTGTCATTACATAATCCCGTGAGGGATATATCACACCCGAGGGCATTTGCCACGGTGAAAAAAGCCCCGTATGACCAGTCACCCTCCACGGAGGACGGTTGCCTCTGCAAATACTTTTGATTTCCGAGAACTATGTAGCCGTTCCCGTCATTTAATACTTTCACACCGTATTCTGAGAGCACCCGCCTTGTCATTTCGGCATAATTGCGTGAGCGGAGCGGCTTTTTTATCAGTATTCTGCTGTCGCCGTCACACAATACAAGTGCAAACATAAGCCCTGAAACAAACTGTGAACTAATATCGCCTTGCAGAGTAAAGTCGCCGCTTGTGAGTCTGCCAGAGGTTATGACATCCTTGCCCACAACACGCACGGATGCGTCTTTCATGCATTCGTACTCATGCAAGGGACGCTCAGACAGCCTGCCTGAGGTTTTAAAAGTTCTGCCGCCCAACAATACCGAAAGCGGTATTAAAAATCTCAATGTGGATGCGGATTCGCCCACATAGCACACATCCTTGTCCGTGAGGATGTGCGACATCACCTCATGCGTTGCACAGATATCATCGGAGTCAAAGTATGAAAGCTGCCCTCCCGAGAGTGCCTCACATATTATGTGTCTGTGCAAAAAGCTCTTTGACGGTGCAACGGCTGAAAGATTCAGACTGCCGTACATCTTACCGGGTCGTATAATTACATCAGCCATATAAAAGCCCCGTCAGTTCCGCAACAGATATTTCACGAATAACAGCACTGCCTATTTCCGTGAGAAAAACAGCTTTTATGCCGTCTGCCGTGCGCTTTTTATCACGGCTTATGTATTTCTCAAAACCGAAATATTTGGTGTAGTCCGTTTTCAAACCGTGCTTTTCGCACAAGTCTTTTATGCTTTTTGCCGTACCTTGTGCTGTTATTTTAAGTCTTTCACCTGCAAGTGCCATGGCGTACATGCCGTATGCCACACCCTCACCGTGGAGTATTTCACCACTTGTGTATTCTTCCAGAGCATGTCCCACGGTATGACCGAAATTCAGTATGTGTCGCAGTCCCAGGTCGTGGGAATCTTTTTCCGTAACAGCACGCTTTATACGCAAGCAGCGCAATATAACATCGGATATGTCAAAATCTCCGCTTGCAAGATCGGAAAATAAAGATGCATCACGTATGCAGCCGTATTTTATGACTTCGCCCATGCCTGCACATCTTTCACGCTGTGGCAAAGAGCAAAGGACGTGCGGCGATATGTACACCAGCGCAGGATTATAAAAAGAGCCGATGAGGTTTTTTACGCCGTCAAAGTTTATTCCGCACTTGCCGCCTACGGACGAATCGGTCTGTGCCACCAGTGTTGTGGGAACTTGTACAAAGTTTACACCTCGCATAAATGTTGCAGCGGCAAAACCTGCCACGTCCCCCACTATGCCGCCGCCGAGCGCAAGTATCGCATCGTGGCGTGTGAGATTCGCATCTATTGCACTTTTATAAATCTCCGTCACCGTACTTTGCGTCTTTTTTGACTCACATAGGGCTTCCGCTATATGTGTTTTCACCTCAAAACCGCATTCCGTAAGCGTTTTTTTAACTTCATCGCCGTACAGCCCATACACTTTTTCATCGCTCACAATGAGTACGGAATGTGCGCACACAAGCACATTGCGTACATGCTCCCCCAAGCCTTGAAAGCCATTTTCCATTATGATATCATAGCATGTATCCGAGTTCACATGTAAAACGTCCGTCTTATTCATATATCCATACGCCCTCCGTCAGATTAAGTTGAGCCAAAATTCCGCTGCACCGATTGCATTGAACATAAGCCCGAAAGCCATTATTATGATGTCGAATCGGTTCAGGGTGAGAGCTTTGCATGTTTCGCCCGAAAGAAGCGGTATGTTCTTCTCGTCCGTGTCTTCTTTCACATCTGCAAGCAGTATGAAAAGAGCAAAAGCCATAAGGTCACACGTATATCTTGCACCGAACTGCCAGCCGCCAAGGGTTTTGTGGCAACAGATAAATATAAGGTTTAATACAAGTGCTGCCGCAAATAAGAGACGGGTTATGCTTATTCTTTTTGCTTTTATAATTTTAACCACGGACTTATATGCCGCCAATATAAAAACGGGATTCGTGATGTAGAACCAAAAACCGTTAAACTTCGGGAATGATATGTTGAGTTTACTGTCCAGATGTATTGGTTCAAACAGAAGCTGTCTGAGATTCGGCACAAGGTATTTGAGCGCAAACTGAGGTTCATTTGCAAATTCGGGCAAATAGTTATGACCGAATTCGAGCGGGTTGCGGAAACGAACATAATTATACGCCATGTAAGCTGCTGCAATAAAAATCAACGGCAGTGCGGGCAATATCTGACGTTTCGCAAAGTCCGCAAATACGAGTTTACCGTCTTTTATGAACCAGTATATGAAAAGCGCAACTATATAGATTGCCGAAAAAGGTCTGCATCCCACCGCAAGTCCGAG
>JAFSHG010000098.1 GCA_017440405.1 Clostridia bacterium
AAGACTTGCGCCTTGCAATGAGCTGGTACAGAAAAGCGGGGGCACAAGGCTATCGCACTTCGGGAAAATCTTATAATCATAAAAACAAACAAAAATGACGGTGAATACTATGAGTTTTGACAGACAATACGCAATAAGCCTATGGCAAAATAACGATGTTGACGGTTTTATCAATTACTGCACAGGGTATGCCCGAGCAGGTGACTCCGAGGCAATGGAAATGCTTGAAAACTTTTATTCGCATGGCACGGAACATGAGAAAACGCAGACGGACTCTGCACCGTCGGACGGTAAAGGATTGGAATATTTTGTGCGGCAGGCGGCAAAGGGAAACGAACAGGCACGTGAAACAGTTTTGCTCAGCAATGACCCCATCGCATACTACAAACTCGGCACGTACTATGAAGCTGCTCACGAAACACTGCACGCTCTCGAAATGTATGAAATGGCTCTGAGTCTGGGATACATAGCCTCAGCAAAGCGTGCAGACTTTTTGCGTTCCGCTGTAAGGAAATCAAAAGAAATACTCGAACAGGCAAAGCATGGTAACCCGAGAGCACAGTATGATTACGGCGTATGCTGTGAGGAGGGCAGGGGTGTAAATAAAAATTTGGATGAGGCCTTCTCCTGGTACAAAAGAGCTGCATACAACGGCAATGTAAAGGCACAGTACCGAATGGCGCAGTATTATGAAAACGGCGAAGGCGGCATGTCTGATATCAGAAATGCACTCTTTTGGTATAATGAGGCAATATCACAGAAAAAGCCGTATTCTGTGGCACTTTACAGACTGTATGAGATTTACTCGGAGGGTATTTTAGTGGGACAGAGCCCTGCCTTGGCAAACGAGTATCTCATCGCCGCAGCAGAAAACGGTTACACCGTTGCAGCGTACCTTTTGAGCGAGAATTATTTCCTTGGTCAAAACGGCTATGAAAGAAATATAGAGAAAGCCGCATACTATTGTCTGAAAGCTGCCCAGTGCAATCACAAGGGTGCAAATACACGCATAGCGGATATGCTGAAAAGAGCTCAGTCGGGCGATGCCGAGGCACAGTTTTTTGCGTGGGCATATTATACTCACAAGGATAAGGATACAAGCTCGCAAGCAGCTTTTGATATGTTGAAGAGCAGTGCAGCAAACGGATACGCCCCGGCATGTACCGTTTTGACTGAAAAATACGGAATAATGCCCATGAATGCGGGCATGGGTCTTCCGGAAGACGACAGGATAAAGTTGGACTCACTCATGGAAAGGGCAAGGAGTGAAAATGCACAGGACGAGTATGAACTCGGTCTTTTTGCCAAGGAGCTTTTTTATAACAACAGAGAAAAACAGTATGCAATTTTAGCTGCCGAAATGTTTAAAAGCGCAGCAGAAAAGGAATATCCGCCCGCACAGTTTGAATACGGATTATGCTGTGGTGACGGGAGAGGTACTTATGTGGACTATGAGCAAGCTGTGAGATGGCATAAACGGGCATATGAAAACGGTGAAATACGCTCACTCACCAGTCTCGGCATGTGTTATCTTCACGGAAAAGGCGTTGCCATGGACAAAGGACACGCACTTGAATGTTTCAGTCTTGCAGCAAGACAGGGTGATTCCGAAGCTAAGTACAGACTGAGCAAATTTTACAGCACACATGGCTCGGAAAATGAGCAGGAGACAGCATTTTCACTCTGCACAGAAGCTGCCGATTCAGGACATTTGAAAGCTCAGCACTTGCTCGGAAGTTTCTATGAACACGGTGTAGGAACCGAAGCCGACATGGTTCAGGCGGTAAAGTGGTATATGGCTGCATCCGACAAGGGCTTTGCAATAGCTGACTTTGCACTCGCCGTATGTTATGAAAAGGGAAGCGGAGTATGCAAAAGCGATGAAAAAGCTTTTGAATATTACATGCGGGCGGCAGAAAAATCCAACTCTGCTGCAATGTTCAAGGTGGCATGTATGTATGAACGCGGCAAGGGTACTGAAAAGGATATCCATTGTGCGGTACAATGGTATAAAATGTCCGCAGACCTCGGCAATTATAAGGCACTGCACTGTTTGGGTATGCTGTATGAGCAGGGGTTGGGTGTAGAAAAGAACATCAGGACTGCACTTGAATGCTATACCAAAGCATCACAGATGGGAAACGTACGCTCGCATTACCGACTTGCGCTCTACTATTCAACCGGAATACATGAGCCCAGAAATCCCAAAAAAGCCTTTGAGTATTGCAAACTTGCAGCCGACAGCAAATCTCCGCTTGCACAGTACAAACTCGGTAAATGGTATGAAAAGGGATTCATTGTGGAGCAGAATCTGAAAAAAGCTCTGCAATATTTCAGAGAAGCAGCAGCTCAGGGTCATTCCGCCGCCATATATTCCCTCGGGGTGATGAATGCAGAGGGAAAAGGCGTGGCAAAGAATATAAGCGAAGCCATTGAGCTTTTCCACAAGGCCGCCGAACTCGGTTTTGCCCCGGCATTCTATCGCTTGGGTCTGTGCCACGAAATAGGCTATGGCGTATCCTTGGATTTAAGTACGGCGACTGCATTCTTTGAGAAAGCATATGCGCTGGGCTATGAGCCTGCCGGCAGAGAATTGCAGAAAATGTTTCTATAAGGGTTATGAATCGTTTCAAAATCAAAGGCTTCATATCCATGCAGGAGGAAACTCCTGCATTTTTATTTAACTTACGGTTTAGATTACGGTTCTGTACATGGCATACAAAAGGCACTTTATGTCGTAAAACCACATGTATATAATGAAGTCAGCATAAAAAATCAAACGACTGAGAGGAAGAAGATGAACGAAAAGATAACTGTAAAGCGCGAGCATCGCCGTGCGCTTTGCTCATTTACGGGGATTTACTGCAGTCTTATTGCCTGTGTGACATGGCATATGTGTTTGTTGTGTACAGTGTCATGCATAACAGCGATAATATGCTCGGTGATAGGTATGCGTGCAAAAAAAGTTATGGCTGCATTTAGTATCTTTCTTTCGCTTATGTCGGTTACAGCAATGCTTGTGTGCAGATATCTGGCGTCTTAAATACATGGCACTGTTGTCTGCCGTCGTTATGGAAGTTGTCCCTTTGCTCTCTCTTTTTTATGCATAAAAATTGGGGCTTTTCTATTTTCGGATACTGTGTTATAATTGTGTTCATGATGCTTGACGGAGGGTTACATGAACAAGAATATAAGCACAATTAAAAGTGCGGCTATTTCCACCAAATTCGCCTACATAGATATTGCAAAGGCAATAGGCATTCTGGCGGTGGTTTTTGCACACATAAATGTTGAGGGCGGCATCTATCGCACCCTGTATTCTTTCCACATCCCGCTCTTTTTCATTCTTGCGGGAATGACTTTCAAAGGTGAATCGCAAAGTATCCATGAATTTATGGACAAAAAAGTTCGCAGATTGCTTTTACCGTACCTGGTATACTCTCTTATTACATTTGCATGGTATGCATTGGTGGAAGTAAAAATGCCTGAGTTTACGGCTCTTGCAAAAGGTCAGACCACCATAGGAGCTTTCATGGAAATATTCTTGGCACGCGGTTCAGTGGATTTTCTCCAACACAACCCTGCTCTGTGGTTTATTCCATGCCTCTTTGTAACGGAGCTCATTTACTTCGGTTTAAGCAAGTGTAAAAAAGCAGTGAAAATCACAGGCGTACTCTTATTGGGCGCAATCGGATGTCTGTTCACTATGCCCTTTATACACGGCTTTTTCAGGGAGCTCCCTTGGCAAACGGGTGTTGCATTCGTTGCACTTCCATTCCTGCTCTTTGGTGAAGCACTCACAAAAAAAGTGGGTTTGGACGGACTCCAAAATATAGTGTTGAAGAAAAAGTGGATTTCCTGTTTGCTCATAATTGTGGGCATTGCCGCCGTGATTGCACTCACTTGGGCAAACGGACTTTTCCTGCCCATAGAAGCAAAGGGGCACATCTCCATGGGTTCAAAACATTTGGGCAACTTCGGTATATTTTATGTAAACGCAATTTTAGGCAGTATGGCGGTTATAGCGCTCTCCATACTTCTTGCACATCTTTTGCGTGAACGCATAGAACTGCACAAATCGGGTCTTGTGTGGTTAGGCGAACGCTCGCTGCCCATAATGGCAATACATTATCCCGTAAAGCGCAGAATGGTGGTCATCGTGGCACAAGCCATAAACGCTTGGCATTTGGCGGAGGTGAACGGCGGTTTCACCACATATACAAGCTCACATCTTCTGCCGTCTTTTATAGCCTTCATATTCACCATGGTAATAACGGTTATAATAACAATCGCCGCGGAATCATTTACAAAAAAGGCAAATCTCCCGGGAAAACGCAAATAATCTCACAATAAATCGGGCGGCAGAACATGTCGCCTTTTTTATACCCAACACCACATAAAAAAACGGACGACCTTTTTACGAGTCGTCCTATTTCATTTTTGGTGTTAATTTATGAAATCTTTAAGCCTTCTGCTTCGTGACGGATGACGCAATTTTCGTAGAGCTTTTCCCTCTATCTGACGGATGCGCTCACGGGTTACGTTAAACTCTTTTCCCACATCTTCCAATGTGCGCGGCTGACCGTCTATGAGTCCGAATCTGAGTTTTATAACGGTCTTTTCTCTGCCCGTGAGAGTGTCCAGTACGCTTTCTATCTCCTCTTTGAGTATGTCGGACTCAGCAGCCTCTTGCGGGGACCTTTCGCTTTCGTCGGCAATGAAGTCGCCGAGGTGGCTGTCCTCTTCCTCACCAATCGGGGTTTCCAATGAAACGGGTTCCTGTGCAAACTTCATTATCTCACGTACTCTCTCCTCTGTTTCGCCCATTGCCTTTGCAATCTCATCGGGACGGGGCTCTCTGCCGTACTCTTGAAGGAGCTGACGGTTTACACGCACCAACTTGTTTATGGTTTCCACCATATGTACGGGTATTCTTATGGTCCTTGCCTGGTCTGCAATAGCACGTGTTATTGCCTGACGAATCCACCATGTAGCGTATGTAGAGAACTTGAACTTGCGGGTGTAATCAAATTTTTCCACGGCACGCATAAGTCCCAAATTTCCCTCCTGTATGAGATCCAAAAACTGCATACCCCTGTTTACAAACTTCTTTGCAAGCGACACCACAAGTCGCAGGTTTGCGGATGCAAGCTCCTGTCTTGCCTCCACATCGCCTTGTTCTATCCGCTTAGCCAATTCTACTTCTTCCTCGGCAGAAAGCAGCGGTATTTTTCCTATATCTTTCAGATACATCCTCACGGGGTCGTCCACACCGCCCGATGCCGAATCATCATCCGAATCATCATCCAAACTGTCCAGACCGTCATCCAACGAATACTCCATCATTTCCGGGTCGGGTTCGAGTGCCGTGGGCAACACTATCTCTATTTCCTCCACATCGGGGTCAATCCGTGCTTCATCATCTATTATGTTTATCTTGTTTGACGCAATGCGTTCATAAATATCTTCTGTCTGTTCGGGATCCAAGTCCAGCTCCTGAAACGTATCCATTACGTCCTTGTATGACAGCAGATGTGTGTTTTTGCCCTTTTCCAAGAGCTCATTGATTTTCTGTTCGTAAAGAATGGTGTCAAGCATAATATTTTCCTCCTGTATGCGTTTACATTGTTTTTAAGCTTTCCATTGCCTCGGCTTCGATTTTCTCCTCTTCACGCAAATCTAATCCCAAAGCGACTGCCGTTTCCTCGGGCGTCAGTGCTTTTCCCCGTAACCCGAATCTGCATTCTATAACTTTTCTTTGTATATCATCCAAACCACAGAGCATTCCCTCCACTTTCTCTTTCAAAACAGCATCGGCATTCTCCCTTTTTTCCTGTTTTTCCTGTTTTTTATGTCTCACATGTTCAGGCTGCTTCATATGCACAGGGGTTTCCCTCTCAAACTCTTGCAGTTGCACCATGATTGCACGAACAAAGCTTTCCTCAAAACCCGTTCTTTGGGCTATGTACTGCACAGTCGGTTTTGTGCCGTGCTCATTCTTAAACTCCTCATATATGCGTATTACGGCATTGCCTCTCTCCTTTATGATATCCGATGAGTCCTTTTCACCTCTGAATTCCTCCAAGAACCGTATTACGGTGCGATGTATTCTGAACGTGCAGTACATGTCCGCTCCGCATGTGTATTTTCCCGAGAAATAATCCCTCACGGCATTCACAAGCTCCAAATTCGCCTCTTGCAATATATCCACATTCATAGCGGAGACATATCTTTGCACCGTCATAGGCACCAAATGCAGATTTTCCGCCGTAACAGATGATATTTCATCCTGCCCCGCCTCACTCTGCGATTTTGCAAGCTCTTGCATATACATGTCCAGTATTTCCTTTTCCTTAGGAGTACACGGCAATTCCACGGGTGTTGACGGCACACATAATGGCTCATACTCATTCTCCCCGTCTTTTAATGTGAATCCGTCTTTCATGAGCTTGTCCAACTGCCCAAGGAGCGAGTACGGTTCGGTACATCCTGAAAACACTTCCTCCAAAGAAATTATCTTTTCTTTTTGCATATTCTATCCTTTCAGCGTCCGTAAACGCAAAATAAGCTCAGCATAACTCTTTTTATATTCCTCCGCCGTAATCTCATGTATGTCCAGTTTTCCCGAAAGTTCCATGAGTTCGTCCTCCACTTCACGAATCTCCAATCTGCGAACACAGTCTTTGGCAACTTTCAGCGGTTCTTGTGTTTCATGCTCAAACACGGCAGCAGCCACATCGGGTATGTCCGTACCCATTGTTCCCATTACAACAGCTACATCGCATTTACCTTTCTCCCTGTATTCCCGGGCGACCGTTTTTATAAATGCGTAAATATCATCACGGGTTATGAACCTTTGAGCATTCTCTGCCAGATAATATGCAGCGTCGGCAGACGAAACCGCACATGACAGCATGGTAAGTTCCACCCTTTCTCTGTCGGTTTTGGCAAAAGTCGGTGCTTTTTCTTTATTCTTTCTTATTTGCGCAAAAGTATTCCTTTTTTCGGGAACAACCGGCACGGACGCACCCTGTGCCATGAGTGTTTCGTACGAAAGACCCGTCTTTTTTGAAACATACTCATAATACCGCTCCTGCTCCACGGGTTGTAATGCAGCAATGAGTTTGCACGCTTCAATGGCGTACTCCTGTCTGGCATCCTGTGTGGACATATCGTACTTCTGTGCCATATGTTCCAGCTTGAAAGTATTGAGCGCAAGGCTTTCGTCTTTCAGCTTCATGTACCCGTCTTTCCCGTACTTTTTGGCGTAATCATCAGGGTCGAGTCCGTCGGGCAGTTTTATAACTCTCACCTGCGGCACTTCCGATGCTAATATATCAAGCCCACGCATAGTGGCATTTTGACCTGCACTGTCACCGTCATAGGATACATACACCAGCGATGTTCTGCGCTTTATCAACCTCGCCTGATTTTCGGTAAGTGCAGTACCGAGTGTTGCCACGGCATTACACACTCCCACGGAATGGAGCGATATTACATCCATGTAGCCCTCCACTATGATGATATCGCTGTGCGTGCCTTTTTTCAGCATATTCAGAGCATACACATTATTTCGCTTGCTGTATATGGGTGTATCTCCCGTATTGAGATATTTCGACTTGTCGTCGCCCATCGTTCTGCCGCCAAACGCAAGCACATTGCCCTTTTCATCTATTATGGGAAACATTATTCTGTTTCTGAAAACATCTATAACGCCGCCTCTCCCCGATTTTTTCGCAAGACCTGCCGACAACAGTTCCTCTTCCGTGTAGCCTTTACTTTTCATATGGTCGCAAAGTGCCGTCCATTTATCCGGTGCGAATCCCAGACCAAAGCGTGTTATAACCTCATCGCTAAGCTCTCTGCCGTGAAGGTATGAAAGTGCTGCCCCGGCAGTCTTTATGTTCTCATAATAGAATCTGGCGGCATCTCTGTTTGCATTTTGAAGCCTCTGCCTCTCTCTTTTATTTCTCTCGGCAGCTTCCGAGTCAAACCCCGATTCGGGCAACTGCATACCTGCACGCTCTGCAAGCGTTTTTACGGCATCAAAACCGGAAAGATTTTCCTTCTCTTTCAGAAATGTAATGGCATTTCCCCCTTTATGACAACCAAAACAATAATACAACTGTGTGGATGTATCCACCTTAAAAGAGGGTGTTTTTTCATTGTGAAAAGGACAGCATCCCCAGAGCTTTCCCCCTTTGGGAGTAAGCGTGGTATATTCGCCTATAAGACTTGCTATATCTGTCTTGTTCATCAGCTCCTGCATCCAGCTGTCGGAAATCATTGTATGCCTCTTTTCATCAGACTGTTCGATGTTTTTATCCGTACATTGTAGTTATAAAACAAAAAAATACAAAGCACTTTTTTATTTTCAAAATATATTTTTCAAAGTAGAATCTCCGCACAGGACTTGAAATTATTTGCAATTAGTTATATAATGAAACCGTTGGGTTGTGCGTACAACCTCAGTTCAGTAAAAGGAGACATTTATGAGTGGTTTTATAAATCTGCATTCTGAAATAGGAAAGTTAAATACGGTCATGCTTCATAAGCCCGGCATTGAAGTGGAAATGCTTATTCCCGATTATTTGGAACATATGCTCTTTGAGGATACTCCGTATGTACCCGAGGCACAGCGTGAACACGATGTTTTTGCAGGCATACTGCGTGACTGCGGTGTGAATGTCATATATCTTGAAGACTTATTTGTAAAAGCAGTGGAATCTGAGGATATACGCAAAAAGTTCATTGAAGATTACCTTGTAATTGCAAATGTGCAGGCAGAAAGCCTGAAAGACGTTTTGCGTGAATATCTCTTGCCGCTGAGTGCAAAAGAGCTTTTCTACGAGATTTGCAAAGGCATTCGCCGTAAGGATATAAACATAAAGGGCGATAAAAAACCTCTCCCCGTAATGGTGGAGGAGGTATATCCTTTTTACACAGACCCCGTTCCTTCACTTTATTTCACAAGAGATATAAGCATATGCATCGGAAACGGTATGATTGCAAGCTCCATGAGTATGCCTTTCCGCAAGAGAGAAGCACTCATGATGCGCTATATTCACAAGTATCACCCCTCATTTGCAGGCGCACCGCTGTGGTATGATTATAATCTGGGATACAGTGTTGAGGGCGGAGATATACTCGTGCTTTCAGACAAAGTACTTGCAGTGGGTTACGGCCAGCGCACTTCACTCGGCGCAATAGAAAACTTTGCTCTGAACTTGCTCAAAAACGGCGGCTATGAGAGAATTTTAGTATTCAACCTCCCCAAAGACAGACTCCATATGCATTTGGATGTACTCTGTACCATGGTGGATTACGATAAGTTCCTCACTGCTCCGCAAGTCAGAAACGGCGCATTCGATGTGTATGAACTGTATTTGGACTCCCACGGCAATCTCCGTGCCGATAATCACAAGGACTCCTTGGATAATGTGTTCAAGCGTGCACTCTCACTTCCTGCCGTGGAATTTATACAGACGGGCGGCGGCGACTTGCAGGCTTCGTCCAGAGAGCACTGGAATATGGGTTCAAACTCGCTTGCGGTAGCTCCCGGTGAAATTATCACATACGGCAGAAATGAAATAACGAACGAGCTTTTGACCAAAGCGGGAATAAAAGTGCATAACATACCGGGCGGAGAACTCTCACGAGGCAGAGGCGGCCCCAGATGTATGAGTATGCCTATTAACAGAAACAGGATATAATTTAATAAACCAACGCTATTTCATGCAAAGCCCACACATAAAAAGGGCTTTGCAAAAACTTATTTTTGAGGTATTTTGATGGAAAAGAAATGTTGTGATGAAAAACTCCGCTGCAAAGTGGGCGGTCAAGCCATAATGGAAGGCGTTATGATGAAATCTCCAAAGGGCATTGCAATGGCGGTGCGAAAAAGCGACGGAAGCATCATATCAGAATACACACCGTGTGAGCCGAAAACTAAAAAAGGCACTTTTGCGGGCCTTCCCATTGTGCGCGGCGTAGTTTCGTTTGTGGATTCGCTCTCCACGGGAATGAAGACCATAACACGCTCCGCTGAACTTTACGGTGAAGATTTATCCTCTGAGGAACCGTCAAAGTTTGAGAAATTCTTATCGGAAAAGCTGGGCAAGTCGGTAGAAGATGTGGCCATCTTTTTAGGAGTCGTGCTTGCGCTTGCGCTTTCCGTATTCCTCTTTGTGTACCTTCCCGTACAAGGTGCAGACCTCATCCTGCACAATGGCTACACGGAGCAGATAGAAACTCTCCAAAACAGCATTTCATCCATAACGGATACATCTGTACTCAACACCGTAAATGCCGAGATTGAAGCATTAAAGGATAAATCATACAATTTGGAAATATGGCGTTCACTGCTCGAAGGTGCTATAAGACTTGTGGTATTTATAGGTTACATACTGCTTTGCTCACTCATGAAAGATGTGAAGCGTGTTTTCATGTACCACGGTGCGGAACATAAGACCATATCATGCTATGAAGCAGGCGATGAACTCACGCCCGAATCTGCCATGAAACACTCCCGTCTGCATCCACGTTGCGGTACAAACTACCTATTTCTTGTAATGGCAATAAGTATACTCATTTTTACACTATTATCGGCTATTTTCCCCTTGAATATTGCTAATGCCGTTTTGCGTGTGATTGCAAGGCTCGGTATCAGAATTTTGCTGTTGCCGCTCGTTGCAGGTGTTGCATTTGAGGTATTGCAGGCCGCTGCAAAATCAGACAACATACTGTGCAAAATAGTTCGTGCCCCCGGAATGGGTTTACAGCTCATAACCACCCGTGAACCTACCCCCGATATGATAGAAGTAGCTCTTCATTCTTTCAAACTCGCTATGCACAGCATAGGTGAGGATGTGGATATACCGTACATTGAAAACAATGAGAGCGAAGAAAACACGGAAGATGCACAGGGTGTTGACTCACAGGAAGAATCTGCCGACGAATCATCCGATTGCAGTACACAGAGTGAAGAAGTATAGTTTTACACACGGAAAGGAGAAGCCTTTATGACTCTTCAAGAATTTTATACGGAAAACCGAAACAAACTCTTTGAGGTGACAAGCGATGCAGCTTTTGACACGAAGCTCTTGATTTGCCACGCACTTGAAATGACCGAAAACACCTTTTTCATGAATATGCACCTCATTCTCACGGATGAGCAAACGGAGGCTTTAAATGCACTCATAGACCGCAGACTTTCAGGTGAACCGCTTCAATATATACTCGGAAAATGGAGTTTCATGGGATATGATTTTTATGTTTCACCCGATTGTCTCATACCGAGGCAGGATACCGAAACGCTGGTAGAATATGCTTGCCGTGAGATATTGCGACACAATTACACGAGCGTTTTGGATATATGTACGGGCAGCGGTTGTATAGCCATATCTATTTCAAAGGGTTGCGGTGCAAAAATAACAGCTTCCGACCTGTACGAAAATACGCTTCAAATGGCAATCAAAAATGCGCAGCTCAATAATGCTCAGGTGGATTTTATGATAAGCGACATTTTTGACTCCGTAGAGGGAAGCTTTGATGTGATTACAGCCAATCCCCCATATCTCACCGATGAAGAGATGAAATCCATCCAACGCGAAATGACTTTTGAACCTTATCACGCCCTTTGCGGCGGAGACGACGGATTATTTTTCTATAAAAAAATAGCAGAAACATACCGTGAACACCTGAATGAAGGCGGTATGCTCCTCTTGGAAGTGGGAGAACAACAGGCAGATAAAGTGGCAGCTTTATTTGAAAACGCAGAGATAATAAAAGATTTGTGCGGAAAACAAAGAGTTGTAAAAGTGGTATGACCGCTGCACTTTTCCACATCGTATGGAAAAATTAGTGTTAGTAAAATGTTTATAAGTGGATAAGATCTAAAATCACGTCAGTATCACAACTTATCATTTACGGGATGTGGATTATTTTTCCCGATATGGTAAGTCAAAACCGACTTTTCCACAAATTCACACACACTACTACGGCTACGACGATAATTATATAAATAATCTTTTTACCCAAAGCGCGGGAAGCGTGAACAACATAAGGAGTTTATAAGTATGAAAATAAGAGTAAAAACAGACGAACTGAAAAATGCTGTACAAACAGTTATTCCGGCACTTGCAGTAAAATCTGAAGCGGTTTCCACCAAAGTTTATGAGTTTATATACATAAGTGCGGAAAACTGCTCCATTACATTGAAATGCTGTAATTTGAATATGCAGATTGAAACGGAGATAGCTGCATTTACGGAAACAGACGGTGAAATATTGCTTCCGGGAAAGCTCTTTGCTGAAATAGTAGCAAAACTTCCTGCCGATGAAACCGTTTTAGAAAAACAGGATGATACAGTAAAGATTATATCGGGCGCAATGAATATGAAGCTGCAATCTTTGCCTGCTGCCGAATTTGAGGGCATAAAAGCGGTTTCGAGTGAGAACGAAATAAGAATTGAAGAAGGGTTGCTCAAAAAAATGGTTCTTCAAACTTCACCCTTTGCTTTGCAGGACAACACAAGACCCGTACTAAAAGGAGTCTTGGTGGAAGTGTTTGAAAATGAGCTGAATATGGTTGCTTTGGACCCGCTGAAATTTGCTATGAGAACCGAAAAGATAGAAAATCTCTCAAACCGTGATACACAGATAATAATACCTTCTAAGCTATTTGAGAGTGCAGTGAGAGTATTATCAGATTCAAACGAGTTGGTAAAACTCATATTCTCACGTCAGAGTCTTACTATTTCCGCAAATAATACCACTATAATAATGCTTAAATTGGATGGAACATACATTGATTACAATGCTCTCATTCCTAAAAACTATGAGACAAGGGTAAAAATGAACCGAAAAGAGTTTATTTCCATTATAGAAAGAGCTTATTTGGTTGCACGGGACGATAATAAGAACACTGTTAAATTCATATTTGAAAATGACTATCTGGAAGTTTCCGTGGACAATGAAATAGGAAGCGTGAAAGACAGAATGGATGTATTCATAAGCGGAAATGATATTTCTATCTGCTTCAACATAAAGTTTTTCATAGACGTCATGAAAAATATTGAGGACGATGAAATATGCATGGAGATGACGCAACCCGGCAAGAGTTGTGTAATAAAACCTGTGGAGGGTAAAAGCTTCTGCTATTTGGTAGTTCCTATACTTATGAGATAAAAATGGAATTAAACACAATTTAAATTGGAAAAAACCTCTTTTTATAGCAAAAAAGGGGTTTTCTTTTTTCTATGAAAAATAAAAATTCAAAAAAATTTTTTCTTTTGCCTATATGAAAAGTCCTTATTGTGTTGTATAATTGATTCATAAAATGTTTGGAGGAATTTTTTAATGTGTGCAATAGCCTTTGGTACTGATACTTTAAGTGATTTTTTAAATGCATTGGGTACAGGCTTGCGTAATTTTAGGTTTACCGATGCCATAGACGTAATAATAATCGCTTTCATACTCTTTTGGCTTGTAAACTTTTTCAGAAAATTAGGCGCAACACAGTTGATTCGAGGTCTTCTCCTGGTTCTTGTTGCAGCATATATGGTAAGTAATATTTTTGAACTTACTATGTTAAGCTGGCTTTTTGATAAACTTTTGGTTTCTGGATTTATATTCATAGCGGTTTTGTTCCAACCTGAACTCAGAAGAGCGCTTGACCACTTGGGCAGACAAAGAAAAAATTTCTCGCAAGAGGAAAGCAGTGCATTTGAAGAACTTTCAAAAGCTCTGAAAAATTTAGCTAAAAGAAGCGTGGGTGCTTTGGTTCTCATAGAGAGAAGTGAGAGTTTGCAGGATATCATTGATACGGGAGTTCATATTGACGCTTTGGTAGCTCCAGAACTCATAGAAAATATTTTTGAGGATAAAACACCGTTGCATGACGGTGCTCTCATAATAAGAAACGGCAGAATAGAAGCTGCTTCGTGTATAATTCCGCTCATGAATAAACTGCAAAATGTTCCTCAGCAGTTTGGAACACGTCACAGGGCTGCGGTGAGCGCAACACTCAAAAGCGACTGTATAGCTATAATAGTTTCAGAGGAAACAGGCAGAATTTCCTATGCAAAAGAGGGAATATTACATTCCGGCATAGACAGTGTTCAGCTTGCTAATCTTTTCAAGTCCATGATTGAGGAGAGCAGTGCGGAAAACCAGCAGAAGACATTTTTCAAAAAGATTTTAAATAAATTCAGAAAGGAAGATAAGGATGAACAAAAAAAATGATAAGAAGGTACCTTATGCTTTCCTGCAATATGTAAAGCGAAATTGGTTTGTAATATGCCTTTGCATCGTTGCTGCGGTCGTGATGTGGGGTCTTATATTAAAAAATGAGAATCCCGACCGTGTGAAAACTATAACAAATGTGCAGCCTGTGTTTCAGGGTGAGGCGGATTTATTGTCACGACAGTTGGTGGTGGTAGGTGACAGAAAAGAAGTTCTGCCGCCGCTTTCTGTGAAAGTTACGACGGACTTGCTTAATTATGCAAAACTTGATGAAAAGGATATAACCGCCTCTGTGGATTTGCGTAAAATAGGCGGTACGGGCGAATATGAGCTAAGTATAAGCGCTACTTCAAGCATCGGTACGGTTATGAAAGTTATACCCGATACAATAACTGTCACCGTAGATAAATTTAATTCCAAAACCGTCCCCGTTGAGATTACAACCTCAAAAAGTATGAGGAAAGGTCTTGAAAAGGGAGAAATAGAGGTTTCTAAGGATTCTATAACTATCGAAGGAGCTTATTCCATAATAAACAGCATAGTAAAGGCTTATTATGATGTGGATTTGAGCAATGTAAAAGAAAGTTTGAATGAATCCGTTTCTCTTACCCTGCTCGATGCCGATAATAATGCCGTGTCAACCAACGAGATTTACGGCGAAGTACCGTCTGTGAAGATAAATATGCCTGTTTATTCTTATAAGGAATTGGAATTTGATATAAAAGGCTGTTTTGTAAACGATGATTTATTAAATCAGAATTATGAGATAGTCAGCTATTATACTGTTCCTGAAAATGTAAAGGTGCTTTCATCGGACAAGGAAAGTTTGGACGACCTTAAAGATATAAAGTTAAAAGGAAAAATAGATCTTACGGGTGCAAAGTCAAACATAACGAGAAAAATGGAATTTTCTCTTTCTGATGATTTTTGGCTGGAAGAAGATATAAAAAGTGTTGAAGTGCATGTCATAATCAACGAAAAACAGGTGGAAAAGACGTTTGCACAAGTACCGATTATAATTTCAGGCGAAAATAAAGATTATGAGTACAGCTACATAGTGAGAAGTGTTGATGTTACCATAAAATGCGGAATTTCACTCGCAAATGAGATTGAAAGAGATGACATAAAGCTCTTTGCAAGTGTGAAGGATATTGAGCCTTCCAATGAGGAATGCTATGCGCCCATAAAGTATGAGCTTTCGGGTAACATAGACAAAACAGAAGTGTTTGTATCTCTTTCATATGAGAAAATCAAGTTTTTGGTAATAAGTAAAGCAGATAACTGAGTTTAAGCGGAAAGGTGTAAAATGAAAAAAACAGTTGTTTTATTGGGAAATTACGGAAGCGGAAAATCTGAGCTTGCTCTGAATATTGCCGTTAAATCAAGGGAAAAGGGTTCTTCTGTTATGGTAGACCTTGATATCATAAATCCATATTTTCGTTCATCCGATATGGAAAATTTGCTGCATGAAAAGCAGGTGGATATAATAAAGCCCATTTACGCAGGAACGGGTGTGGAGGGTTTGAGTTTGCCTCCTGATGTGTATTCGGTATTCATTGATGATCATAAAACCGTTGTTTTTGATGTTGGAGGCGATGCAACGGGCTCTATTGCACTCGGTCAGTATAAGCGCAATTTTGAGATGTTGGAGAACCTTGAAGTCTGTTTTGTGGTAAACACTTGCAGACCGCTTTCAAACAGCACAGACGCAATTTTAGAGCTTATTGGTGAGATAACAGCTACGAGCCGTTTGGACATCGACTGCATAATAAATAATACCAATCTTTCAAATGAAACTACGGGTGAAGTTTTGGCATCGGGGTATCGCATCATAGAAGAAGTGTCTAAGGAAACGGGAATCCCGGTAGGGTATACGGCAGGTACGCGTGAGGTTTTGAAGCAATTTACAGAATACGGAATACGTCACGGCTTTTCACCAAAGTACATAGGTGAATACATAGAGATAGAAAGATTCATGCGCCGTGATTGGGAGAGATTTGTGAAAGATGCAGGTGTTTACAACCTGTAATCCGACCTAAATTTATTCAGAAGCTCTAAAGCTTCTTCGGCAGATTCGCAGAGGAATATCTGTGAACGCAGTGTTGATGCACCGTGAATGCCTTTTGTGTACCAAGCTATGTGCTTGCGCATTTCGGGAAAAGCTGCTTGTGACTTATACATTTCATGCAGTTTTAAGTGCTTTTCTGCTATGGATATTCGTTTTTCAAGTGTGGGAGGAATATAATTTCTCCCTTTGATTTTGGATTTTATTTCATCAAATATGAATGGGTTTCCCTGTGCAGCTCTGCCTATCATCAATGCATCGCATTTGGTGTGGTTCAACATTTGAATTGCAGAATCTGCATCCGTGATATCGCCGTTTCCTATGACGGGTATTTTTAATGCGCTTTTTATGGCGGCTATGATATCCCAATCAGACTTGCCGCTGTACATCTGAACACGAGTTCTTCCATGTATTGCCACAGCGGAAGCTCCTGAGTTTTCAGCCATTTTTGCAAATTCGAGTGCATTTTCATGTTCGCTGTCCCAACCCTTTCGGAATTTTACCGTAACCGGGACTGTGCTTGCTTTTACGGCATATTCAATGACCTTTGAGGCAAGTAAAACATCGTTCATGAGCGCACATCCGTCACCGTTATTCACTATCTTTGGAGCAGGGCAACCCATATTGATGTCGATTAAGCTTATAATGTCTCCGTATTCTGAGCAGAGTTCCGAACATATATTACCTATCACATGCGGTTCATGACCGAAAATCTGAATGCCGAAAGGCATGGAGTTCTCAGAATATGACATCAGTTTATGTGTCTTTTTATTTTTGAAAGAAAGTGCCTTTGCACTGACCATTTCGCTGTATGAAAAATCACATCCCAAACTCGTGCATACCTCACGAAAAGGCAGGTCGGTAACGCCTGCCATTGGTGCGAGTACAACGGGTATGCCGCTATTGGTGTTGAAGATTTGATTTATAGTCATTTATGGGTTATTGCTGGTCTCGGAACTTACGGAATCATCCTTGGGTCTTTGTGTTACAACCGGTGAAGGTTTTTCTGTGGGTTTAGGTGTTATGGGCGTGAGACTCATGTTAGGAGTAGCCTTGGGCTTTTCCTTTATTTTCTCATCCGAAACAGTGATTTTTGTTATGTACCAACGATTATTTTCTTTCATGCATATGACTTTGTATTGCACATCCTCCCATTCGGGAATGGCTGAGGAAGGTGCAGATTCATATGCAGTGCCGTTTATGGTGGGTATTCGTTCGGTTACAGTCATGGAAGCGGTTTTCTTCCACGGCTTCACATCTATTTTGTCCACCGATAGTCTGTAATCAAAACCGGAAATGTTATAATTGTCATACACATTATCTTGTAATGCGCTGTCTTCTGCAATACATGTGTTGGTGAAATACTGCTGCATCTCGGTGATTTCGCCTTGGCCCAATATACACTTTGCACGAAGTGTAATTCCCTCGGTTACAATTATATAGATGTTTGCGGTATGCATGGCAGTCAGAAACACATAGAATGTCATGGACACTACAATGGTAATTAGCAATATGGTGCGCAAAACATACCAAGTTGCACGCCTTGGAACCGTGAATTTATTGGTGGGCTTATTCTTTAAGTTACTTCTTTTTCTGTTCATACCTTTCCTCACCTTGTAAGCTACATATATTATAGCACTAAAAAAAAGTCATTGCAACAGTTTGCTTCTTATAAAATAATATACAATATATATTCAATGTTCCACGTGGAACATAACAGTTATTTTATCTGAAATGCCTATAAATACCATTTATGGGTATTGCAAAAGCTAAACAGATGGGTTATAATGGGTGTACAAAATGAAGAGGTGAATTTTATGACTAAAATAATGGTAATAGCGAATCAAAAAGGCGGAGTGGGGAAAACAACCACCGCAGTGAATTTAGCCTCATGCATCGCAGAAAACGGGAAAGAAAAGAATATAAAGGTACTCGCCATTGACATCGACCCACAGGGAAATATGACAAGCGGACTTGGTGTAAAAGGAAAGTTTGAACAGAGCGTTTACGATGTAATTATAAATCACGTTGAACCAAAAGAAGTTATAATACAAACCGTGATGGAAAACTTAGATATTATTCCGGCGGAGGTTTCACTATCGGGCGCAGAAGTTGAATTGGTAAATGTGATGGCGAGAGAACAAGTACTGAAAAATGCAATAATGAAAGTACGAGATAAATATGATTATATCATAATAGATTGTCCTCCGTCACTGGGACTTTTGACATTAAATGCTCTCACCGCCGCTGATACATTGCTGGTACCTATACAGTGTGAATATTACGCATTGGAAGGACTGGCTCAGCTGATGCATACTGTTAAACTGGTTCGCACACACTTAAATCCGCAGCTGGACGTAGAAGGCGTGGTTTTGACCATGTTTGATGCACGTACAAACCTGTCATCACAGGTGGTGAGTGAAGTGAAAAAGTTTTTCAAAAACAAAGTGTATGAAACGATAATTCCACGCTCCATAAAACTGGGAGAAGCGCCGAGCTATGGTCTGCCCATAAACATTTATGACCCGAAGTGTGCAGGAACTACGGCATACAGAAAATTGGCAACAGAAGTGGTAAATAAGGAGGGATAAAATGGAGAAGAAAACGGGACTCGGAAAAGGACTGGATGCACTGTTTTTTGCGGAAAATAATCCTATGAATACAATTGCGAGTGAAACGGCTGAAAATAACGGCACGGGGAATGCCGTTACCATGTTGGACGTTCACCTCATAGATAACAATACAAAACAGCCACGAAAGGATTTTGACGAAGAAAAACTGAACGAGTTGTGTGAATCCATAAAACAACACGGCGTTGTGCAGCCCATTATAGTTACAAAGCGAGGCGACAGATATCTCATAGTAGCAGGCGAAAGGAGATACAGGGCATCACGTCTTGCAGGATTGACTGAGGTACCTGCAATCATCAGAGAAATGGCGGAAAATGAAGTGTTGGAAATAGCACTCATAGAAAACATACAGCGTGAGGATTTAAACCCGGTGGAAGAAGCCATAGCGGTGCGGTATCTTATGCAACAGCAAAGTTTAACACAGGAACAAGTAGCACAGAAATTGGGTAAAAACAGGACTACCATTACGAACTGTTTACGCATATTGAACCTTCCTGATTCCATACATCAGTACATCAGGAACGGTGAACTGCAAATGGGACATGCGAAAGTTTTGCTCAGCGCAAAAGAGGAAATGAGAGAAGAACTGGCAACAAGAGCAGCGGAAGAAGGCTGGACGGTTAAAATGCTCGAAAGCAAGGTTCTGGGCGAAAAGAAAACCAAAGAACCTTCTGCGAAGAGAAAAAAAGAGGACTTGCGTGACCCCGCCATTGTGGATGCGGAAAATGAAATGCGCAAATTCATGGGCACCAAGGTGCAAATAAGCGGCGACCTGAATAGGGGAAAAATAGTTATTGAATACTATTCTCCCGAAACTCTGGAAGCCATATATAACTTAGTCTGTCATGAGCAGTAAAATGCTCTTTATGATAGAAAATATAATCACTTTTAAGGGGGATTGAAAAATGCCACTCGTTACAAGCACGGAAATGTTCAAGAAAGCATATGAGGGCGGTTATGCCATCGGCGCTTTCAACGTGAACAACATGGAGATTATCCAGGGTATCACAGAAGCAGCAAAAGAAGAGAATGCTCCTCTGATTTTGCAGGTTTCAGCAGGCGCAAGAAAGTATGCAAACCATACTTATCTCATGAAGCTTATTGAAGCTGCTGAAATTGAAACAGGACTTCCTATCTGTGTACATCTTGACCACGGCGAGAGCTTTGAAATTTGCAAAAGCTGTATAGACGGCGGTTTCACATCGGTTATGATTGACGGTTCCGGATTGCCCTTTGCAGAGAATATTAAGCTCACAAAGCAGGTTGTTGAATACGCACATGACCACGGCGTGGTGGTAGAAGGCGAACTCGGAAGACTTGCAGGTGTGGAAGATGCAGTGAATGTTAAGGAAGAAGATTCCAGCTACACAAGACCCGAGGATGTATTTGAATTTGTATCCAAGACGGGCGTTGACTCATTGGCTATCGCAATAGGCACAAGCCACGGTGCATACAAGTTTAAGCCCGGTACCAAACCGCAGCTTCGCTTTGATATTCTGGAACAGATTGAGAAGAATTTGCCCAACTACCCCATAGTTCTGCACGGTTCCAGCTCTGTACCCCAGGATTTGGTTGCAATAGTAAACCAGTACGGCGGAAATATGCCCGACGCAATAGGCGTTCCCGAGGATATGCTCAGACAGGCAGCAAGAAGCGCAGTATGTAAGATAAACATCGACAGCGACCTTCGCCTTGCTATGACGGCATCAATCAGAAAGCATATGGGTGAGAATCCTGCAGATTTCGACCCCCGCAAGTATCTGAAGCCTGCAAGAGAAGCCATAAAGCAGGTTGTAAAGCATAAGCTTTCATACGTTTTAGGTTGCAGCGGTAAAGCATGAACGTAAAAAACAGCGTTGAGGGGCATAAAAACCCCTCAATGCAAGGTTTGAAACTCGTAGTCGAGAATTATGGAAAATAAGAACATGGAACAGGAAGAAATACAAGTGGTCACACTGGAAGATTCAAACGGTGATGAAATCGCCTTTGAAGTAATAGCATGTGTGGAGTATGAAGGGCAAAACTATGTTGTCCTGCTTCCTATGCCCGAATACGGTGATGCCGATGAATACACTATTTTGGCGTTCAATGAGACTGAGGACGGAGAAATAGATGAATTTTACGGCATTGATGACTATAACATTCTGACGGCAGTATATAAAAAATTCTGCACCGAATACGATGAGTCAGTTGAATAAAAATAAAAAAGCCAAGCGATTTGTAATTATAATTGTCGGCTTGCTCCTTGCCGGGATAATCTTTGTTTTAGTCAACAACTATGCCATAAGCACTACATATAGCACAAATAAAACTAAAACACCGCAAGATATTGTAAGGATAGTACTGTTGAGCGATTTGCACGGGAAATATTTCGGTGCAAATAACAGTGTTCTTTCGGAAGCAGTAGCAGATACGGATCCGGATATTGTAATACTTGCAGGGGACATGTGCGGCAGGGACGGTGGTATAAAAGCTGCCGCCGCACTTACAGAGAGGCTCAAGGAGGCGTGTGAAAATGTGTATTACTCCTTTGGAAATCACGAGAGCCGTGAAACCGAGCAAAGAACGCAAATAATATCAGCCATGGAAAGCGCAGGTGCAACGGTGTTGAATAATAAGAGCGCAGAATGCACCGTAAACGGCAAAAAAGTAAATATACACGGTTTGGAACTGCCGCTGTATTATTATACAGGATATGATGAGAACGGACGGCTGATATATGATTTGACGTCGGAAGAAATTACAACATACGTGGGAGAGGCGAGCGACGAAACGGATATACTTATTGCGCACAATCCCATATATTTTGATGTATATGCAAGTTGGGGAGCGGATATAGTTCTCAGCGGACACAATCACGGCGGTGTGATAAGACTGCCGTGGTTAGGGGGGTTGGCAACACCAAACGGCGATAAGCGTCCGCCGAGATTTGATTGCGGCGAGTACAAAAGCGGTGACAGCACCATGTACATAAGCCGTGGGCTTGGCGATTGGATAGGACCCGTGAGAGCATTCAATTTGCCTGAGATATATGTAATTGACATACAATAGGTGTCAAAATTCATGTGGCATAAAAAAGCCTGCATAGTGAAAATCTTTATGTTAAGCAGAAAATAAGGAGGAACTGATGGAATCCAAAGAATACTATGAACAATTAAATGAAAGTCGTCGTGAGGAGCTTAGGGCACAGATATCCGAAGCGGACCTCATATACATAGACAGTTGCAGTCTCATGGATGCATACATGCCGCTTTTAGCGGAGAACCTCATACCCATTTTGGAATCACAAAAAAAGAAACTGACAGTCATAGAGAATGTTTTGGGAGAATTGAAACATCTCATGCGACCCACAAACGACCCGAAAAAACTTTCAAGAGAGATATACGCATACCTCGGGCTGTACTGTCTCCGTGCTTTCACAAACAAGGATGAAGCAAGGGGTTACAGCATACTGGACTACCAGTACGTACCCGATGAGATAAAGGGAGGACACGCTGACGCTGCATTTGAGGCAGTTTTAAGCATGAAGAGCATAACAAACAGGATAATAGTCATCACACAGGATAAAAAGCTCACAGAAGCTGTTTTGAGGCTGAATGAGAGCGGTGCTACCACACGTAAGCCTATAAAGGTGTACAGAATTTCACATGAAGAAGCACCCGGATTTTTAGTTTCCAGGAAAAAAGCAAAGCTGGATTTCAGGGTTGCAGCACAGAAAAAGCCACAGCCGCAGCAGAATGTGCGTCGTGTGGTTCCTCAGCAGAGACCGCAGCAAAGCCTGCCGCAAGCCCCCGCCGTGCGAACACAAAAGGGTCAGACACAGCAGGTCACGTCGGACCAACTGAAAACTGCAGATGCCGTAAATTATGTAAAAGATACATCTTTGCACGTTCCGAGCGGTTACAAGGCGATATCACGCATTCAGTTACCTGAAATCACGGCAGCGTACTTGCCCGAAACCGTTACCACACTTATGCCGCAAGCATTTATTGACTGCTCAAAGCTCATGCGCATAGCATTGCCCAAATCACTGGTTTCCATAGAGGAAAGCGCATTTCAGCGTTGTGTTTCGCTGCATTCGGTTACAATTCCTCAAAACGTGAAGCGCATAGACTCCGCTGCGTTCAAGGATTGTTCTGCACTATCTTCCATCACGCTGTGCAACGGGCTACGTGAGCTTGGTTCATCGGTGTTTGCAAATTGCATATCTTTAAGCAGCATAACAATTCCTGCGGGTGTTGCACACATTGAAACTATGGCGTTTAAGGGTTGCAGAGCACTCAGTTCCGTGAATTTGAGCGAGGGACTCGAAACCATTGCAGCACTTGCATTCAGCAACTGTGTGTCGCTCACTTCCATCACCATACCGGATTCCGTGAGAGAGATAGCAAGGACGGCGTTTGCCGCATGTCCGTCTCTTGTAATATGCTGTAATAACGGCACATATGCGCACAAGTTTGCACTGGAATGCGGGCTGAAATTTAAGTTGTTGTCATAAGTTAAATCTGAAAATCAAAGCGCAGAGAGGGTGCAAGTGTAAAGTACCCTCTCTTTTAATTCGCATTGCATCAATTTCATCAACACCGATTTTAATTGTTGTGTTCACAAAAAAACACTTGAAATTTATTAAAAAATATGGTACGATAACACAGTAATTCTAACAAAAAAGAAATTACACTTCAATATATGAGATAGAAAAGCATAAAGCTGGTCTATAAATAAATTTTAATTGAAAGGAACACAAAAAATGAAAAAGAAACTCTTTGCATTTCTGTGTGCAGCAGTGATGTTGACATCAACACTGTCAGGCGTGTTTGCACTGGAAGCACCCAAGTCGATAGCTGAACATGAATCAGTTACAACAACACCGTTTGCAGAAGAAAAAACTGTTGCGGATACGGCATACGAAAAATATATGCCGAAGAAGATGTCTCTCTCGTTGGAAAAGAGCGGATATGCCGATGTAACCACGCTCGGAATCGGAGAAATACCGCTCGAAGATGGTCCTAATGTGGGTTACTGGCTGAGCACGAAAGAAGGCAACTACATGGAAATAACAGACTGGTACACGGATGGTACGCCCGTATATTGCCATCGTTTTGCAACGGCAGAAAATGAAATGGTAAAATCATACAATGAAGGCGATGCCATTTTCTTCAACTACGATTTATACAGAGATTTTAGTAATTCCACAGGTGAATTTACAGAGCTTCCCGAATCGGATGAAGGATACAGACTTACATGCTATGTAATGGGTGGCGAGATTGTAGGCAACCAAGCAAACATGAGTATTATAGGAGATTGGTCGTCCTCAAACGGGGGTATAAGCATAACATATACAGCACCTGTTGATGACTACTGCTTCATGTTCATAATGATAATAGAAAAAGCACATACACTGGGAAATGGATTCGGAGCATGGCTGAACATATCTGCCGTAGAAGAGGATGCAGAATTCAGAACAGCACCCGAAGGTGAAAATGCAGTTGTGGGTGAGAGAATGAGCACATATGCAGGTGATAGGGACACAAAGCTTGTTGTTGCGCCGGAAAGATCAGCATTCACAGGCACATATGTACAGACACACAAGATATGGCTGGAAGGCGGCAAACATTATGTTCTAAGCATAGACAGTGATGATATGATAGGCGCACACGCATGGTTTTGCGATGAGAATTTGGATGTTATAAACGAAACATACATTACATACACTTTGCTTGAAATGGGCTATGACTATTCACAGGTAAGCACCATGATATGGCCGACGGAAACAGGATTGTACAACATAGTATTAGGCGGACATTGGGCTACCGATGAGGGTGAAGTAACCGCTATTGTGGAAGAATGGGACGCATACGGTGCAGCACCCCTGCCCGAAGTGAACACCACCATAGACATCAGCAATCTCACCACCGAAAGCGAAAGTGAAACAATAGGCGAAGATGTAATTTGGGAATACACTTGGTCCGAAGAAGAAGAGATGGGCAGACTGACAGTAGGAGGATTGCCCGGAACATATACGCTCACAGGTACTAATACAAATATGTATGTTGAAGCCATTGTAGGCGGCATAAGAGTGGTATATGATAATGCAAAGACGTCATATTTCAAGCTGTATAATAATGTTGCACCCGTAACACTTGAAGCCGTAGGTACAGCCAAGATATCAAACGCATACGGATATGCCATAGTAACAGGCGCAGGTGCAACGGGCGGACTTTATATAACAGGTGATGAACTGGAAGTAAGCGGTGTATTCGGCATAGTAATAGAAAATGCTCCCGTACACCTTGCAGCCGAAAAACTCACTGTTAACACCACAAGCGCAGAGGAATATCTTCCCATATCAATATGGGTATGCGGTTTGAGAGGCAAGAAGTTGACTCTGGGCAAAAACGCTGACTTTGACGGTAACAACAGAAAGACAACACTCTTTTCAGACAGAGATTTCCTGTTCCTGTACGGTTACGGCGTATCGGAAAAGGCAGAACTCAGCCGTATATCAGAGCCGAGCTTTGCAGAAGGATCTTTGAGTTTTGTACTCACCACGGACGGATTTGATGCGGGTGATATGCCCACACCGCCTCCCACGGACGACCCCACACCGCCTCCCACGAACGATCCCACACCGCCTCCCACGAACGATCCCAATCCCACAGATGACCCGGAATTTACTTTGGGCGATGTGAATGACGATGGTAATGTAAATACTGCAGATGCGGTGTGCATATTGAGGCTTGCAGCAGAACTGGTTTCGGCAGATGAAATACAGTATGATGCAGCAGATGTAAACGGCGATGACAATGTGAATACCGCAGACGCTGTTATGATACTCAAATATGCAGCAGGTATGATAACTGAGTTCTGATAATCTCATAAAAGAAAAAGACTTGTTTCAAAACAATCCCTCAGCCGCCTTTGGCGTCAGCTCCCTTTACACAAGGGAGCCTTTTTTAGTGTTTATTCGTCTGTCATTCCTTTGAAAAGTACTGTATTTGCGACCACGAATATAAAAATACCGACTAAAAGTTATTAACTCACCTTTCAGGCAGTGAAATGCCTCCCTTGTGTAAAGGGAGGTGGCACGGCTTGCCGTGACGGAGGGATTGTAAAAGATAAGATTCGTTTCAAAGCAATCCCCCAGCCGCCTTTGGCGTCAGCTCCCTTTACACAAAGGAGCTTTTTTAGGTGCTTATTCTTCTGCCATTCCCTTGACAAGCACTGCGTTTGTGTCCACGAATATAAAAACACCGACTAAAAGTTATTAACTCACCTTTCAGGCAGTGAAATGCCTCCCTTGTGTAAAGGGAGGTGGCACGGCTTGCCGT
>JAFSHG010000099.1 GCA_017440405.1 Clostridia bacterium
GGCAAGGATATACAAGCCAATGCAAATACTGTTATTGTATAGTCAGCAGCACCATACTGTCTGCGTGCTGCCAGTATTCCGAGAGGAATACCTATAAGGAACTGCACTAAAAGTGTTATTACATTCAAGAAGAATGAGTAACCGATAACGTCTCCGAACTTTTGGATACATGATACGTTCCAAAGCCATGAGTCACCGAAGTTACCACGAACTGCATTGCCGAGCCATGTGAGATAGCCGGGAATAATTCCCTTGTCCAAGCCGTACACTTTATTCAGCTGTTCTCTCCATTCATCGGCACTTTTTACGCTCTGTTTACCTGCCGTCTTTTCCAAAATCATCTTATCTACATAAGATGTCGGCAGTGCTCTGATTACAGAATATGTAATCAGCATTCCAAAGAAAAAGATTATAAACGCCAGAAATATTCTGCGAATTAAAAACTTGGTCATACTGTTATTTTCCTTCCCAAACCCTCCCATTGAGGGTGTATTCATACGAATCCTAAACCTTAACAGTAACTGAAAAGCTATTACATGCTGTCACACTGCAAGCATTATCCCCCGGATTCATCGAAGAATGAGTCCACCACCATTTAAGCGGTGGACTCATTCTTACTAGTTAAGTCTGTATGATGATAAACTTTTGCCTAAACTTATTCTGCGTTAAGCTCAAGTGTTTCGAGCTCGCTCATCCATCCCCAATATGTTGTGATGTCGGGTGTGATGGAGTCAATCTTAATGCGCTCTGTGCTGAAGCATACGAGGTTCTTTCTCTGGTATGTCGGAACTTCTACTGCCCAGTCCATGATGATGTCGAGACAGCTCTTGTAAGTTGCCTTACGGAATGCCTGGTCATCTGACTGACGGCCTGACATGATGAGCTGGTCGAGGTTCGGGTCTGCGATGTGGTAGTGGTTTGAACCGGAACCTGAAATGCTGCTTGAATGGTAAACCTGGTGCATATCGGGATCGATTGTGCTGCCCCAAGCTGCTGCCCACATATCAACTGTGCCTGCTGCGAGACCGTCCCAGAGGTCTGTTGACTGTGTGATATCCTTACAGTTCAGTGTGAGACCGAGTGTGAGGAGATCTGCAGCTGCGAAGTTTGCAACGTTCCATGCGGGATGATCACCAACGCCCTCAGCGGGAATCCATACTTCGTATGTCATGCTTGCGCCCAGAGGAGCTGATACGAACTTGTTCTGTGCTGCATCGAATGTGTAACCTGCCTTCTCGAGGAAGCCCTTAGCTGCTGCGATAGCTGCTGCCTGCTTCTGATCTGCTGTCATGTCAGACGTATAGATGGGCTGACCGTTTGCATCTACTGAGAATGCTGTCTGATAACCCTGGTCTGAAATCTGGGGAGCTGCCCAAGATGTGGAAGAGATGGGGTACTCAATAACAGCTGCTGCACTGCCGTAGTATGTTGCGATAACTGATTCTCTGTGTACTGAGAGAAGTGTAGCTATTGCCTTTCTGAGAGCCTTAGACTGGTCTGAACCGCTGTCATTACCAACTCTTACTCTGTCTGCCTGGATACCGATGTAACCGTAACCCAAGTTCCATACGAGTGAAGATGTGATCTTGGAGCCTGTCTCACTGCCTGTGTCTGTGTTGTAGCCGCCGATTTCCTTGAAGATATCAACTGTACCGGATACGTCACCTGCTACGTCTACTTCACCTGTAGCGATAGCTGCAATCTTATCCTTGGTGGGTGTTTCTTTGAACTGGATGTTCTTGATGTAGGGTTCGCCCTTGTAGTAGTAGGGGTTAGCTTCAAAGTAAACAACCTGGTCCTCATACTTAACGAACTTGTAGGGGCCTGCACCCATGGGTACGTTGTTCTTTGTGATGATTCTGTTCATACCTTCCTCTGTTCTTGCTTCGAAACCAAACTGGTTGTTTTCGTAGTTGTACAGAGAAGCATCACCGTAGTAGTGCTTAGGTGTGAGTGTTGCGGAGCAAATCTGATATATAGCGTTTGCTTCATAACCGTTTGCAGTTACCTGAACTGTGTAATCGTCGATCTTCTTGATACCTGCGATATTGGGAACGGGATTACCTGTGATTTCCTTACCGCCGAGGATCTTAGCCTGGTTTACAACCTGTGCATGGAAGCTTGCGCCATAGTTCTCACCGTATGCAAGGTAGTGACCGTTGCCGCTAGCTGTGGTCATAGCACCTGCACCGAAGCCGTACTCTTCGATTGTCTTTGCGAGTACTTCTGCCTCTGTGTGAGCTGTGGGATCGTATGATGCATCAAGACCGTATAACAGATAGAAAATCTGATGAGCGGGAGCTGCATTGAATGTAGCCTCGTCCAAGCCTACATATCCTGCATATGAGGGGTCTGGCTTAACGTCTACCTTTACCCACTCCATCTCGCTTGTGAGACCGGGTGTGATGATCTTATCCATTACATACTGCTGGAGTGCGGGCTTGTTTGCGATGTCTGCAACATATGCTTCAACATCAAATGTGCCGATGTTGGAGTTATTGTACATGTACTCCTGCAAACCTACGATATCAATTGTACCGAGTGTTGAGTTTCCTACATAGTAGGGATCTACAACTACATAGTAGTAGAAGATGATATCATCGATTGTTGCGGGCTGACCATCGCTGAACTTGATGTCGTCACGAAGCTTAATCGTGTAAACTGTCTGAAGGTTGTTTGTTGCAGCTGAACCTGTCTGCTCAACCTTGAGGTCTGCGATTCCCTGGTACTCGTACTCTGTGCCGTTGTAGGTTTCCTTTTCACCTTCAATACCGTTATAAACGATAGCACTTGTACGTGTGGTGGTCATTGCACCCAACTGTGTCATACCAGCTACATCCTGGTCGTAGCTTGTATCAGCGAAGAAGGGTGAGAATTTCTGTGAGAACTGGTCGTATGCAACTACCAAGGGAGTTGTATAGCTGGGAGCGTTCCCACCGTTGTTTGTCTGGCCGCTGGGTGCGGGACCCGGTTTCTTGCCGCCGTCACATGCTGCAAGTGCTGCACCTGCAAATGCGATAACGAGAACGAGTGCCAGAACCTTAATGAGTTTCTGTGACTTCATTTTCTTTGTTCCTCCTAATTTTTTTTGCGCATATATCACTACACACGCTGGGATTTATATCATAATAACAAATTTATCGCTCCGTGTCAACAGTATTATTTGTAAATCCTGTTTTTTGTTTTTGTGTTGCACGGGTTTGACAGAAATGTTATTTGATGGCCTGCATTGGGAATTTTTCCTGTTTTCTGAGCCAAAAAAAGCATATCGCTGCGGTAGCAAGCAGCATCACGAAGAAGCCTACTTCATGTGTCGCTTTGACATTTTGGTAATTTAATATTATAAAAATTACCTGGGAAATTGCAGTGACTGCTGCACTTATCATAAATGTTACTATCTGCCCTTTTAAATTTACGGTAAGTGCCTCCATAAAAGCTCTTTCATGTCTGTTGCCTTTTGTGAATAAAAATTCAAAGAGCGTGAGAAAGATTAGCATTATGGGCAGCGCACAGACCATGTACGGCACCAAAACATAAAAAATATTCACATCACTACGCCCGAAAGCCGTGGGAGCAAGCGCAAACGACGGCAGTATCCACATGAGTGTTGCGGCCAAAAAGAAGCCCAGATATGTGAGTTTAATTCTTCTTATGTATGCTTTCTCATTCTTTTTATACTCACTCGGAATCACATATCCGAAATGCTCACCCGTGTAGACTTTTCGCCTTACGGTTTTGCCTTTTTTTGTCTTAACATCCCTATACTGGTAGTCGGCAAAGAGTTTGCGTCTGCCCTTTAATTCCTTTTCCTTTTTCTTTTCCGGTTTTACATCGCTCTTTTCGGCGGATGCAGTATCATCAGCAAGTATTTCTGTCTTTGTATTATCATTGGAATTTAACGCAGTATTTTTTTCTTCCATATAAAACTCCCTTTCCAAGCTTAATTTTCTTACAGCTTTGTTTGAGGATTATACCACAAAACCCCTTTCGGCGCAAATGTTTTAATATTCATAACAATACAAAACATGTAAAATCATAAATCGCCACGGAAATTAATGCCAACTTGCTGCACAATCCACCCTTGCAAAAAAATATTTTATAAAAACAGCGAAAGGGTATTGACAAAGTTCTTTTTATACTATATAATGAGTACAGTGTTATTGGAAATCTAATTCATCTGTCGATGAAGAGCCCCCATCTCCCGATTTTCAATAACACTTCCTTTTATTTTGGTAATGTCAGTTTGATGCGGCGCATGAAAATCTATGTGGTTTTGTGTGCGGCATTTTTTTGCGGTTATTAAATGCAATTTGATGAAACATTCCCATTTGTGAAAAACCACACATTATGTTATAATACAATAAAAAATATCGGAGGTAAGTAAATGTCTATAATTTGCACCACATACACACCCGAAGCCATAGTGATGGCAGCAGACAGTAGGGTGTCTGTAAATATGAATTATCAGAGTAAGAATGATTCTTCAAAATCCATCACCCACATATTCCCCATGAGCGATAATGTACAGAAAGTTTTCCTGCTGAAAAAAGTTCAGGTAGGAATCTCTGCCGTGAGCGGTTTTGCGGACAACACAAATAAAATGATTTCTCAGTACATTGATGAGTTTGAAAAAGAAGCTGTAAGAACAGGCGACAGCATTCTTGATGTAGCAGAGAAACTCAGCAGCAGATTACAGGGCGGCGTTACATGCCATGTGGCAGGATATGACGGCGGCGAGCCTTTCTTTTACTCTGTGACGGGTTCTGAGTGCAAGCGTTTAAATGTAAAAAATACAAACATAGAATACGGCATCACGTGGAGCGGCGAAGTTTCCATTTTGCAAAAGCTCATGATGGCTGACCCAAAGCTTGCCGTAGATTTTAAAACATTCTCCGTGACGGACACTGTGGAATTTACCGAGTTTCTCATAAACACCGTGATAGGCGTACAACGCTTTGAAATGAAGCCCAAGACTTGCGGCGGTGCAGTAGATCTTTTGGTTTTGAGGCGTGACGGAGCGTTTTGGCACAAGCATAAGGTGTATGACAGACGTTTTATGGAGATACCGCAGGCTCAGCGTTCAAACATGTATATAACTGACCAAAACGGCAATACCATAAATTAACGGTTGATGCGCAAGATAAATTATAAGCGTATGCCTTCCTGCAAATGTGAGCGGAGGGCATATATTTTTATACAGAAACTTTGGCACGTGTCCCTCTTGAAAGTATGCGCCCAGAAAAGAACCTGCAAAAAACGCAAACGCCCAGGGCATGAGCGGAAAATAGTCGGCAGACAGCGGCAAAAAACCGTGGAAACCGAGCAGAACTCCGAGCAGAGTCCCATTCAATCCGCAATTCACTGTTTTTGAAAAGCCGCCTATTCCCAGCGAGCCGTCATACAGTCTGAAAGTGATGACAAAGGCAAGTGCAAACAACGCTATTATGCACGGCCTCAACACCGCATTCACATTCGGGTTCAGTTTCACATGGGAAAGTATAATATCAGAGAGTGCATACAGGAGCATACACACTGCCATGAGGTGGAGTATACCGAAGTATATGAACAGATTTCCCAAACTGCCGACGCTTATAAAGTCAAGTGCGGCTGTTGCAACGCTTATTATCACGGCAGCGGCGGCAACAAAAAGACCTCGTTTCAGATTATTGCGTGAAAATCGGGTACATATCCCGGCAAGGAGCAGGAAAAGTATGCGACCCACATTTGCGATAAGCTCAAATATGGGTGCATTTATAAACGTCTCTGCCCACTCTGAGTCCATCCGGTACATGTCAAACACAAAGTGGAAAAGCACAACGCCCACTATCATAAGCCCTCGTAGGGTATCGAGCATGTGCAATCGCTCTCGTTTCTGTTCGCCTGTTTGGGCTGTTTTTACCGATTCCTTATGCTGCATATTTTTTACTACTTACTTCTCACTTATGAGAGGCATCACATATTCTTTCACCTCACGCACCGCATCGTACGGATTCAATGTATGGAAAACGCCGTTTTCGTACAGGATTTTTCCTGCAACCATAGTCATGTATACATCCTGACCGCCCAAACAATACACCACACAACTCATGGGGTCGTGCATGGGTACTCGATGAAGTTTGTTTGTGTCGAGCAGTATTAGGTCTGCCTCATAACCGCACTGTATTTTACCCGTGATATCAGATAACCCCAATGCCTTTGCGCCGTTTACGGTAGAAAGGCACAGTGCATCATATGCAGTAAATGCTGCCGGATCGCCGTTCTTATTCTTTGCAAGGAGTGCGGCGAGTTTCATGTCCTCAAACATATCGAGCGTATTATTGGATGATGCTCCATCGGTTCCGAGAGCCACATTCACACCCAAATCACGCATTTTACATATATCGGCTATGCCGCTTGCAAGTTTGAGATTAGATACGGGGTTGTGCACTGCCGTCACATGCTTTTGTGCTAAAAGTTTCATGTCGTCTTCAGTCACATGAACGCAGTGTGCTGCCACACAGGGGATATCAAATACGCCGTGATCCGAAAGTCGCTTTGCAGGTGTAATTCCGTACTCTTTCACGCAACCGTCATGGTCGGGAGCGGTTTCCGAAAGATGAACATGCATGGCAAGCCCTTTCTCCTTTGCAAGGGATACGGCACTGTCCCAAGCCGTTGTGGGAGATGTTCGCTCGCAGTGAATGGAGGCTTGTACATGTACTCTGTCCGAGAGTGTGTCGTCTTGCAGCAATTTCTTTAATTCGATAACTGCCCTATCCTTTTCAAATTCATAGTCGTCATCAAAAGAGAGTATGCCGTTTGAGATAAAACAACGCATACCTGCCCTATCTGCCAGATGTGCGAGTTTATCTATGTAGTAGTACATGTCACAGAAAGTAACAGTACCGGTAGAAAGCATCTCTGCCATACCGAGCGAAAACCCTGCACTCACCGCTCTCTCATCCAGCTTTGCTTCGGCAGGGAATATGTGATTGTACAGCCAATCATTCAGCGTGCAATCATCGGAAAACCCACGCAACACAGTCATCGCCGTATGAGCATGGCAGTTTATAAGTCCCGGCATCAGTATGTCGCCATCTGCATTTATGGTTCTCACTGCTTCGGTGTTTTCGGGTGCGTTCTCCGAAAGATATGTTATGTATTTCCCCTCTATTCCGCACCATGCATTATACAGCACATGCTCTATCCCCTGCATGGTTATTATGGTTGCATTTTTTATAAGTACATCAAACATGTATTTTCTCCTTATCATTTTGATATGCATCACAAACCGACTCAGTCGGTGTTGATTCCGAAAAGCTCCACTGCATTTTTAAATGTTATCTGTGCCGCATCATCCGCCGATATGCCATGTAACTTTGCAAGCTGTTGTGCCACATACACTATATTTGCAGGCTCATTTAATTTTCCGCGCAGCGGAACGGGTGCAAGGTACGGGCAGTCCGTTTCAAGTAAAACCCTTTCCAACGGCAATTTTGCCGCCACTTCACGCAAATTGTGTGCGCCCGAAAATGTGAGCGAACCGCCAAACGCTATATAAAGCCCCATATCCATGCATTCCCGTGCCACTTCATAACTTCCCGAATAACAGTGCATAACGCCGCAAAGCCCACGACCTCTCACACTTCGCAATATTTCCATGCAGTCGCCAAACGCTTCCCGTATGTGAAATATGACGGGGACTTTTAATGCAAGTGCCAGTTCAAGCTGCTCCCTGAAACACTTTCTCTGTACGTCCCGAGGCGAAAAATCATAGTGATAGTCCAGACCTATCTCGCCCAGTGCCACACATTTTTCATGAGTCATATGCTCGGCAAGCTCTGTGAGCATTTTCTCTGTGAAGGCTTCTGCATAATGTGGATGCATACCGTATGCTGCATATATGTTTGCGTTTTCATCGGAAAGTTTGCGTGTGACTTGAACTTTTCGCAAGTCGCAAGCCACATCTATGCAAAGCTCCACACCTGCCGCTTTCATATTCCCCAAAACCTGTGGACGCAAGTCCTGAAATTTTGCGTCCGACAGGTGTACATGTGTATCAAAGAGTTTCATCGCACAGTGAGTCCGTCCTGCATTTCGTCCAGTGTGGTTATGAGCGAAAGTGCAGAGGCTTCATCGTTTGCGGCACACAGTATCATGCCCTCACTCATAACTCCGCACATCTTGCGCGGTTTCAAGTTTGCGACTATAACCACCGTCTTGCCCACCAAATCATCGGGATTATAGAACTTGCGTATACCAGAGAGTATGGTGCGTGTTTCATCGCCCACACGCAGAGTGAACTTCAAAAGTTTTTCCGAACCTTCGAGCGGCACACATTCCAAAACCTTTGCAGTACGGAAATGAACCTTTTCAAAGTCGGAAAATTCTATCATACCGTCATTGCTTTCTTTGGGCTTTTCGGCTTTTTTCTCCGCCTTTTCTTTTTTCTTTTCCTCAACACCGTTCTCTGCCTTATTATCTTCCTTTGTGGGGAAAAGCGCTTCCAACTCCGCTATCTCTTTTTTTGCGTCTATTCTGGGGAAAAGTGCTTCGCCCTTTACCACGTGCGTACCTACTTTAATTCCGCCGAATTTATCTAAACTCTCAAAGCTCATGAGCGATTCGTCCTCTATTCCGAGCTGAGCAAACATTCTGGGTGCAGTTTCGGGCAGGAACGGAGCAATGAGAACAGCGGTATAACGCATACACTCCGCCAAATGGTACAGAACGCTTGCGAGTTTTTCCCTGTCGCCCTCATTTTCGCCCTTTGCGAGTATCCACGGGCATGTGTCATCAATAAATTTATTACAGTTATCAATCAGCGACCATATGCTCTGCAAAGCTTCGGGGATTCTGAGGTTTTCCATGTGTTTTTCCACATCATGGGGTAGAGTTTCGCATATACTGCGCAAAGATCTTCCCGTCTCACCGTCCGTCTGAGCCTCGGGAACCGTGCCGTCAAAATACTTTTCTATCATGGCAACGGTGCGTGAAAGCATGTTACCCAAATCGTTTGCAAGGTCGGTGTTGATTCTGTTTATCAAAGCCTCGTTTGAGAAAATACCGTCGGAGCCGAACGGGACTTCACGCAAGAGGAAGTAGCGTATTGCATCCGTGCCGTATCTTTCCATGAGTACCAAAGGATCCACCACGTTTCCCTTGGACTTGCTCATCTTGCCGCCCTCTAAGACGAGCCAACCGTGACCAAATACCTTGGACGGCAACGGCAGTCCGAGTGCCATGAGCATTATGGGCCATATTATGGTGTGGAATCTTACTATTTCCTTTCCCACCAAATGTACATCGCACGGCCAGTACTTTTCCATGAGTTTTGAATCTGCATTATCGTTCAGATAACCCAATTTCGATATGTAGTTTGTGAGTGCGTCCACCCAAACATATATGACATGACGCTCATCAAAGTCCACGGGAATACCCCACTTAAACGTAGTTCTGGACACACACAGGTCCTCCAGCCCAGGCAAAAGAAAGTTGTTGAGCATCTCATTTGTCCTCGATGTGGGCTGAATGAAGTCGGGATTATCACGGATATGCTGTATGAGTCTGTCTGCATACTTGGAAAGTCTGAAAAAGTAGCTTTCTTCCTTCACCTTTTCCACGGGGCGACCGCAATCGGGGCAGCATCCGTCCTTTAACTGGCGTTCAAGCCAAAACGCCTCACAAGGAGTACAGTATAATCCCTCATACTCGGATTTATAGATATCGCCTTGGTCGTAGAGCTTTTTGAATATGCGCTGTGCCGTGAGTTTGTGATATTCATCCGTGGTACGCACGAATCCGTCATATGATATGTTGAGGTGCTTCCATACATTCAGAAAAGCTCCCACCACATCGTCCACATACTGTTTGGGAGTTACGCCTGCTTCTTTGGCTTTTCGCTCCACCTTCTGACCATGCTCGTCTGAGCCCGTCATGAAATACACATCGTAACCGCTTGCTCGCTTATACCTCGCTATTGCATCCGCTGCCACCGTGGTGTAGCAATGACCTATATGCAGACTTCCGCTTGCATAGTATATGGGCGTGGTAATCATAAATTTTTTCTTTTCCATATAAAGTCCTCCAATCCTACTGCTAAAAAAAGCCCTGCATGTTCCAATAAGGAAACAGCAGGGGCATAGTTACATGCGGTACCACCCTGATTCGGCAAAGGAATCCGTATCCCTTGCCCTTCATTATTCGCTGTAACGGGCGCAACCCGCAAAAGGCTCACTGTTTCCGAAAAACGGCTTACCTTCTGTGCTACTCAAGCCATATTCCGCAGCCGCCCGTAACCGCACTTTCAGCACATGTGCAGCTCTCTTTGTACGAACACTCCTCTGCGTACTCACTTGTATCATCGCAGTTTTATTATCTACTTTTAAAGATTAACATATTCAAAAAATATTGTCAAGCGGACTTACCACCTGCAGAAGTTTTACTCCGCAACAACATGAGTTAGGCGCAAAAACTCATCCGTAGTGAGCGTTTCTGCCCGTCTTTCACACGCAATGTCCGCTCTTTTGAGCAACTCTGCCGCTTTATTTTTATCAAAACCCAAAGTCATGATATTGTTTTGCAGCGTCTTTCTTCGCATGGAAAACGCTGCTTTGAGCACCCGTGCAAGCGGTTTTACCTGTGATAAATCACGCTCTTTGCGCTCTAATCGGATGACCTTGGAGTACACCTCGGGTTGCGGATAATAGTCCGACGGCGATGTAGAAAGGACACTGCTCACGGTGTACTGACTGTCCGTGAGTACTGCAAGCGGAGTGTACAGCTTGCTGCACGGTTTTGCCGTAAAACGCTGAGCCGCTTCCGTCTGCATCATGAGCGTCATGGATTCAATGTCAAAGCCGCATGTGAGCAGTTTCATGCATATCGGTGTTGTGACATAGTAAGGCAGATTGGCAACCACGCAAAAATCGTCGCCCAGCTCATCCCGTATCACATCATCCGACACGTTCAAAAAATCGGCACGAAGTATGCGTAAATTTTCGGGGTGCGACCACGGCATACTGTAAAGTGCATCAACCATCGCCTTATCTATCTCTACCACGAGAGTCTTTTTTGCCCTCTCATTCAGACCGTGTGTAATGGCTCCCAAGCCTGCGCCGATTTCCAGCACGTTCTTATTCTCTGCCCGTGCTGCACTGACTATGGAGAAAATCGCCTCCTCATTTATGAGAAAGTTCTGCCCCAGTGCCTTATTTGGCGTGACACCGTATTTTTCTATCTGTTCCTTTATGGACATGTGTGCTGTAAAAGTTGTTGTTTACATTGCGTAATAAATTATGGCAAACAACACCGAGCCAACAAAAAGAGCTGCGAGCAACACGCTCAATACCTGTACAAATCTTCTGCGAAACATAAATTATACCTCCGTTGTTTTTGCAAAAATCATTCTGCCTGCCGCTGTCTGCATCACATTTGTGACCTCCACACGGCAAACCTCACCCAGCCTGTCCATTCCGTTTTCCACCACTAACATGGTGCCGTCATCTAAGTATGCAAGTCCTTGACTGCGCTCCTTTCCCGGCTTTATTATGCGGACTTCCAGTTCTTCACCCGGGATAAGCGTAGTTTTCACTGCATTTGTCAACTCATTTATATTCAGCGAACGCACTTTTCGGACATTCGCCGCTTTATTCAGATTGTAATCGGTGGTTACCAAAACGGCATTATTTTCAATGGCAAACCTGAGCAGTTTGGTATCGTAATCCTGCACATCGTCATAGCTGACTTCACGCACTTCCACGGGAAGTTTAAGCTCGTCCTGCAAATCACGTATGATATCCAGCCCCCGCCTGCCTCTGTTGCGCTTTAAAACATCCTCACTGTCTGCCACCTGCATTATCTCATTTACTACAAAATCGGGAACAATGAGTTTTCCCTCCAAAAAACCCGTCTTACACACATCGTATATGCGTCCGTCTATTATGACCGATGCATCCAGCACCTTGCACGGCAAAAGCCCCGTTTTCTTTGCGTCCTTTTTTCGCAAAAAAGCTGTCAGGGGCAAGTCGTCTCTGCGCTTCCACATTATGCGCACACATACATACGGGCACATGAGGTATATTATTACGGTGACGGTTAGCGAGAGCATCTTAGACGGGATTTTATCCGTGAGGTTGCCGCACAGATATGCAATTCCAAGCCCTAATATAAGTGCTGCTATTACGGCAAATAAATCCGATACGGACTTGTCCGCCTGCCATGCATCGGCACGGGTTGCGAGTTTCACAATGCCGTTTGTTATAGGTTTTGACAGAAGCCAAGCTATAAAGCCCAACAGCAGAACAAAAGTCACCACCGTTGCAACCTTAAACCACACAGCACCCAGAAAAGCCATTTCGGTATAAAGTTTCGGCAATTCAACATTCAAAATGTTTGCAAGCGCAAACCCTGCACCTGCACCTAAAAGTGTTATTGCAATTCGTGATATCTTCTTAAACATGTATCCTCTCCAAATACAATACTTATTTTATTTGACAGTGACCGATTTTGCCAGATTCCTCGGCTGGTCTATGGAGCAGCCCCTGAGGAGCGCAACATAATACGAGAAGTACTGCATGGGCACAATGGCAAGTGAGGGTTGCAAGAAGTCTGCACTTTCGGGCAGGCGTATGCAATGTGTGCTGCATTCTTCCACGCCGTCTGTGTTTTCCTCTGCCACCGTTATCACATCTGCACCACGGGATGAAACTTCTTTTATGTTGCTGAGCATCTGAGGCAAAAGCTCCTTGCGTGTGCATATCGCTATCACCAGCGTGCCGTTTTGAATCAAAGACAGCGTGCCGTGTTTCAGCTCTCCTGCTGCATATGCCTCAGAATGTATGTATGATATCTCCTTTAATTTCAGAGAAGCTTCCAATGAGAGCGCATAGTCCAAATTCTTTCCTATGAAGAAAATGTCCTTGCGGTTCTGGTATATCCCTGCCAAATCCCTCAGATATGCGCTATCATCTATGAGTTCCTGCAACTTCTGAGGAAGCTCATGCAACGCATTTAAGAACTCATCTTCGGGCATAAACGGACAACCGCGCAATATACCTATGTACTCTATGAGCATGTACATGACCACGAGTTGAGCAGAATACGCCTTGGTGGTTGCCACGGCTATCTCGGGTCCTGCATGTGTGTATATCACGTCATCGCTTTCCGCCGATATGGTGGAACCTAATATGTTTACCACGGAAAGTGTGCGTGTGCCGTGTGCTTTGGCATATCGCATGGCGTTTAATGTGTCCGAGGTTTCACCCGATTGACTCACTGCAATTACAAGCGTTTTCTCATCTAAAATGGGATCCATGTATGAAAATTCCGATGCAAGTACAGCCCGTGACGGTATTCTGAGATACTGTTCCATGAGCTGTGTTGCCACCACTCCCACATGGTACGCACTGCCACACGCAATCACATATATTTTATCAATGCTTCTGAAATATTCTTCATCAAAAGAAGCGAGAGAAAAGTCTATGTGACCGTCTTTCACATATGCAGCCACCGTGTTTTTCACAGTCTTTGGCTGTTCTGCTATTTCCTTTAACATGAAATGCTCATAGCCGTCCTTTGCTGCCGACGTCACATCCCAGTCAATGTGCATCACATCGGGTATCATCTCCGTGTCATAGCGGTCGTACACTGTGACAGCATCACGCTTTACCACGGCTAATTCTTCCTCACCCAGTCTGACTATATTTCTGGTATGTCCCAAAACAGCAGGTATATCGGATGCAATGAGGTTTTCATTGTCGCCAAGGCCTATTATGAGCGGACTGTCCTTTTTTACCGCCACAAGCATGTCGGGGTACTCGGAGAATAATACGCCGAGTGCATATGAGCCGTCCAGCATTGCCGCAGCCTCCCTCACCGCCTTCACGGGATCGCCCCTGTACAGGTATTCTATGAGGTGTGCCACCACCTCCGTATCAGTTTCGGAAACGAAATTAAAGCCGTGACCTTCAAGCAAAAGGCGCAATGCCGTGTGATTTTCTATGATGCCGTTATGCACAACGGCTATTTTTCCTGACCTTGAAAGATGCGGATGCGAATTTATATCATCGGGTTTACCGTGAGTTGCCCAACGTGTGTGACCTATACCCATGGTACCCAGTGAGCCGCCAAGTCCCTGCACCGCAGAATCCACACGGGCACGGAGTGCATTCACCTTGCCCTTTGCCTTCACGTTTACAATGGTACTGCCATGAAGCACCGCAATGCCTGCAGAGTCATACCCTCTGTATTCCAATATCTGAAGCGCATCAAGAAGTATGGGGGCTGCCTGCTGACTTCCGATATAACCTATTATTCCGCACATAGCCAAATTCTCCTTCTTACATAAAAAACCGTCGCACGGTTCGGTGTTTGCAAATTTTAAGCACACACCTTCAACTGAACAGTATAGCACAAAAAAACCGTGCTTGTAAACTCTATGCGCAATGGCACAATAAATATACAGTTTTGTTACACAATCCGCCTTTCACATTTCTTTTTATTCAGTCAACACCGTATGCAAATACAAAAAACACCCCACACACAGTTCTCTTTTTCCGGGAGACGTGATGGGGTGATGGGTGTTGACTCCAAAAAATATCTGTTACTCAGAACAGCGTAACTTGGTCGGACTCGTCCATGCCGTTGAAACAACCAAAGGCTTCCAGTTTTTCTACGACAGCAGTTCCTGCACCCGTCCGCAGTCGAAAATCTTCCACGGATGTAAAGGTGGGATTTCCCTTTTCCCTCGCTTCCGCTATCTTTACCGCAATTCCTGCACCAAGCCCTGCTATGGCATTAAAAGGCGGAAGAAGTTTATTGCCTTTCACCTTGAATCGTGTGGCTGCCGACTCGTTTATGTCGATGGGCAAAAACTCAATGCCACGAAGGTTCATCTCATACACCACTTCCAAAATGGAGTACAATTCTTTCAGCTTTGCCACACTCTCGCCGTTTGCCGTGGTGGTGGACTTGCCTGCCGCTTTCACCTCACGGTCTATGCGTGTGCGTTCACGCAACACCGCCTCTGCCCCGCCGCTGCAATGGGCTATGTCAAATTCGTCCGCACGGGTGGAAAAGTACACCGCATAGAACACTTCGGGATAATGCATCTTATAGTACGCCACACGGAATGACATGGTAAGATATGCCGCAGCATGAGCACGCGGGAACATGTATTTTATGAGTTTACAGGATGGGATGTACCAATCGGGCAGAGGCAGTTTTTTCATATTCTCCTCCATTTCGGGAGTGAGACCTTTGCCCTTTCGCACGGACTCCATGGTCTTGAATGCAAGCAAAGGGTCGCTTCCCTTGCTTATGAGGAAAAGCATTATGTCGTCACGAGTTCCTATAACATCGCCAAGCCCTGCTTTTCCGCTCATGACCAAATCTTCTGCATTTCCCTGCCACACATTTGTGCCGTGGGAAAGTCCTGCAAGTCGCACAAGCTCCTCAATGGTGGTAGGACGTGTATTTTTCAGTATGCCTCGCACAAATGTGGTGCCGTACTCGGGTATGCCTATGGTGCCCAAATCACAGTCAACGGCAGATAAGTCTATCCCGAGCGGCGCACTTGTGGAAAAGAGCGCACGAGTTTCGGGGTCGTCCAAGGGAATGTCCTGTGGGTCGAGTCCCGTCATGTCCTGCATGAGCCTGAGGGCGGTGGGGTCCACATGTCCCAATATATCCAATTTTACCAGCTTATCATCCATGGCATGGAAGTCGAAATGGGTAATGAGTCCGTTTCCGTCTTTCTTGTTTGCGGGATATTGGAGTGGCATGAAGTCCTCCGCATCGTATTCGGGAGGGACTACCACCATGCCGCCCGGGTGTTGACCCGTGGTTTTTTTCACGCCCGCACAGCCCATAACCATTCTGTGTACTTCCGCTTGTGATGCGTCTATGCCGATATCCTCACAGTAATGCTTCACGTATCCGAAAGCCGTCTTATCCTTCAATGTACTTATAATGCCTGCACGGAATGAACGGTCGTCGCCAAACATCACCTTTGTATACGCATGTGCCTCGGGCTGATATTCACCCGAGAAGTTCAGGTCGATATCGGGGGTCTTATCACCTTTGAAGCCTAAGAATGTTTCAAAGGGTATGTCAAAACCGTATTTCACATATTTTTCTCCGCACTCGGGGCATAGCTTGTCGGGCATATCTGCGCCGCACCAGTAGTTGCCGTGATTAAAGTCACTGTGATGACATGACGGACAAACATAGTGTGCACACAACGGGTTAACTTCCGTGATACCTGCCAAAAATGCCACAAAGGACGAACCCACTGAGCCTCGTGAACCCACAAGATATCCGTCGGAGTTGGACTTGTGCACCAGTCGTTGTGCCATGAGATACAGCGTGGCATAACCGTTACCTATGATGGATTTCAGCTCAAAATCCAATCTCTTTTGTACTATCTCAGGTAAATCTTCGCCGTATATCTCGTGCACTTTCTTCATCGCCATGTTTGTAAGTTCTTCATTTGCGCCGGGAAATACGGGGGCATACGTCTTTTCGTCATTCAGGTACGCCGTGAGCGGCTCGCACATGTCGGCAATCTTGTTCGGGTTGTCAACCACCACTTCCATTGCCCTGTCCTCGCCCAAGTATGAAAATTCATCCAGCATTTCATCGGTGGTCTTAAAGTACAGCGGTGCCTGTTCTTCTGCATCGGCAAAATTCTGTGCGTGCATTATAATTGCCCTGAACAGTGCATCCTCGGGTTCTAAGAAATGGACATCGCCCGTTGCCACCGTCATCTTGCCCAAACTGTCCGCCACAGAGAGTATATGCCTGTTAAAATCTCTCAGTTCCTCCGCATCCTTTGCCGTTCCGTTTCGCACCATGAACATGTTATTGCCCACGGGCTGAATCTCCATGTAATCGTACCAAGATGCTATGCGCCTCAGCTCGTCATCGTCTTTACCCGAGAGCATGGCACGGAAAAGCTCGCCTTTTTCACATGCAGAACCGAGTATAATCCCCCCTCTGCGCACGGAGAAAAGACTGCGCGGCATACGCGGCACATACTTAAAATTCTCCGAATGTGCATATGTAATCATTCTGTACATATTTTTAAGGCCCTGTCTGTCTTTGGCAATGAGTATGATGTGGTAGTACGAACGCCCTTTTTTCTCCTTTCTGCCGTGGCTTCCGTGCATGAGCGGCAGAGTGCATCCGTCCGCTTCAAACCTTTCGCATATGATATTGAAAAGTTCCCTCGTCTTGCGTGTCATTTCCTCGCCGTAAAGCAACTCACGGCCCTGCTCTGTTTTTTCACCTCGAAGGGCACAGAAGGCATTGTCTATGTGTTCCGTGCTGTGCTTCGGGTCGGGCGATGCAAACATGTAATGAATGAGCGACTTCATATCTATGTACCGCAAATCCGTTTCAATGCCGTAGCTTGCCGCCTTATGACAGAGCGACTCAAACTCATCGGGTGTGTATGTCACCACGGTGTACCCCTGCACAAAATCACATAGCATACGTATAGCGTCATCGGCAGGCGGTGCATTTTCTATATCTTTTGAGTCGAATTTATATTCAAAGCTCTTCAACGTAGGCACACCCGTGTTCACATATGTATGGAACTCCTCGCCCGTGTCGTGACGCAATGCCGATATTTCACGGAGATTCATCTCACCCATGCCAATGGCAGCTATCACGGCTACCAATACAAATCTGCGTTCTTTTATTTCATCAACACTGAGCAGCACACAGTCGTCCACCAGATACCCTTCCACGCCGTACAAAAGTTTTATGCCTGCTTCCGCTGCCGAACGCATGGCATCGGGGAATGCATGTACCACGCCGTGGTCGGTGATGGCAATGGCGCTGTGTCCCCACCTTGACGCCGTGGCTATTGCATCCGCCTGCTTGGTAAGGCCGTCCATTTCCGACATGTTGGTATGCAGATGCAACTCTACACGCTTGCGCTGTGACATATCCTGTCTGAGTTCACGTTCCACCGCATTTATATCATCGGGAACAATTATAACCTCGCCCGATTTTTCATCCGTCCGTACCCTGCCGTGTATGAGAAAGTCGCCCGCCCCGTGAGCCTTGAATGCCGAGTTTATGGATTTTACTTTCTCCGCTGCGGCTTTTTTCTCAGCAGGCGATGACTTTCGTCCCGCAAAGAAAAGCTGTATGTATATTCCTGCATTTTTATCCGCAATAACTCGCTTTATCCTGTCCTCGGGAACATTTTTTGCCTCATCCTCCGTCATGGGGACGAGATGACCGCAAACGGTAACGGACTTCATGCTCCCTTTCACCTCACCGATGGGTGTTATGCGAGCTTTTTTGGATATGGCCTTGCCCATGACGATGATAGCTTCGGGTTCCTTTTTTTCTTCTCTCGGCACTTCTTTTGACGGCTCGCCCAATACAACCTGTGCTTTTTCTTTTTGCTCTGAAAAATCAAACTGCATATCGGTCTCCGAGTCCGTTTCGTCAAGGATTATTTCAAGTCCCAACTTATACTGTTTTTTCATGTATGCTATGGGCGTGCGCATGAGAAGGCGCAAGTTTTCGGGGACACGCACTACAATGGCAGAGCGTGAGTCGTTCAATATCCATTCGGATATTCTGATTATGGGAGCGCATTCGGGGAAAGCTTCGCACAGGAGCTGTTTCAGAACGGACACGGTAGAATCAAAACTGTCCGTGAGCTTTTGAGTACAACAATCATAATGAATATCCAACTCACATACGCTGCCCTGCGGCATGAGCTTTTGCAGCTCTTTGTGCATATGTTTTACTTCTCTTTCTGTCAGGAGCGTATCGCAAACAAACGAAAAGACCAGCTTCTTCTCGCCTCTGTGGTACTCCGTGCCGATGCATGATATGCAGCAGCCTTCGGGCTGAATTTTTGCAATAATATCGGGAGTCACTTCATGCACTCCTCTCTGCAATCTGCAAAGAAGCGGCGGAGCATGTCCTCACGTTCACCGCTGTATGCCACAACGCCGTTTCTGAACACCACAGCACCGTGGGGTGCAAATGCTATGCCGATGTCCGCTTCCCGAGCCTCACCGGGGCCGTTTACCACGCATCCCATAACAGCTATTTTTACATGTCGTTTGGGCTTTATATCAGAGATATAATCACGCAGTGCATGTATCACTTCTTCGGAATTTCCCGTGGTTCTGCCGCAAGTAGGGCAGGATACTATATCCACCCAACCCGACTTTTCCATATCCAGTGCACGCAATATGTATTTTGCCGCATGTATCTCACGCACGGGGTCGCCCGTGAGCGACACACGCATGGTATCGCCTATGCCGTCCATGAGCAAACTGCCCAAACCAACTGCCGACTTCACAAGTCCCATCTCATCCAAACCCGATTCCGTAACGCCTATATGCAGCGGATATGAACACAGTCCCGAGAGCTTTCTGTATGCCTCAACAGTGGTTTTCACATTTGAAGCCTTAACAGATATTACGATGTCGGTAAAGCCTGCCGCCTCTAAGAGTTTCACATGCCCCAATGCACTTTCACACAGCGCATCTGCGGTGGGAGATTTGTACTTTGCAAGCAATTCTTTCTCCACAGAACCTGAATTTACCCCCACTCTTATGGGTATCTTATGTGCCTTTGCACATGCCGATACCTTTTTTACATTCTCAAAACTGCCTATATTGCCCGGGTTTATCCTGAGCTTGTCTATTCCGTTTTCAGCCGATAAAATTGCAAGCTTATAATCAAAATGTATATCCGCAACCAGCGGCACGGAACATCTTTCCTTTATATGCGGAATTGCCGCTGCACACTTTTCATCATACACCGAAAAGCGCACAATGTCCGCCCCTGCCGCTTCAAGTGCCTGTATCTGCGCCACCGTGGATTCTATGTCACGGGTATCCGTATTTGTCATGGACTGTATGGAAACGGGAGCACCTCCCCCGATTTTAAGATTGCGTATACAGACCTGTTTCGTCATGTGTATCATCTCCTTTACCATTATGTGAGGTAATTATACAATACATGAAAGCCACAGGTCAAGGCAAGCGGTGAAGCAAAAAAATGTTCTCCGTACACCGTCTTTTCCCCCTGCACAAAGAAAAAGGCGACTTTCGCCGCCTTCTCTCTTTTTGGCTTCACCTGTCAGTCATCGTCTCTTTCGCTGTCATAGCTTATGACTTTTCCCGTTTCTGCATCAATCTCGTATTCGTACTCAACTCCGTTTGCATAGAAC
>JAFSHG010000100.1 GCA_017440405.1 Clostridia bacterium
CGGCTACCCCATCACTCCCCAGAACGATATCCCCGAATATATGGCTCGCCGTATGCCCAAGCTTGAAGGACACTGCTTCCTCCAAGCAGAGAGCGAAGTAGCTGCAATAAACATGGTTTACGGTGCAGCAGGCGCAGGCGCAAGAGTTATGACATCATCATCCAGCCCCGGAGTCAGCTTGAAAATGGAAGGTATCTCATACCTTGCAGGAGCAGAACTCCCCTGTGTTATAGTAAATATGATGCGTGGCGGCCCCGGACTCGGTTCCATACAGGCATCACAGGGCGATTACTTCCAGGCTACCAAGGGCGGCGGTCACGGCGATTATCATCTCGTGGTATATGCACCCTCATCAGTACAGGAAGCGGTGGACCTTATGCAGGAAGCATTCGATGTGGCAGATACATATCGCACACCCGTTATGGTACTTGCAGACGGTATCATCGGTCAGATGATGGAACCCGTGGAATTCAAAGAGCAGGCAAAGCGTGAGATTCCCGAAAAGACATGGGCAGCAACAGGCTGGTCACCCAAGTCCTCACGTCCCCGTGCTGTTATAAACTCCCTCTACATCGAAAATGAAGAATTGCAGGAGCTCAATGACAGACTGCAAGCTCGTTATGCAAAGATTGCAGAGACGGAAACAAAGGTGGAGTGCTTCAACACAGACGGCGCAGAAGTTATCCTCACAGCATACGGCACAGTGGCTCGTATCTGCAAGAGCGCAATAGCTGAGGCTGAAAAGCAGGGCATAAAAGTAGGTCTTGTACGCCCCATCACAATTTGGCCGTTCCCCACAAAGGAGATGCACGATGTTTGCACTCAGAAGAGCGTAAAGAAGGTTATAGATGTTGAAATCAACGCAGGACAGATGATAGAAGATGTACGTCTTGCTGTAAACGGCGAAAAGGAAGTAGGTTTCCTCGGTCGTCCCGGCAGCTTCGTTCCCACCGTTGAAGAAATTGTTGAAAGAATCGTAAAGGAGGTCAGATAATATGGAAACAGTATTCAAAAAGACTCCCATACTGACAGATACCACATTGCATTATTGCCCCGGTTGCGGTCACGGAATCGTACACCGCCTGGTGGCTGAGGTTATAGAAGAATTAGGCGTTCAGGAAAAGACCATAGGTGTTGTTCCCGTAGGATGCGCTGTATTCGGTTATAAGTATTTTAACCTGGACATCATGGAAGCTGCTCACGGCAGAGCACCCGCATGTGCAACAGGTATAAAGCGTGTTCATCCCGATAACGTGGTATTCACATATCAGGGCGACGGCGATTTGGCTTCCATAGGTACTGCTGAGATAGTTCAGGCAGCACACAGAGGCGAGAAGATAACCACCATCTTCATAAACAACGCTATTTACGGCATGACAGGCGGTCAGATGGCTCCCACCACACTCGTGGGTCAGGTTACCACCACATCACCCTACGGCCGTGATGAAAATCACTGCGGTAAGCCCATTCGCATTGCAGAGATGCTCGCAACCATTGAGGGTGCAGCATACATTGAGCGTGTTTCCGTAAACACCCCTGCAAACATAATAAAAGCAAAGAAAGCTATAAAGAAAGCTTTTGAAATGCAGATTGCAGGTAAGGGTTTCACTCTTATTGAGGTTGTATCAAACTGCCCCACAAACTGGGGTATGAGCCCTGCTGAATCAATGCAGTGGATTGAGGACAACATGATTCCTTACTACCCCTTGGGTGTAAAGAAAGACATCGACAAGAAGGAGGACTAAGCCAATGTTAGAAAAGTATATTTTTGCAGGTTTCGGCGGACAAGGCGCACTCCTCATGGGAAAATTCATAGCATATGCAGGAATGCTTGAAGGCAAAGAAGTTTCATGGCTTCCCTCATACGGTCCCGAAATGCGTGGCGGTACGGCAAACTGTTCAGTAGTAGTATCGGATGAGCCCGTAGCATCACCCGTGGTTACTGTGGCAACAGGACTTGTGGTTTTGAACCGTCCCTCACTTGAAAAGTTTGAAAAGGTACTCCTCCCCGGCGGTCACCTCTTCATAAACAGCTCAATCATAGATGTTAAACCCACACGCACAGACATTCATGTTCACTACATTCCCGTGAATGAAGTGGCAGAAAAACTCGGTAACTCCAAAGTGGGTAACATGGTAATGCTCGGTGCCTTTGCAGAGGCTACAAAGTGCGTAACCATGGACGGCATCGTGGAGGCAATGCGCCACACCTTCACAGGCAAGAAGGAAAAACTCATCCCCTTGAACATTGAAGGCTTAAAAGCAGGTGCAGAACTTGTTAAGTAATTAACACTCACATTTTTATGGCGGCATTGTCTTAAGGGACTTTTGCCGCCTATTTATTCATGAGAAGATTTTTACACAGCTTAAAAGTTTTTTTGGAATACCCATTTGGTACAACAAGTGTTGAGGAAAAATAAGAAGCAACAAGCACACGCTATACTTGCAGTACCGCAACATGTGAAAAATATCGTGCCATACACGCAAAGCCGTGAAATTGCACATTCTATATATAGATTTTTTTGAGGTAAAGCGCAGCATGGATTTATTCGACACTAATTTAAGAAAAGCATCGCCGCTGGCAGACAGAATGCGACCACTTTCACTTGACGACTTTGTGGGACAAACTCACATAGTGGGCAAGGGGAAACTTTTGCGCCGTGCCATTGAAACGGATACTCTCCATTCCAGCATTTTCTTCGGCCCTCCCGGTTGCGGAAAAACCACGCTCGCTTCCATAATAGCAAATACTACGGGGTCTAAGTTTGTAAAACTCAATGCCGTATCATCAGGTGTAAAGGAAGTTCGTGCCATCATAGACCAAGCGGAAAAAGACTTGCAACTATACGGCATAGGCACATATCTCCTGCTCGATGAGTGTCACAGGTGGAGCAAAGCACAGTCCGACAGCATACTGCCTGCACTCGAAAACGGTGTGATAAAATTCATAGGCTCTACCACGGAAAACCCCATGATAGCCATGACACGTGCTATCGTGAGCAGATGCCGTGTTTTCCAGTTCTATCCCCTTTCCACGGACGATATAAAAGAAACCATGCAACGTGCACTCGGAAATACACAGCGTGGGCTCGGAAATTACAATGTAAAATTTGACGACGACGCTTTCACGCACATTGCAGTCACGGCAAACGGTGACTCCCGTGCAGCACTCAATGCGCTGGAACTTGCGGTTTTGACCACGCCTCCCGATGATTCGGGGATTATACATGTCACCGCCGATATAGCCGCAGAGTCCATTCAGAAGAAGATAATAAACTGTGACGATGAACAGTTCTATGATATGCTGTCTGCCTTTTGTAAAAGCCTCAGAGGAAGCGACAGCAATGCGGCACTTGCATGGTTTGCACGACTCATATATGCAGGAGTTGATCCACGCATAATTTGCAGACGACTCATTGCCCACGCATCGGAGGATGTGGGTATGGCAAGTCCCACCGCCATGCAGCAGGCGGTAGCGGCTGCACAAGCACTCGAAATGGTGGGAATGCCCGAAGCTCGGCTCAGCATTTCCCAGGCAATAATCTTTATTTGCGAAAGTCCCAAGTCAAACTCGGTATGCATGGCAATGGAAGCCGCCTTTGCAGATGCAGAACATACGGCAGATAAGCCCGTACCCGTACACTTGCGTGACACACACTACTCGGGTGCAGACTCGCTGGGAAACGGCAAAGGCTATAAATATCCGCACGATTATGAAGGGCACTGGGTGGCGCAAGAATACATGCCGCCCGATGTAAAAGGCAAGGTGTACTATAAGCCGGGCACATTGGGTGCGGAAGCTAAAATACACGATAAGAACAAACACAAAAAAGATTAGTTTTTTACTCAACACTCGGAGGTAGCTCTTGAACCACAACGAATTTTTTAAGTCCGTAAAAGAAAACCGAATTTGCCCCGTATACCTTTTCCACGGTGAGGAGGAATACATAAAGGAGCAGGCGTTTCAAACGCTGTGCAACTTGCTTTTGCCGCAATTTTCAGAGCTTAATTTGAGCATTTTTGAATCGGGGAGTGCGGAGGAGATAATAGCATCGTGTGACAGCGCACCCTTTATGGCGGAAAAAAGAATTACGCTGTGCCGATTCATACCGAAGGAACGAGATGCAAAAAAACTCACCGAGTACATGGATTCCATTCCCACCGAATGCGTACTCGTATTCATGATACAGGGCAAGGCGGACAGCAAGCTCGGTATCACGAAGAAGATAAAATCAGCAGGCGGCGAAGTGATTTTTGATTACTTGACAGAAGCCGATGCAGCACGTTGGATAGTGAAACACGCCCTTGACGCAGGTTGTACCATCGGCACAAATGATGCAGTTTTCATGTATCAAGTGGTGGGAAAAGATATACTCAGCATAAAAAATGAGCTGAGTAAACTCTGTGATTATGTGGGCAGCGGAGGGGTTATCACAAAGCCCATAATCTCCGATGTGGTTATAAAAAACACGGAATATCAGCTATACAGTACATACTCATACTTTGTGAACGGAAAAATGCGTGACGGTTTTTTATCGCTCGAAAGCATTTTGAGCGGCAAGGACAGAAACTCCGAGGCAATGGGTGTGGCAGGCTACTTCCTGAGCTGTTTGAAAGCTGCACTTACCGCATACGACTTGTTGGAGGCAAAAGCACCGCAGGCGGCACTGGAAGCGGGTACGGGCAAGCGTGGGTACGCCTTGCGTGACCTGTGTGCCATATCACGCAAATTCACCCGTGCGCAGCTTTTAAAAGGCATAGCAGATTTTTCGGATGTGGCTGCAAAGCGAATAATGCTGGGCAGAAGCAGTTATAACGCACTCATAGATACCATAGCTGTCACTTTTTCACATATAAAGAACTGAAAGGAGATATTTCATGAAAACAGTTTGGGGAGAAAACATAGACAAGACCGCAGTGCTTCAAGAATATCCCCGTCCCCAACTCGTGAGGGACAGTTACGTAAACATAAACGGCGAATGGGATTACATAGTACGCCCGATTACGAAAAAAAATGACTTGTTCTCATATGAAAATACGGGTTCACTGCCGTTTTCTGCACCGCACGGCAAAATACTCGTGCCTTTTTCGCCCGAGTGTGAATTATCGGGCATAGATTTTCATCTTACGGGAAATGAACTTTTCATATACCAGTATAAATTCCACCCCACAAAGAGTTTTAACCGTGGCAGAATATTGCTCCACTTAGATGCAGTGGATTCATGCTGTGCAGTTTTCGTAAACGGTTCAAAACTGACTGAGCATATTGGCGGTTACTGGCCCGTTATATGTGATATCACGGATTATGTGACGCCTGAAACGGTTATAAATGTGTGCGTGTATGACGCACAGGATTCAGGATTTTTAGCCCGTGGCAAACAACGCATTGAAAACAGAGGCATATGGTACACGGCACAAAGCGGCATTTGGCAAAGTGCTTGGATAGAGAGCGTCCCAAAGTGCTACATTGAATCCGTGAAGATAACGCCCGACTTTGATACTTCTTCCGTGGAAATCACAGTGAATACGAATGAAGACTGCAACACACGCCTCATACTCGCCCATGACGGCAGCGAGTATGAAACAAAGTCGAACACCCCATTTGTGATAAAGCTGCATGACGTGCAGGCATGGTCGCCCGAAACTCCTTATCTTTACTATTTCACAGTACAAGCAGGCGATGATGAGGTAAAAAGCTACTTTGCGATGCGCAAGTTCTCCGTGGATACGGACAAAGACGGCATAAAGCGACTTTTTCTGAACGGGAAACCCTATTTTCACAACGGACTCTTGGACCAGGGCTATTACTCAGACGGACTCATGACCCCGCCCTCCGACAAAGCCATGATATGCGATATTATGACTATGAAGGAGTTGGGCTTTAATATGCTCCGCAAACATATAAAGATAGAGCCGCTGAGGTGGTATTACCACTGTGACAGGCTCGGCATGTTGGTTTGGCAGGACATGGTGTGCGGCGGAGATAACATAAGAACGCCCGACTACACGGGAGAGGAAGTCACGGACGGCAAAGAGAATTACGCACTTTTCGGACGGTTATCCGAGGAAAACAGAAAAACGTACTACCGTGAACTTGAAGATACGGTAAATCTTTTATATAATTCACCGTGCATAGCCATGTGGGTACCTTTTAATGAAGGTTGGGGACAGTTCGACTCACTTGAAGCTGTAAGACGAATACGTGATTTGGACAATACACGGTGCATCGACCATGCAAGCGGTTGGCATGACCGTCATGGCAGCGATGTTCAGAGCATACACGTGTACTGCCGCCCTTATGTGTATGAGGCGGATAAGTATGAAAGAGCCGTAGTATTGTCAGAGTTTGGCGGATATAACCTTGCGGTGGAAGGGCATCTTTTTGCCCAAAAGCAGTTCGGGTATGTGAAAACTCAGACTCGGACGGATTTGGAAGAAAAGCTGACACGGCTGTACGAGGACGAGATAATCCCCGCAAAGGCACTCGGGCTTTCCGCTGCCGTTTATACTCAGCTCTCCGATGTGGAAGGCGAAACCAACGGACTTTTTACATACGACCGCAGAGTGCTGAAAGTGAGCAAAAATGTCATGCTCGCATTCAACAAAAAACTTTCCGACAACTGATATATGAGCAGTACGAAAACAAAAAATCTTGACTGGATAAAAGTGGATAACGCGGGTAAAATATACCCTGCTTCCCGTCGCAGTAATTGGACTGCCATGTTCCGTGTGTCCGTCACGCTGAAAGACGAGATTGACGCTACGGTTTTGGAAAAAGCAAAGGAGATTACTTTCAGACGTTTCCCCACCATGGCGGTACGCCTGAAAGCGGGGCTTTTTTGGTACTATCTCCAACACATGGACTCCACCCCTGCCCTTCAACAAGATGTACAGAATCCGTGTGTACGCATGAACCTGAAAGAAAACGACGGGTTCATGATTCGCATAAGATATTTTCATAAAACCATCGCCGCAGAATTTTTCCACATACTCACCGACGGTACGGGCGGTATGAGTTTCTTGCTCACTTTGGCTGCCGAATACATACGCATAAAATACGGTGAGAAGATACCGAGGGACGGTACGATATTGGATTGCACACGTGATTTTGAGGAGAATGAAATAGAGGACGCTTTCTTAAAATACGCAAGATATGAGTACCTCTCTCGCAAAGAACCCGATTCATTCCACATAAAAGGCACGCAGGAGTCACCCGAAAATATACATACCGTGACGGGCATCTTGAATGTGTCACAAGCGCTTGCAAAGGCAAAAGAATGCGGCGTTTCACTCACGGAATATTTGGCTGCCGTAACAGTGAAGGCAATCTCAAACATACAAGAGAGGGAGTCATGCGGCAAATTGCGCCCCGTAAAAGTGGGAGTTCCCGTATCACTCAGGCGTTTTTACCCCGACACAAATACAAAGCGAAACTTTGCAAGCTATGTAAATGTGGGTATAGAACCCCGGCTCGGCAATTATGAAATCGCTGAAATAGCCGAGATTGTGCATTGCCAAATGCAGCTTGAAAACACAGAAAAAATGATGAATGCCAAATTCTCCACCAATGTGCGGTCGGAAAGAAACATGCTCCTGCGTATAGTGCCGCTTTTTATAAAGAATATCGCCATGAAAGCTGTCTTTGAAAGCGTGGGGGACAGAAAAACGGCTACCACGTTTTCAAATTTAGGTCGTCCCAACATCCCCATGGAAATGGCACGTCACATAGACCGTTTGGACTTTTTAGTAGGGCCTTTGTCAAAAAACAAGGTGGTAATAGGTACAGTCACATACGGCGAAAAACTGTACATAAACTTTGTACGCACCATACGTGAGAGCAAATTGGAGAAAGAATTTTTCACACTTTTGGTGAAAGAAGGTGTGCATGTACTCATAGACAGCAATAACATATACGAGGAGGAAATATAATGTCATACTGCGTGAACTGCGGTGTTGAGCTTACAGAAAGTCAAAAGCGTTGCCCATTATGCGACACACCCGTTCTGAATCCCAAAACTTTTGGAAAATACGACTGCTCACTCGGTGTTGAGCCAAAAAAATCAATGGAAACCATACACACCGTAAAGGTGGATTTTAAGCTGCTCGCCACCGTGATATCCGTACTTCTCATAATCCCCGTGGCAATCTCTGTCATATGTAACCTGGCAGATTCGGGTAAACTCACCTGGTCACTTTACGTTTTGGGCGCAATCACACTCTTTTTTGTGACTGCACTGCTACCCGCTTTTTTCACCAAAAAAAATCCCTATCTTTTTATTCTCACCGATACGGCTGCCGCTTTTCTCTACCTATGGCTCATATGCAGTCTGTGCGATGGGAATTGGGCTTTTACTCTCGCACTGCCGCTGTGCATAATTACGGGAATTTTCGCCCTGTTTTTCACCTTGGTGCTACGCACAAAGCCTTTGAGCAAACTGCTGAAACTCAGTATTTTTACGCTGTTTTCAGGACTGTATACCATGGCAACCGAGGTTGTGATAAGTGATTTTATACATGGCAGAATCGTACTGCATTGGTCGCACTTGGTGCTTATTCCGTGTGCTGCGGTTTCAGTGGTGTTGCTCATCTTAAACTCACACAAGAAGCTGAAAAACGAATTGGAAAAGAAACTTTTTATGTAGGAGGGATATATGAAACTGCTCGCACTCGATCTTGATAATACCACACTTTCCCTTGACGGAAGCATCTCGCCCGAAAACAGGCGTGCCATTGAATACGTACAGAACTCAGGCGGATATGCCGTAATAATCACAGGCCGCTCACCCGATGCCGCTTTGCCCGTATGGGAAATGCTCCCCGTACACGATATATGCAGTTGCTTTGGCGGCGCAGTCCTCACCGATATGCGAAAGGGAGAGATAATAAAGTCCGTATCCATGTCGCCCGTGCTTTTGAAAAAAGCTCTTGACATTGCCCATGAACTCGGACTTGTCGCACAGATATATCAAGGCAACAAAGTGATAACCGAATACGAAAATCCTTACACCGACCGCTATATGAAGTATCTTAAACTTAAAGAATGCATCATAGAACCCGATATGCGAAACATGCTCTTTGAAGACGTGGTAAAGGTGCTGTGCTTTACACCCGAATCGGATTTGAGGTCTAATATTTCTGTATTTGAAAACGCATTTCAGGGCGAACTCGGCATTTCCGCATCGGGCCGCTCATTCATAGAAATAAACAACCCAACCGTGGACAAGGGTACGGGACTCATGAGCATATGCAAGTACTTGGGCGTGGATATAAAGGACACCGTGGCAATGGGCGACAGTCTCTTAGACATCCCCATGATAAAAAGTGCAGGCGTAGGAATCGCCGTACAAAACGCACAGGATGAAGTGCTCAAAAGTGCAGACGTAATCTCCCCCGACTGTGACCATGATGCCGTGGCATGGGCGGTGGAACGCTGGTTCTGAGTCATATATGAGGGCAAAGGGAATGTTGATTTTCACAGAAAGACTCATATTACGACCGTGGAATGAATCGGATGCAGAAAGCCTGTACAAGGTTGTCAAAGACCCCGAGGTAGGTCCCATTGCGGGCTGGAATCCGCACAAGAATGTTGCAGAAAGCCGTGATGTCATAAAAAACATACTCTCGGGCGAGGAATGCTATGCCGTGTGTTTAAAGTCCGACGGCGTGGCAATAGGTGCTGTGGAACTGATGCTCCACGGCCATGCGGCACGCACTCACAATGATGACGAGTGCGAACTTGGATATTGGATAGGTCGTGAGTTCTGGGGTCGTGGGCTCATACCGGAAGCCGCAAAAGCACTTTTGCACCGAGCTTTCCATGACCTTGCAATGAGCACGGTATGGTGCGGCTACTTTGACGGCAACACAAAGTCAAAACGGGTACAGGAAAAGCTGGGATTCGTGTATCACCACACATGTGAAGCTGACCCTGTGCCGCTCATGAATGAAGTCAGAGTGAGCCATACGAATTACATGACACAGAAAATGTGGCAAGATATGAATATGTAGGTATATACCTGTTTATATTGAACTTGCGCACGGTATATATAAAATGTTATAATATGAAAAAATTGAAAGGATATGTCATTATGAAAAATTTAGGATTCGGTTTTATGCGTTTGCCTCTTTTGAATAAGGAGGATGCAAAGAGTGTGGACATAAAACAAGTAGAACAAATGGTAGATGCTTTTTTGGAACAGGGATTCACCTACTTTGACACAGCATACATGTATCACAGTTACACCAGCGAAATTGTTTTGCGCGAAACTCTCGTAAAACGTCATGACAGAAGCAAGTTCACCGTTGCCTCCAAATTGCCCGTCATGTTTCTCAAAAAAGAAGAAGACAACGAGAAGATATTCAACGAACAGCTGACAAAGTGCGGTGTTGACTACTTTGATTATTACCTCCTGCACAGTCTGGATACCGATAATTATGCAAACGCCATGCGTCTCAACAGCTTTGAGTTTGTGAGCAGAATGAAGGCGGCAGGCAAGGTGAAAAAAATGGGATTTTCTTTCCACGGCTCTCCCGAACTTTTGGATGAAATTCTAACCAATCACCCCGAAGTGGAGTTTGTACAGTTGCAGCTCAACTACATAGACTGGGAGCATAAAGGCATACGTTCACGTGAATGTTATGAAGTCGCACGGAAGCATAATAAGCCCATAATTGTCATGGAACCCGTAAAAGGCGGCACACTTGTGAATATCCCCGAAAAAGCTCAGGAAACTTTCCGCAACATTCACCCCGATATGTCCGTAGCATCTTGGGCAATTCGTTACGCCGCAAGTCGTGAGGGCGTATTCATGGTACTCAGCGGAATGTCCGATATGAGTCAGTTGCAGGATAACATGAGTTACATGCAGGATTTCCGTCCCCTGTCCGAGGAAGAAGAAGCTGCTGTGGCTTCTGTCGTGAAGATAATAAACGACTCCGTAACAATCCCTTGTACATCATGCGGCTACTGCGTGGACGGTTGTCCGAAAAAGATTGCAATACCCCAGTATTTTGCACTTTTCAACGCACAAAAACAGGAAATAAAAAAGCCGTTCACCGTTCAGCAAGGCTACTATGAAACCCTGTGCGAAACACACGGAAAAGCATCGGATTGCATAGCTTGCAAAAAGTGTGAATCCGTTTGCCCACAGCATTTGAAGATAGCCAAACTCCTAAAAGAGGTTTCATACATGTTTGAATAATACATCAAAAGACGGCGGCATTCCAAAATATACAAAATAAGTAAAAAAAGCCGTTGAATTTTGAAATAAACTGTGCTAACATGGAACTGTTGTTATGTATAATAGCACAAAAAATATGAAGGGATGTTTAACAATGTACGAAGACAAGACTTTAACATGTAAAGACTGCGGCTCAGAATTTGTATTCACAGCGGGCGAGCAGGAGTTTTACGCAGAAAAGGGGCTTATGAACGAGCCACAGCGTTGCAAAAGCTGCCGTGATTCAAAGCGCAAAGCACGCCGCAGCGGCGAGCGTGTGATGCATGATGTGATATGCGCAGAGTGCGGAAAGCCTGCTCAGGTTCCCTTTGAACCTACTGAGGGCGGCAGACCCATTTATTGCGATGAATGCTTCAAGGCACACAAACAGAACATGTAAAAATTGGCGTAAAAAAAGGCGGAGCGTAAAATCACGCTTCGCTTTTTTTGTTTTTTACTTGCTTCGTGCAGCTTCTACATCATCTAAGAACTCAATCCACTCATTTTCATTTTCCACAAAATAAAGCGGACAGAGTTTTCCCGTAATATCATAATGGCGTATGACATTGTGGGATGTGAGGTGGAACTCATCACAAAGCCATGCAGTGAGTTTTACAAGGGCAGAATACGTTTTCCCGTTAAACTTGCCCGATTCGTCTTCGTGACAGACTTCTATGGATATGGTATCGCCGTTTCTGTCGTTGCTTGCGGATGATTTCTCATCAAGCGGCACACAGAGTATAACCTCGCCTTGAAGCCCCACCACAAAGTGAGAACTCACCGTGGTATCCGGATTGTTGAAGTAGTCCCTGTTGTTTTGCGCAGTGGTCATGGGGTTTGCCACATAATGTATGACTATGTCCTTCACCGCACCGTTTAATTTTTCTCCCCGTCTCGCACGTCCGTTTATGCGAATGAGCTGCACATCCACATACTCGGGAAGCGAATAATCCCTGCCTCTGCCTATGTTTTGCAATATGGCATGGCCCGCCAATGTCAGGATTACCATTGCAAGGAGTATACAACCCGTAAATATAAATGCATGAATATATGCCGATTTTAAACTTTTTTCGTGTTTCACTGTTTACCTCGTATTGTAATATGTGTATAATGATAAAGTAAGGAGGCGAAGAATATGCTTATACGGCTTTCCGAAATAGAACTATGCAACTTCAAAAATGTAAGGCACGGCAAAATCAAAATGCCTACACAAACCGCCCCATCGCCTGAGCGTGAGAGCGCAAGCATCACGGGTATCTTCGGTCAGAACGGTTCGGGCAAAACCGCAGTCCTGGACACTTTAAGTTTTTTAAAGCTGCTCATGGCAGGTGCGTCGCTCCCAACTGATGCTGTCAATTATATCACGAAAACAGCCGACTGTGCAACAGCAGTATTTTCCTTTTTCATAAAAGATGACTCGGATGAATACACCGTAAAATACACTTTCTCGCTGAACACCTCCGCCGATGCCGCCTTAAATTCCGAAAAACTCGTGATTTATGCCCACACCGACGGCAGAAAAAAGAACTTGGGTCAGGTACAGTTCCGAGCCGATTCGGAACATGTGATTTTACCGAAAAAACGCCTTTCTGCCATAGGCAATACGCAAAGACTGGAGCTTGAAGTGGAAAAACGCCTTTGTATGCGTGAATGTCGATCCTTTTTGTTCTCAACACCCGCTATACAATTTCTGTTCTCCGAAAATGATGCCATCTCATATGCGGTGCGCACATTGTCTGCTTTTGCCGAGCGTGGTCTGTACATAGTGGGAAGTTATAACCATGACTCCACCGCCATGGAGTTTGTGTTGCCTGCACAGAGTCTTTCAGACACATCCGCTTGCAGGATTCTCCTCACAGAACCCACGGTAATGCCATCGGATGCATATGCAAAATTTTTGAACCAACTAACATCCATGAGTACGGTCATGAATGTTATTATACCCGGGCTTACGCTCACTTCACACGAGTTCGGAAGAGAAATGATGCGTGACGGCAGAGAGGGTGTACGCTTTGAACTCATGTCTTGCCGAAAGGATTTATCCGTACCGCTTCGCTATGAATCGGAGGGAATCAAAAAAATAATCTCCATTTTAAATCTTTTGATTGCAATGTACAACAGCTATTGTGTATGCGTAGTGGTAGACGAGATGGATGCAGGCGTTTTTGAGTTCCTGTTGGGCGAGCTTTTATCATGCATTGAAGAAAGCGGAAAGGGTCAGCTCATTTTCACATCACATAATCTTCGCCCATTGGAGATGATAGCACAAGACGCACTCGTATTCACCACCACCAATCCCGACAACAGATATATTCGCATAAACAGCCGTGATAAAAATCTACGCAGCTCATATTTGCGCCATATAATGCTTGGAGGACTTTCAGAAAATGTGTATGAGAATGCAAACACGGCAGAGATTGCTTTTGCATTCAGAAAGTGCAGGGAGCAAGTGCAATGACGGGTTACGGCAAAAAGGGAGTGGTGGTATTCATAGTGGAGGGAGTGTCGGATAAAATAGCACTGGAACTTCCCATGTCACGCCTTATATGCTCAGACAGCATCCGATTCGCAGTCATGCACGGTGACTGCCTGAGCCGCAGCGGAAACGGGGCTGAAAAGGCGGTTTCCGAGCAAATACGAACACTCATGGTGAAGTACAACTATAAAAAAAGCGACTTCGTTCAGATAGTGCATATAGTGGATACCGACGGCTCATTCATTCCCGATGACAGGGTTTTCAGTAGGGAACAAAGCGGCATAGCATACTACTCCGACAGAATAGAAACGGGCGAGTATAAAGAAACCGTAGCCAGACATCACAGACGGAGAAATTCTGCTCTGGTGTTGGCAAAAAAGAAAAGCATAATGGGCATACCGTATGACATTTACTTCATGTCGAGAAACTTAGAACACGTCACCCAGAATGAGGGCGGCCATGTTCGCAGTTCCAATAAGGTGGAGTTTGCAGAACGCTTTGCCGACAGTTTTGCAGACGACCCGTACGGACTCATGGAGTTGTTGTGCGATAAAAGCGTTGCGGCAAAGGGCGACTATGACAGCTCATGGAATCACATAATGAGTGGAACAAACTCACTGAAAAAGTGCAGTAACCTCAATTTCTTTTTAGATAGCTACTATAACGAGATTTATTCGGAATCAGAATAATGCAAAGGGTATACGCATAAATATTATCGGGTGATAATATGAACATAAAAAACTCTTTGCGCATAAGACTCGTTGCGCTTATATTCGTGGGAGCATTCGTGCTCCTTATGATTATGCTCTCCAGATTTTCTTCAAAACAGAGCGACGGCAACAACATAATAAAGCCTGTCTCCCCCACTCCGAGTCCTACGCCTGTATGCCATGTGGTGCTTGACCCGGGACACGGCGGCTATGACCGTGGAGCATCGGGAACAAGGACGGGGATAGGCGAAGCGGAGATAAACCTTGCCGTAGCACGCTTTACACAAGACCTTTTAATTGCTAAAAATTACAGCGTAACACTTACACGAAACGATGAAAATGCAATAGCAGAGACGAAAAAAGAAGATATGGCAAAACGCCGCAAGTTGATGCACGAAACGGGCGCAGATATCACCGTCAGCATACACATGAATAAATTTAAAGATTCGGCTGTACACGGTCCCATGGTGTTTTATACAAAGGGCGATACTGCATCGCAAACACTTGCCGATTGCATAATCCAATGCCTCTGCAACACACTTGAAATACCGAAAAGACATATAAATACGGGAAATTATTATGTGATACGGGATAGCAAAATACCTGCTGTCATTGTGGAATGCGGCTTTCTCTCCAACCCTGCCGAAGAAGAAAAACTGTGTAACAGCGAATATCAAATGCTGCTTGCCCATGCCATATCGGACGGTATAGACATGTATAGACTCTCTGTCGTTAGATCTTCCGCAGAAATATAGTACATGTGTATCTGCCATCTTTTTTTGAACAAACAACCGATTTCCGAATATTTCTGTGATAGTTTGACATCTTTTTTAACACAAAGTATTTGACATATAATGTTCCTTAGTATATAATGACAACATGGTGCTTTGTATGCACCGTTTGCAAACGCTTATATTGAGGACTGAAAAGTATGAAGGAATACAGAGGTGCAGCTTGCACTTTGATTGGCAGAAGAACCCGAAATCAAGATAATTTCCTCTTGAACGGGCAGATACTTCCCGAAAAACACGGCAATGACGCAGCTTCGGCAGCGGGACTTTTGGAAGGCCCCATATTTGCCGCGGTTGTGGACGGAGCAGGAACTAAAACCACGGGCGAAACAGCGTCGGAACTGGTGTGCCGTCACCTATGGGATGTTCGTGAAAAATTTGAAGAAGTAAACGACTTGTCGGAAGTTGCAGAGATTATAAATGAGGCACTTGCGGCAGCAAACCTCGATATTGAATCCGTTATGGAAGATGAACCCACCTCTAAAATGGGTGCAACGGCAGCGGTTCTTCTCATATACAACGGCAGAGCAATTTTCGGCAATGTGGGCGACAGTGCAGTATATTTGCGCCGAGACGGCGTGATGCAAAAGCTCACATGCGACCACACGGAGGGAGAAGAACTCATTGCTCGTGGTGCGCTCACACGTGAAATGCTGAAAAATCACTCGTCAAAGAGCAAGGTTACACGTAAAATAGGCTACATGTCATTCGGAAAGACTGATATCATGCAGTTTTACGATGTGATAGATGTTAAAGACACCGATGTATTCGTGCTTGCATCTCCGGGTGTTGTACAATTTATGACCCCAGAAGATATAGATAAGGGACTGCAAACATGCGTGGATATATCCAAGAGCGCAGAACGCGTGGCAAAAGCTGCATTCAATGAATTCGACAGCAAGGATAATATAACCGTACTTGCACTGCGTATAAATGAGCAGGTGGATACGGTGGGTAACAAAAATGCGAAGATAAAGCCCATAAGTTCAGGCGGCGGCGTCAAAGTGCGTACCAGTTTAGAAATTGACCCTGAGATTATAAAGCGAATTATTTACATTCTCATCATTGCGGTTATACTTTCGGTGGCAGCAGTGTATGCCATAAAGACTTTCCCGAAAGATGAGATTCTCACCCACGTAAATCAGCCCGGTTACACTTGGGGCGATACCCACGACAACACCGAGGAAGATGAGAACGACTCGTATCCCACAGGCTCGGAAAGCACAGACGATGAATCTGGGAAAGACGATACGGAAAAATCGGATGATTCGGATTCGGACAAAGATACGGATGTGAAAGATTCGGATGATTCAGGAAAATCTGAGGATACCGAAGACTCGGACACTTCCGAAAAAGATGACTGATAATCGAATAAAATGTAAAACTCTCGCAGGCAGTGGATTTCTCTGCCTGCTTACAAATCGGCACATAGGGAGGCATGTGTATAATGAAAATCAAGCGGGCTCTTTTAATAGTGAACCCAAACGCAGGAAAAAAGCGTGTGCGCCAGCATATGTTTGCAATTTTAGATGAGCTTGCACGTGCAGGATATTCCGTAACGGTGGAATTTACACAAAGGCAAGGCCACGGCGTGGAGTTGGCGCACATTGCGCAGAAAGAGAAATTCGACCTCGTAGTATGCTCAGGCGGCGACGGCACGTTAAATGAGGTTATAAGCGGACTTTTAGATTCGGGCAGTAACATACCGCTTGCATACATACCGGCAGGAAGCACCAATGATTTTGCTGCCACTTTGGGTTTTTCACGTGAAATACCCATTGCGGCAAAGGACGCTGTCACAGGCAATACCGCACACATTGATATAGGTCGCTTCAACCACAAATACTTTTCGTATGTAGCATCATTCGGTATATTCACCAAGGCGTCTTATTCTACCGACCAGAATGCAAAAAACCTGTTGGGTTCTGCTGCATACCTTTTGGAGGGTATAAAAGATATAACATCTGTTCATGAACATAGTATGCGTATAGAAGTGAACGGTGAAACCATAGACGACACATTCATATTCGGTGCTGTGGCAAATACCACCTCTCTGGGCGGCGTCATAAGCATAGACCCCGCCGATGTATCATTAGATGATGGACGGTTTGAATATCTTTTTGTAAAAAAGCCGAATAACATTTCCGATGTTGTAAAGGCAATGAACGCCATAACATCGTATAATTATAAAAGTGACACACTGTATTTCGGCAGTTCGGATAATATAGACATCTACTCGCAGTCGGGAATGGATTGGAGCTTGGACGGTGAATATTCCTTTTCGGGCACTCATACGAACATAAGCGTCATAAACAAAGGCATACAAATGGTCATTCCATGCAGAGAGCGCATTTCGGAAATCCTGACCTGTCCGGAAGAAAATTTGCAACGCAACTGAAATCGTCACATATAAAAACACGGGAAGAATTTAGCTTCCCGTGTTTTTAATTTTATCTTAAATCAATGTGTTTCGTTATACTTCTTTATACCCAAAGCCAGCAAGTCCATTGCACGTTCAAGGTCTGCTTGCTTCAACACATAAGCGATTCGCACTTCGCTCACGCCCATACCGGGTGTTGCATAGAATCCTTCACCGGGAGCGCACATAACTGTTTCGCCGTTGTCTTCAAAATCTGTGAGAAGCCACTTCTGGAATGCATCTGCACTGTCTACGGGCAGTTTTGCCATGAGATAAAATGCACCCTTGGGTTCTTCGCAAATAACGCCGGGAATCTGGCTGAGTTTCTTCATAACTGTGTCACGACGGAGTTTGTACTCCTTGCGAACTGCTTCAAAGTAGTCGCTTCCCACGGTATAAAGTGCAGCGGATGCCACCTGGTCGAGTGTTGCAACGGAAAGACGGCACTGACAGAATTTCAGAGCGTTTGCAATAATTTCCTTGTTCTTTGTAATGAGCGCACCGATTCTTGCACCACATGCGCTGAAACGCTTAGAAACTGAATCTATAACAATGGCATTCTGTGCTATGTCATCAAACTCGCCTATGGTTGCCAGCTTTTCACCGCCATATACGAACTCACGGTAAACTTCATCACCGATTACATACAGGTCATGCTCCTTTGCAATGTCTGCAATAAGACGCATTTCCTCATGTGTGAGAACAGCACCTGTGGGGTTTCCGGGGTTTGTGAACATGATAGCACGTGTCTTTTCATTTATAAGCGGCTCTATCTGCTCACGAGTTGCGTAATGATAACCGTCCTCGGGTCTTGTGCGGATGGGACGAATCACGTCGCCTGCAGCCTTTACAAATGTGTTATAGTTGGGATAGAAAGGCTCAGGGATTATTACTTCACTGCCTTCGTCCAAGATGCAGAGCATAAGCATGGAAAGAGCTTCACTGCCGCCTGTGGTAATGAGAATATCCGATGCGTCATAATGAACACCTATTTTCTCATAATAGTTGCGTACAGCCTCAATCATAACGGGCATTCCGGGTGATGCTGCATACTCTAAAACAGGCTGTTCAAAGTTTTTAATTGCATCAAAATATGCGGGCGGTGTAGCTATGTCGGGCTGACCTATATTCAAGTGATAAATCTTGCGTCCTTTTTCCTTTGCAGCTACTGCATAGGGATGAAACTTACGCATAGGTGAGAGATTGCACTTCAATGCTTTTTCGGATATTTTCATTATAAACCCTCCTAATATTACCATATAAATATGACTTTTTCAGTATAACGCCATTTACTCTTTTCGTCAATCCTTTTGCCATTAAATACACTATATGCAAAATAATATATTTTCGCCCGTAAACAGCGTTTTTTTCATGTTCAATGCGCAAATTCCGTTACGCCCTTGCCGAAGTGTTTTTCAAGTGTTATAATGGGAAGAACCTAAAAACACGGAGATTTTTTATGGAAACTGCAACACTCAAAACTTTGGAATACGATAAAATTATTTCCATGCTCACACTTCACGCAGGCTGCTGTGTGTCCCGTGAGTTATGTGAAAGCCTCACACCATGTAAAAGCGCAGATGAAATGCGCGCTTCACTCGACCTCACGGCACAGGCGGAAACGGTGTATATCAGAAGCGGTTGCAGCCCGGTGGATGACTTTCCCGATGTACGTTCACAGTTAAAGCGCATCAGGGCGGTGCTTTTTCTCTCCGCAAACGATTTATTGGCCATAAGCCGTGCCTTGCGTGCAATACGAAATTGCAGGGAGTCTCTCACTCGCTCCGATGTGGGAACAGGACTTCTCTCCATGGCACATATGCTCATAACATGCGATTATGCCGAGGACGAAATAAATCGCTGCATATTGGGCGAAGATGAAATTGCAGACCATGCCTCACCCGAACTTGCAAGAATACGCAAACATATGCGACTTGCAAACGAAAAAATAAGAGAAAAATTAAATACATACATTCATTCACAGACTTATCAAAAATACTTGCAAGAACCCCTTATAACCCTGAGGAACGGACGTTTTGTAATTCCCGTAAAATCAGATTGCAGGGGAAATATACCCGGTCTCATACACGACCAGTCAGGTTCGGGTCAAACACTTTTTATAGAACCCATGCCCGTGGTGGAACTCGGCAACGAGTTGAAAAAACTCGCCGCCGAAGAAAAGGCCGAGATAGAGCGCATTTTAACAGGGCTTACAGGGCTTGTAGCACCTTGCAGCGAGGATATATATAAGAGCCTCACGGTGTTGGGTCAAATAGATGTAACCTTTGCAAAGGCAAAGCTCGCAAAGGAAATGCGTGCCGTAATGCCGCATGTGTGCGAAAACGGCAATATCCGCATTGTGCGTGGCAGACATCCGCTTATCCCACGTGAAAAAGTAGTTCCGCTTGATATCTGGCTGGGCGAAGATTTCCGCACTCTCATCATCACGGGTCCCAATACGGGCGGCAAAACCGTAACCCTCAAAACCGTGGGTCTTTTTACACTGCTTGCCATGTCGGGCATGTTTGTGCCTGCAAATGAGGGTACTCAGCTTTCGTTTTTTGAGAATGTTTTTGCCGATATAGGCGATGAACAGAGCATCGAACAAAGCCTTTCCACTTTTTCATCACACATGAAAAATATAGTGCATATATTGGATAGGTCAGAATACAACCCTCAGAGCAGCCTCATACTTTTAGACGAACTGGGTGCAGGCACAGACCCCGTGGAGGGTGCTGCACTTGCAATGGCCATCTTGGAAAAGCTGTCACAGGACGGCTGCATTACTTTGGCAACCACCCATTACAGCGAGATAAAAGCGTTTGCACTTGCCCGTGACGGTATGGAAAATGCATCCATGGAGTTTGATGTGGGCACGCTATCACCCACATACCGCCTTTTCATAGGCATACCCGGAAAGTCCAATGCATTTGAAATATCGGGTAAACTCGGTCTTTCGAGCAAAATCACGGAGAGGGCAAAGGAATTTTTAGAGGATTCCGATGTAAAGTTGGAAGATATAATAACAAGTGCAGACACAAGCCGCAAAGTGGCAGAACGTGAGCGTGAACTTGCACAACAGGCACGTGAAGAACTGGACGCATTGCGTTCAGAAGCCGAGGCGATGCGTAAAAAGCATGAGGAAGAACAGGAGAAGTATCGCAAAAAAGCAAAGGAAGAAGCACGGCGCATTGTAGCACAGGCAAAGGACGAGTCGGAACGCATAATACGAGAACTGAGGCGTGTCAAAACCGCAGACCAAAGCAGTGTGGAGCGTGCTATACAAAATTCCAGAGATTCTTTGCGTAAACAGGAAGGCGAATATGCAGAGCAGCTCATGCAGGCACAGGATGACGGAAAACCGCTCACACATGTGGAGGTGGGTCAGACCGTGAAAGTTTTGAGCCTTGACAACGAGGGAAAGGTTCTCACCCTCCCCGACAGCCGTGGCAATGTGCAGGTGCGTGTGGGTATAATGAAAATGACTGTTCCGCTTTCCGATTTGCGATATGCTCGTGAATCAACAAAATTAAAAAATGCAGGCGGCACAAAACCCAAGCGCAAGAGTGTCAGCCTTGAACTGGATATTCGTGGGAACATGGTGGATGAGGCAATCCCCATTGTAGACCTGTATCTGGACGACGCTTCCGCAGCAGGACTTTCGGAAGTCAGCATAATCCACGGAAAAGGCACGGGTGCGCTCCGTGCAGGCATTCAAGCGCATCTGAGGCACCACAAGCGTGTGGAATCTTTCAGAATGGGCAGTTACGGTCAGGGTGACGCTGGTGTTACTGTTGTGACTTTAAAGAAATAGGAGTTACGCATGAGTTTTATAACGGGTGTTGTATCCAAACACATAAAAAACGGCGACGATATAAAAAATCCGCAGGTTCGTGCGTCTTACGGCAAGTGTTGTAACCTCATGGGTATTTTCTGCAACATCCTGCTTTTTTTCGGGAAGCTTGCAGCAGGACTCATTTCCAAATCGGTATCCATAACCGCAGATGCCGTAAATAACCTTTCGGACGCATCGTCAAACATAATAAGCCTCATGGGTTTCAAACTCGCTTCACGCCCTGCAGACCGAGAACACCCTTACGGACACGGCAGATACGAATATCTCTCCGCACTTATGGTTGCCGTCATAATAATGGTGATAGGTGTGGAGCTTTTCAAAACAAGTGTGGATAAGATTATAAATCCGCATGAAGTGGAAACGGGCGTCTTGACTTTCGTGATTTTGGGTATCTCCATAGCTGTAAAGCTTTTCATGATGTTTTTTAACAGAGAAATAGGAAAACTCATTGATTCGGGCAGCCTGCTTGCCACATCGGCAGACAGCAGAAATGATGTCATTGCCACGAGTGCCGTGGCAGCTTCGGCTATCATATCTGAACTTTGCCATGTGGAGCTTGACGGATACATGGGTGTTGCGGTTGCAATATTTATTCTCATAAGCGGCTTTTCTATGATACGTGATACCGTAGACCCACTTTTGGGCACTGCACCCTCGCCCGAACTCGTACAACACATTCACGATAAGATATTGAGTTATGACGGAGTTTTAGGCACACACGACCTCATAGTACACGATTACGGTCCGGGAAAGCGTTTTGCAAGCGTGCATGTGGAAGTATCCGCCGAAGAAGATGTGTTGCGGACACATGATATTTTGGATAACATAGAAAAAGACTTCTTGGAAAATGACGGCTTGCATTTGGTGGCACACCTGGACCCCGTCACCGCATCGGACAGCAGGATATGCGAAATACGGGCTTTGCTCTGCGAAATAATAAATGAATTTTCATCCGATTTGAGCATACACGACCTCAGAGTGGTGGACGGCGCAACGCATACGAACATAATATTTGACTGTGTGGTTCCGTATAATATAAAACTCACCGAAAAGGAAATAAAATCCGAGATTGCACGGCGTGTAAAAAGCGTCTGCCCCACATATAACTGTGTAATCACCGTGGACAGACCGTTTGTCGCCATTTCTCACTGACTTTTCATGCCGTACTTTTTAAGGTCCACTTTTCCGTCTTTGACCTCCACTCCCTCATTTTCCAGCATCTGTTTTTGAATGTCAACGCCGCCGAATGCAAAGGCAGGCGCAAGCATACCGTCCCGATTCACCACTCTATGACACGGTATTACTCC
>JAFSHG010000101.1 GCA_017440405.1 Clostridia bacterium
TCTTCGTCAAGATTCTCAAAAGAACGCTGGAATTGTACTGCCAAGCGCCGCTGTGTATTGTTTGCGGAGGTTAGGCTGATTTTCATTTGCGTTTTAGAATGCTCAACAGCTTCAAGAAGTTCTGCTTGTTCTGCGGCAGTTAAGTTATAATGGTCGATAAGTACGGGGATCCATTCTTCGGGTACATTTCTTCTCCCGCTTTCTACTGTTGAAACAAAGGGTAATTTTACACCGAATAATTTGGCGGTATCGGCCATGACCTCGTGATTTTTAATGCGTTGTATTCTCATAAATTCACCAAATTTTGTGTAAGCCATAACGCCTCTCCTTTCGTATTTCAATGTATTATAACACGAGTTATCCGGAAAGTTAATAAGAAAATTAATCTTTTTTTGATTAATAACGATTAAATCAATAGTAAGTTGCTTGTTATATCTGCATAGCAGCAGGTTTCGGCTGCATCACAATGCGCAAAAAAGACTGAAAAATCACTCTGGAAAAGCATCATACAAGTCTTTTTTGAAAAATGGGAAGCTCTCAAAATAAAGTGAGGGCTTCTCTTTTTTTATGTTGAATCTGCGGATAATGTACTCGGATAAGTTTTATGTGCTATAATGTATGGGAGTAAAAGAGGGAGTTTTGTATGTTCATAAGATTACATGATATTAAAACGGGTTTTGACGAGGGAGAATACGCCTTAAAAGCAGCGTGTGCGGAGGCTCTGAAAGTAGGCAAAAACAGCATTGAAAAGATAACGGTGCGAAAACGCTCATTGGATGCACGCCGAGGCAGACCCATTATGTATACGTACACGGCAGATGTGGTGTTGCAAAAAAACGTGCGGTACAGTTTGCCGCAAAAGGCAGAGTTAAAAGAGTATGAAGAAAAATACGAGTTGCCGAAAGTGCGGTATTCGGGAAATGTCCGTCCCGTGGTGGTGGGGGCAGGCCCTGCAGGGCTTTTTTGCGCACTCGTGCTGGCAGAATGCGGACTGAGACCCGTGATGATAGAACGTGGAAAGTGTGTTGAGGAAAGAGTACGGGATGTGGAAGAATTCTTCTCAAAAGGCGTTCTCAACACTTCCTCAAACATACAGTTCGGTGAAGGCGGTGCAGGTACTTTTTCCGACGGCAAGTTGAATACACTTGTAAAGGACAGAGAACACAGGGGAAGATTTGTACTGGAAAACTTGGTGCAGGCAGGCGCACCCGAGGAGATATTGTATGTGAATAAGCCGCATGTGGGTACGGATATGTTGCGTCGCTGCATACAAAACATACGCAAGCGAATAGAAACTTTGGGCGGCACGGTGCTTTTTGAACACACGCTCATAAATATTATTCCCACCGAGGCACATATAAGCGGAATACGTGTCCGCAAGGGCGATGGCACGGAGTTTGTAATAGATACGGACACGGTTTTTTTAGGTGTGGGACACAGTGCAAGGGACACTTTCCATATGCTGCAAAAGTCGGGCATCCCCATGGAACAAAAACCGTTTGCGGTGGGTGTGCGAATTGAGCATAAGCAGGAACTTATAAATGACATACAGTACAACGGCATTAAAAATAAAAAACTGCCCGCTGCCGATTATAAATTAGTGTGTCATACATCGGGCGGTCGCACGGTTTATACATTCTGTATGTGTCCGGGCGGAGAAGTAGTAGCTGCCGCTTCCGAGGAGGGCATGGTGGTCACAAACGGCATGAGCAACTTCAAAAGAAATGGTGAGAATGCAAACTCTGCACTGCTTGTGGAAGTTCGCACGGAGGACTTTGGAAGTGACGATGTGCTTGCAGGTGTGGAGTTCCAGAGGGAGTTGGAAAAAAGAGCATACATCGCAGGGGGAGGCGGCTACACAGCACCTGCCCAGAGCGTGGCTGACTTTTTGGACGAAAGCAACACAAAACCGCTTAAAAACACCGTTGTGCCCACATATTCCCGTGGCGTGCGATATGTTGATTTGCATGAAGTGTTGCCCGAATTTATCACAGAAGCGTTAAGCGAGGGGCTGCACTGTTTTGATGATATAATGCACGGTTTTGCAGGTGATGCCGTCATGACGGCGGTGGAATCGAGGAGTTCGTCGCCCGTCCGTATATTGCGTGACAAGGAGACGCTGCAAAGTGCTTTACACGGACTTTTCCCCATGGGCGAGGGGGCCGGGTATGCAGGCGGCATCATGTCTGCTGCCATGGACGGCATGAAGGCAGCAGAGGCGTACATACATAGTTTGAATGGGAAGCAGGCATAGAGTTTTTCTCTTTGTGTTGCGTAACATAAAATGAGTTTTTTGTGTACAAAAATGAGTGATAATCCGATTTGTGTATTAAATTTCACAGTGGAAATATTTGGCATAAGCTTCTTGCATTGGCAAAGTAAAGTTGCTATAATATCACTTGTATAAAAATGCAGAAACGGCATATAATAGTAATCGGTGTATCATCGGTTGCTTTTTAACCGTTTTGGTTCGTCTTATAAGATGAACACAGCTACTTTAAGGAGGTAAGGATTTATGAAGATTAAGCCATTGGCAGACAGAGTAGTTATCAAGGCTCTTGAAGCGGAAGAAACCACCAAGGGCGGCATTATACTTGCACCCACAGCACAGGAAAAGCCGCAAATTGCAGAGGTTGTGGAAGTAGGCCCCGGCGGAAATGTTGACGGCAAGGAAATAGTTATGCATGTGAAGCAGGGTGACAGAGTTATTGCATCCAAGTACGCAGGCACGGAAGTGAAATTGGACGGTGTGACATACACCATAGTGCGCCAGAGCGATATTCTTGCAGTAGTAGAAAAGTAACTTAATATAAAGGAGATGTTGGAAATGGCAAAGCAGATACTTTATGGCGAAGATGCACGCAGAGCATTGGAAAAAGGAATAAACGCACTTGCAGATACAGTGAAAATCACATTGGGACCCAAAGGTCGTAATGTAATGCTTGAAAAGCAGTATGGCGCACCCCTCATTACAAATGACGGTGTTACCATTGCAAAGGAAATAGAGCTGGAAGATCCATTTGAAAACATGGGCGCACAGCTTGTAAAGGAAGTTTCCGTAAAGACAAACGATGTGGCAGGCGACGGTACAACCACCGCAACACTGCTTGCACAGGCTATAATCCGTGAAGGCTTGAAAAATGTAGCAGCAGGCGCAAACCCCATGGTAATTAAAAGAGGCATAGAAATGGCAGTTGAACAGGCCGTTGAAAGCCTCAAAGCTATAAGCAAACCCATAGAGGGTAAGCAGGCAATAGCACAGGTGGCATCAGTGTCATCTGCCGATACCACCATAGGTCAGCTCGTGGCAGACGCAATGGAGAAAGTCGGAAATGACGGCGTTATCTCCGTGGAAGAGGGCAAGTCCATGAAGTCTGAACTGAGCATTGTGGAAGGTATGCAGTTTGACAGAGGTTATCTGTCCGCATACATGGCAACAGACAGCGAAAAGATGATTGCAGAGCTGGAAGAACCCTTCATTCTTATTACCGATAAGAAAATCTCGAACATACAGGAAATACTGCCCATCTTGGAACAGGTGGTAAAACTGGGCAAGAAACTGCTCATCATTGCAGAGGATGTGGAAGGCGAGGCCCTTACAACACTCGTTTTGAACAAGCTCCGCGGCGTATTCGTTTCCGTGGCTGTTAAAGCTCCCGGATTCGGTGACAGACGCAAGGCAATGCTCGAGGATATAGCAATCCTCACAGGCGGTACGGTAATCTCGGAAGAACTCGGACTGGACCTTAAAGAAGCTACAATAGAAATGCTGGGTCAGGCTCGTCAGGTAACAGTGGATAAAGAGAACACCACCATTGTTGAGGGCAAGGGCGGAAGCGACGCAGTGAAGGCTCGTGTAGCTCAGATACGCTCACAGATGGAAACTGCAACATCGGACTACGACCGTGAAAAGCTCCAGGAACGCCTTGCTAAATTGGCAGGCGGTGTAGCACTCATTTCAGTTGGAGCTGCCACAGAACCCGAGATGAAAGAGCTGAAAATGCGTATTGAGGACGCTTTGGCTGCTACAAGAGCCGCAGTGGAAGAGGGCATAGTCCCCGGTGGCGGAGTTGCGCTCATAAACACCATTCCTGCCGTGAAAGCATTGCTCAAAAAGGAATCGGGCGACAGAAAGACGGGCATAGAGATAGTTCTTCGTGCGCTTGAAGAGCCTATCCGTCAGATAGCTGTAAATGCAGGTCTTGAAAGCTCCGTAATAGCGGAGGCAGTGAAAAACAGCAAAAAGCCCGGTTACGGATTCGACGCTGCAAAGGGTGACTACTGTGTGATGACAGAGCGCGGAATATTAGACCCCACAAAGGTTACAAGATCCGCATTGCAGAATGCAGCTTCCATAGCTGCCATGGTTCTCACAACGGAGAGTCTCGTGTGCGATATCCCCAAGCCCGAAACAGCAGCACCCGCTGCACCCATGGGCGGAGGAATGTACTAATCGCAAAACGGGATAAGATTAACATTTAAAACTATTTTGAGGTGGCACAGTCCACCTCTTTTTTGTTGTCAACACCGTGTGGCAGAGCGGGTTTTGCTGAAAAAAGCGAATGCATAAAATTGTTAACTCAAAATAAACTCGCTTGAAAAGATAAAAAAACGGTGATATAATAGATGCAAATATATGGAAACGGAGCTGATATAATGAGAAGTATAGTTGAACGCATAGTGGCGGTATGCATTGTGGCATTCATGCTCGTCAGTTGTATGCCCGTATCTGCACTGCAAGCTCAAAATGAGGAAATGAGCGGTGCGGAAACGGAATACACAAAGGATGCCATGACAGCAGAAGCAGATGCTTTCTGGGCTGATTTAGAGAAAAAAGAAATTAAGCTCAAAGCCGAAAAAGACGATGAGGCAAGCTACATGAAGGCCATAGCAAAGACTGTTAAAAAACATGACAATGTAAAGTGGTTGAAATGGACGGATGCGGATACATTCAGTTTTAAGCTTTCCACGGGCATTACATGCGTGTACGACTATGATATGGCAATGGCAAGTTTGAACTCGTCGGATGATAAGACGGGCGACATAGAAGTATTTGATTACAGCACAAAGACCACTGCCACACACAGCAAGGAAGTGGTGGTTTTCGGACCTTACTACGGTGAGGACTCAAGCTTTACGGACTATTACAGAAATTTAGGTCAGTCAATAGCAATGCAAATGGGTACTACATGTACCGTTTATTCGGGAAGTCAGTCCACACCGCAGGCAGTGAAAAATTCACTTGCAAATGAAAATGCAGTGGTTATCATAGATACTCACGGCATAACCACATACGGAACACAAACATACCGTTCATCATACGTAGGTGTAACGGGTTCTGCAGGTCTCACATCACAGGATTTGAGCATGGGTACTGCTGTTGCACTTTCGGGCGGACATTATGCCATAGACGGTTACTGCATGGTGCAGTACGGTGCTACACAGCTTTCGGACTGCTTCGTGTGGATAGCTGCATGTGAGAGCATGATGACAAACGGCTTGGGCTATCCCCTGATATACTGCGGAGCGGAGGCTGTTTTAGGATATTCACAGAGCGTATCTTTTGGATATGACTATGATCTTTCGGGTGAATTTTGGGAGCAGATGTTTGATGAAAAAACAGTGCAGGAAGCAGCAATGGCAGCAAAGCAAGTTGCAGGTAACAAGGATCCGTACGGAAGTCCTCCCGCTTATCGCGTTTTGATGTGGAGAAATGACGGTGATACTGATTCCGCATTGCATTATCCTGCTAATCCCGATGCGTTCCTAACAGTGGAATCA
>JAFSHG010000102.1 GCA_017440405.1 Clostridia bacterium
AGAAATGACGGTGATACAGATTCCGCATACCATTATCCTGCAAATCCCGATGCGATCCAAACAGTGGAATCACAGTGGAAACTTTTCAATGACCTTGCAGAGTATACTGTGACTTTCAAGGATTGGGACGGTACACTGCTGGGTGAAATTAAAGCATGGCAGGGTGAAACTCTGAATATAACACTTAATAAAGTGCGTGAGGGATATGACTTTATAGGTTGGGACAAAGACCTCACAAACATACAGAGCGATATCACAACCACGGCTCAGTACCAAATAAAGACATACACCGTGACATTCAAGGATTGGAACGGAAGCATACTCAGTACGCAGACGGTGGAGCACGGTTCGGCTGCTGTTGCGCCCGAGGAACCCACACGTGCAGACTATATATTCACGGGTTGGAGTGATGATTTTTCAAATATTACGGCGGACAAAGAGATAACCGCACTGTACAGGAACGCAATATGTACTGTTACATTTAAAGACTGGGACGGCACGGTTTTAAAGACCCAGAAAGTAAATTACGGTGAAGCTGCACAGGCTCCCGAATCCCCCACAAGGACGGGTTATACATTCAGAGGCTGGAGCACAGACTTTGCCCGGGTGACAAGCGATCTCGTGATATGGGCAGAGTATGACGCCATAACATTCACGGTAACTTTCAAGAGCTGGAACGGTACTGTGCTCAAAACACAAACAGTGAACTACGGCACAGATGCCACAGCTCCCACTGCACCCGAACGTACAGGATATTACTTCAAAGGTTGGGACAAAAATTACACCAATGTAACCGAAAACCTCACAGTAACGGCTCTTTACAACATAAAGACTTACACCGTAAGTTTTGTGGATTGGAACGGTGTGACTCTCAAACAGGAGACGGTAGATCACGGCAGTTCCGCTACACCGCCTGCTGACCCCACAAGGGCAGGTTACAGATTTACGGGTTGGAGCGCATCATACACAAATGTAACTTCATCGCTCGTGATAAATGCACAGTATGAAGAAGTGAACGACCCGCAGTTTACAGTATCGGGCGTAAAGGGCAGAGCAGGCAATCAGGTTGCAGTGGAAATATCCATCTCAAACAATCCCGGGATTACGGGAAATACGGGATTTACCATTTCCTATGACTCTGCAATACTTGAACTTGTGCGAGTGGAAAACGGCAAGGTTTTAGGCTGATTTGCACAGAACGGAGCACAGATTACATGGACATCGGGTTCGGGCAACGGTGTGGTACTCACAGCCATATTCACCATAAAGGCAGGTACGGCAACGGGTACTGAAACTTCCGTTTCGCTCATGGGCGCACAGTGCAACGGCAAGTCGGTAACAACGGTTTCCGGTACGGTGTCTGTAAACAACTTCATGCTTGGCGACGCAAACAATGACGGCGTGGTGAACACGGGTGATGCACTTATAATCTTACGATATCTGGCAGAGAGAATAACAGAAGACAGACTGGATATGGCAGCGGCTGATGTAAACGGCAGCGGCGGCGTTACCACGGCAGACGCAATGTATATCATGAAAGCCATAGCAGGGCTTGAAAACGAGTACGGTTTGGATGTGTGATTCACACGAACGGCTACATGCAGTGATATAAGCTGCATGTAGGACTTTTGCACCTTCGTATACCTTTGGCATATCCGAGGGTGCATTTTTCTACAAGGAGGATATATGAAAAGAATAATTTCGACCGCAGTGGCAGTGATGATGCTTTTGTGCATTTTGCCGCACGGTGCGTTTGCAAAAGAAAAGTCTACTCCCACGGTGTATGTGGAAAATGCCACGGTAAGACAGGGACATTCAGTGGATGTGGATATAGTGATAGAGAATAACCCCGGCGTGTCAGCTTTTGATATGGGGATAACATATGACAGCAATGCTCTCACGCTTACCAATGTGGTAAAGGGTACTGCACTCGTACGTGAAAGTCAGAGCAGCACCACGTTCAGCCCCGATTACGCAAGCGTGCCGTATAACATGATATGGGTTTCCACATCAGAGCATGATTGCGAAGATAACGGCACTGTTTTTACTCTCACTTTTGAAGCATCGTCCAATGCAAACTTGGGTCAGGTTCTCATAGGTCTCACATGCAACTTCTTTGATGCCGAGGTAATGCCCGTTGCTTTTGCAGTGGAAAACGGCTACATTACGGTGCAGGGCAGACAGTTCTATTCAGTGTTGTTTAAGGATTGGGACGGAAAGGTGCTTTCCGAACAGACTGTGGAGGAGGGCGAAGCTGCTTTATCACCGTCAGACCCCATACGAACAGGATATATATTCATGGGTTGGGACAAGGACTTTTCAAATGTGCAGTCTGACCTCACCATAAATGCGGTGTATGAAATAAGGAAATATACGGTGTTGTTTAAGGATTGGGACGGCAGGGTTCTCAAAACGCAAGAGGTGGAACACGGCAAAAGTGCAACAGCTCCCGAAAATCCCGAAAGAGAGGGATTCGTATTCGTGCTTTGGGATACCGATTACACAAATGTTACTCGTGACATCACCGTGACTGCCGTGTATTCGCCCATTATGTACATGGTGCGGTTTGTGGACTATGACGATACGCCCATAATGCGTGTAATGGTGCCGCACGGTTCGGCAGCAGTACCGCCCACAAACCCTGTGCGAGAGGGCTATACGTTTACAGGTTGGGACAAGGATTATACGAATGTAACTTCCGATATGATTATAAAGGCACAGTACACTGTGAACCAATACACCGTGAACTACTATGTGGACGGCGAATTGTACGGAACACAGACATATGACTTTGGGGCGAGCATAACTCCCTTGGCAGAACCCGAAAGAAATAATGCTGTTTTCTCGGGGTGGTCGGATATCCCCCAGACAATGCCTGCAAACAATGTGAATGTGTACGGCACGTTTGAGGATGCATATACCGTGGTTTTCCAGGACTATGACGGAACTCCGCTGAGCGTGCAGTTGGTGGAACACGGCGAAAGTGCCGTAGCACCCGATGCTCCCGAGCGTGAGGGATATGTGTTCACAGGTTGGGACAGGAGTTTTGACAACATCACGGAAAATACCACAATAACAGCTCAGTATGAGATTTTAACATTCGTTGTACGCTTCATAGATTATGACGATTCACTGATTGCAGAGGTGCAAACAGAGTACGGCACTGCTGCCACAGCACCCGCAATAGAAGGTCGTGAAGGGTATGTCTTCACGGGTTGGGATAAGGATATATCCCGTGTTACAAGCGACATGACGGTGAGGGCTATGTATGAGGTGCTCACTTACACGGTGAAATTCTATGACTATGACGGTGTTTTGCTGAAAACAGATACGGTGGAGTACGGCAAGAGCGCCGTAGCACCCGAAATTCCCATGCATGAAGGACTTTCTTTCATAGGTTGGGACAGTGATTTCTCAACGGTTAAATCGGATATGACTGTGACGGCACAGTATGAGATTGCAAAGTACACCGTTATATTTGCAGACCATGACGGCACGGTTCTAAGTACACAGACGGTGGAACACGGTGCAGGTGCCGTAGAACCCGAACAGCCTTATCGTGACGGATACGTTTTCAAGGGGTGGGATAAGGACTTTGCACGCATTACGGCTGACATCACGGTTACGGCAGTGTATGTGCAGTGTTTCACGGTTACTTTCATAGATTCGCTTGACGGAAGCGTAATAGCACAAAGCAAGGTGGAAAAAGGCGAGTCGGCAATAGCCCCCATACCGCCGCAACACGAGGGATATTCGTTTGCAGGCTGGGATAAGAGTACGGATAACATAACGGCAGATACGGAGATTATGGCACTGTATGAGGCAGACGGTGTATTGGGTGATGCTAATATGGACGGCAATGTGAACACGGCGGATGCAGTCACCATACTTCGTGCAAGTGCAGGGATTATCACACTCACAGATGAACAGACGATATTTGCCGACACAAACCATGATGAGGCAATAAACACGGGCGATGCAGTAAATATACTGAAACTGGCGGCAGGTCTCATAAGTGAATTGAAATAGGAAAATCATCCAATATAAGGGCAGCGAAAAGTGCTGCCCTTTTATTTTTTCGGAGTCAACACCGGTCAAATTTACTTGTTCTGTCAAGACAAAAAAGCACTGTAAAATGTAACATAGTGTAACTTGTAGACGGGTGTAAAAAAATGTGAAAGTTTTTTTGTGAAAGTGCTTGCTATATTTGACACAGGTATGTTATAATGAGGATGAAGTAAAATCCCGGAGGAATAGCTATGAAAAAGATTTTGATAGTTGATGATGAGCCAAGTATTGTAAAAGGCTTAAAATTTGCATTAGAACAGGAAGGCTATGAAGTAGATTCATGCGGTGACGGACAGGAGGCAGTGGACAAGATCCTCAATCAGGATAATGCATATGATTTAGTTATTTTGGACGTCATGCTTCCGAGCAAGTCAGGACTTGAAGTGTGCCAGGAAGTCCGTGTAACCAGTGAAGTACCCATTGTGATGCTCACTGCAAAGGGTGAGGATATGGATAAAATCTTGGGACTTGAATATGGCGCATACGATTATATTACAAAGCCGTTCAATATTTTGGAAGTAAAAGCAAGGGTGAAAAACATTTTGCGTATAACGGCAGTGAAGGAACCCGAGCACCGTCAGAAGATAGAAATTAACGGCATCACCATAAATACCGGTAACAGAGGCGTAACAGTGCAGGGCAAAGCAGTAAATCTTACCGTGAAAGAGTTTGACTTGCTGTATCTTTTCATGTGCAACCCGGGTGAAGTTCATAACAGAAACGAGCTTTTGGAAGCAGTTTGGGGATCAGATTACTTGGGCGACTTGCGTACGGTGGACGTGCATATCCGTAGGCTGAGAGAAAAGATTGAGCCGGACCCCGCAAATCCGATTTATATCATGACAAAGTGGGGTGTGGGTTACTTCTTCGTTCAGCCCATATCGTAAACACTTTGGGGAAATCTGTTTTTCGGAAGGCGGAAACAGGCTTCCCCTTTTCTTTGCATTTGGGCTATAAAGTAAAATGAGAGGAAACACGTTATGAAGCGCATACGCAAATATTTTTCTTCCATAAAATTTCGTATGCTTTTACTGTATCTTGCAGTGGTTATTGTAGCATTTTCGGTCATAATGACTGTATCGCTGGAAGTGGTGGAAGGAGCCATTTTAAAGAACCATGTGGATACCAGGCAGAGTGAACTGAACAGGGTATCATATGAGCTTACCGACCACATCGAACATGTAAATGTGGAGGCAATGCACGATACCATAGTTCAGTATGCCCAATCAACGGGGGGCAGGTTATTGGTGTTGAATACATCATATGTGGTGGTGGATGACTCGGCATCATTGTATAACGGCTATTGTCTGCGCTATGATGAAGCGGTGGAAGTGCTGGAAGGTTCGTCTGCGGGCAGCTACGGTTTCCACAAGCTGAAAAATTCAAAAGACGGCGGAGACGAGATGATAGCATATTATGCACAGCCCATTTCTTCAAACGGTTTCAATGAGGGTGTGCTCATGCTTTCGGTGCCCATACAGCAGGCAAGCAATGCCATAATGAAGGTGCAAAGAAGTCTTTGGATTGTGTTCGGCATTATCTTGGCGGTTATGACGGTAATATGGGTGATTGCCACGAAAAACATGCTCAGGCCCATAACACAGCTTACCGATGTAATGCGAAATGCAACGGCAAAGACTTTTGAAAAGCGTGTTGATATAAAAGGGCAGGGCGAAATTGCAGAGCTTTTGGATGCCTTCAACAGAATGGGAAGTGAGCTGAATGCCCACGATAAGATAAGGGACAGATTTGTGGCGGACGCTTCTCATGAACTCAAAACTCCGCTTGCAGCCATAAAAGCCCTGTCCGAGTCCGTAATATACTGTGATGATCCGCCGCCTGAGCTAATGCTGGAATTTCTCAAAGACATAAATGACCAGGTGGACAGACTGAATAATATAGTACAAGACCTGCTGAATGTGGCAAAGGATGCTTCCATGAATGTGGAGTACACGATGGAAGAATTGAATTTCAGCAAGATTCTTTCCGAGATAATACACCTGATTACCCCAGTTGCAGAAAAGAAAGGTTTGAAAGTAAAATTGCAGGTGGACCCGGACATTAAGATTTTCGGTGACAAACTCAGAATCGAAAGAGTAATTACTAACTTGGTGGATAATGCCATAAAATACACTGAAAAGGGAAGTATAGAAGTAAGACTGCGCCGAGAGAGAAGGGATGCCATACTCTCCGTGAAGGATACGGGCATAGGAATACCCGAGGAGGCAATACCCCGTTTGTTCATCAGATTTTATCGTGTGGATAAAGCGAGGAGCAGAGCAACGGGCGGCACAGGTCTTGGGCTTTCCATGGTGGATGAAATAGTAAACCGTCACAGCGGTACCATAAAGGTGGAGAGCAAAGTGGGCGAGGGGAGCGAATTTACAGTGCGCCTGCCCATGAGCGATTGAAAAAAATCAGAAAGGAATATTTATTATGAAAGAGAATGATGATGTATTCACAAGCTATGTAGAGTTTGAAAATGAGGATGGCGAGAGCATAACATTGCAGGTGGTGGACTACTTTGAATTTGAAGACGAGCTGTACGCCATACTCATGAACGAATGCGACTGCGACGACGAGGATTGCGACGAAGTGGAAGTGTGCGTTCTGAAAGTGGAAGAGGGTGAGGACGGTGAAACGTTCATAGAACCCGATGAGGAAAAATTCCCCGACTTGCAGCGAATCGTGGAAAAAATTCTCTGTGAAGCCGATGAATGCTGTTGCGGTGAGGACGACTGCGACTGCGACCATCACCATTTGCAGTGAGAAACGTAAAATTGTCGGAGAAGTGATTTAATATATTAAAAAAATCCCTCTTTTACTTGACAGGGGTGGAAAAGGGGAGTAGGATAACAGTGTAGGATTGTTATATGTGGAACTGTGTCCATGTATATACAGTGTTACATAAAAACGAATTATGCGGAAGGAGCAAAGTTTTCCTATGGAAATCGTCACAGTTGGCAAAGCAGGCACGGTTGAGTCAAGCGACATAATCGTTATGATTGAGCCAAACGAAAAGAAAGGCATTGAGCTACACCTTGAAAGTCAAGTCATGCAGCAGTTCGGTGCGCAGATTGAGAATGTAATCCGTGATACCCTCAAAGATCTGGGTGTTGAGAACGCTGTTGTATCGGCAACGGATAAGGGTGCTTTGGATTGCACGGTAATCGCAAGAACAAAGGCAGCAGCATACAGAGCTGCAAAGTGTACGGATTACAAGTGGAATTTCGGAGGTAACAGATAATGCAATTAAGAAGAAGTATGCTTTTTGTACCCGGCAATAACCCCGGTATGATTCGTGACGCACACATCTACGGCTCGGACTCCATTATGTTTGACCTTGAGGACAGTGTAAGCGTGCTCGAAAAGGACACGGCAAGATTCTTGGTATACAGTGCCCTCACCACACTCCATTATGGAAAAAAAGAGCTGGTTGTTCGTATAAACGACCTCAACTCACAATTAGGTATTGATGACCTTGAAGCCATAGTACGTGCACAGCCTCACGTTATCCGTCTTCCTAAGACAGAGAATGCAGGCGATGTTATACAGTGCGAAAAAGAGATTGAACGCATAGAGCGTGAAGTAGGCATAGAAGTGGGTACCACCCGCATGATGGCAGCCATAGAGAGCGCAGAGGGCGTTTTAAATGCAAAAGAGATAGCGTTCAGTTCCAAGCGACTCATAGGTATCGCACTCGGCGCAGAGGACTATGTTACAAGCCTCAAAACCACACGTTCCCCCGAGGGTATAGAGCTTCTGTTTGCTCGTTCCATGATAGTAAATGCAGCAAGAGCAGCAGGCATCATGGCACTTGATACCGTTTACAGCGATGTAAATAATGAGGAAGGTTTCCGCCGTGAAGCAGAAATGATTAAGAAACTCGGATTTGACGGAAAGAGCGTAATCAACCCCCGTCAGATTGCACCTTTGCACGATGTATTTGCACCCACAGAGAAAGACCTCCAGAAAGCATATGCTATCATGGAAGCCATAGAGGAAGCAAACCGCAGAGGCTCAGGCGTTATCGCACTCAACGGCAAGATGATTGATAAGCCCGTGGTAGAGCGTGCAAGATACATGATTGAACGTGCAAATGCAGCAAAGCGCAGCACAGTTGAGGAGGTTTGAGCATAATGGATTTTGAATTTGATAAGATTCCGCATATAGAGGGAATTGAAGCACTTCACGGTGCATATAATGAAAAGGATGTACCCGAAAAGGATACACGCACATTTGAAACTCGCATGAGCGAGCACAATAAAGTTATCCCCACTTTGGAGGAAGCAATAACAAAGTGCGGTCTTAAAGACGGCATGACTATTTCTTTCCACCATCATTTCAGAAACGGTGACAACGTTATCAATCAGGTAATGGATGTTATCGCAAAGATGGGAATAAAGAACCTCACACTGGCAGCAAGCTCACTTCAAGAGTGTCATTCACCCCTTATTGAGCACATAAAGAACGGTGTAATAAGAAGAATTGAAACCAGCGGTATGCGTGGACCTTTGGCAGATGCAGTATCACACGGTCTCATGGATATTCCCGTAATATTCAGAAGCCATGGCGGAAGAGCTGCTGCCATTGAAACAGGCGAATTGCACATAGACGTTGCATTCTTGGGCGCACCCACATGCGACCCCTACGGAAACGCAAACGGTTACAACCGTGAGGGTGAGGAAGGTTCATGCTGCGGTTCACTCGGCTATGCAAAACTGGACGCACTCTATGCTGACAGATGTATCATAGTGACCGACCTTATTGTTCGCTATCCCAACACTCCTTTCGGTATTCCCGAATCACAGGTTGACTTCGTGGTAAAGGTGGACTCCATAGGCGATTCTGAAAAGATTATGTCCGGCGCAACACGTTATACCAAGAACCCCAAGGAACTTCTCATAGCTCAGATGGCAGCAGATGTTATTGAAGCAAGTGGCTACTTCAACAATAACTTCTCCATGCAGATGGGTTCGGGCGGCGCATCACTTGCAACAGCTCGTTACCTGCGTGAGTAGATGATTGCAAAGGACTACAAGGCTCGCTTTGCACTCGGCGGAATCACAAACCAGATTGTGGAAATGCATGAAGAAGGTCTCGTAAAGAGAATACTGGATGTGCAGTCGTTTGACCTCGGTGCTGCCCACTCTTTGAAGAACAACAGATTCCATCAGCAGATTGACGCATCATTCTATGCATCTTATGTAAATAAGGGTGCTGCCGTAAATCAGCTCGACTTCTGTATACTTTCCGCACTTGAAATAGACACAGACTTCAATGTAAACGTTATGACCGGTTCAGACGGCGTTATTCGTGGCGCAATAGGCGGACATCCCGATGCAGCAGCAGGTGCAAGCTGTACCATAGTGGTTGCACCCTTGCTCCGTGGCAGAATCCCCAGCATTGTGAGCCATGTAAATACAGTGGTTACACCGGGCAGAAGCGTGGATGTGGTGGTAACAGACCAGGGTATAGCAGTAAACCCCGCACGTCAGGACCTCTTAGAGCGTCTGACAGCAGCAGGACTTCCCGTGTTCCCCATAGACAAGCTCAAAGAGCGTGCTGAGAGCATAGTAGGAAAGCCTGAACCTATCAAGTACAAGGACAAGATAGTAGGTCTGCTCATGTATCGCAACAACACCGTTATAGATGTTATTCGTCAGGTTGAGGACTGATATCTTTATAAAAACATAACAGAGCGAGAGGATGTGTTTTGAAATGCGAAAAACATACCCTCTCGTAGCTTTTTAAGAGGGAAAATGTATAACATAGAACACATAAAAAATGCAAAACTGAAAGATGCACAGGGAAAACACGCCTATATATGCGAATTTCTGGCAAAATTTGAACTCACACCGGATACGGATGCGGATTTCACGGTAAACCTCATAAATGAGGACGGGATGTTGTGTGCCACGGGGTCACTGTGCGCAAATGTGATAAAGTACATTGCAGTAGCAACATCCGAACAGGGTACGGGTGCAGCACTTCAACTCATAGAAGAGTTGACATCACATGCTGCAAACTGCGGTATTGACAAACTTTTTCTTTTCACAAAACCGCAAAACGAGGGCATGTTCCGCTCCATGAGCTTTTATACCCTGGCAAAGACGGAATCCGCCGTGATGATGGAAAATGATGCGCGGGGCATAACACGCTTTATGAATTCGCTTAAAAGACCCGAAAACTGTGATGATAACATAGGCTGCATCGTGGCAAACTGCAATCCCATGACGCTTGGGCATCTATACCTCATGGAAAGGGCTGCAAAAGAATGCAGTGCATTGCATGTATTTATACTCTCGGAGGACAGAGCTGCGTTTTCAGCGGATGCAAGATTTGAAATAGTAAAAAATGCGACGGCGCATATAGAAAATCTATATCTGCACAGGAGCAGCGAATACATGATTTCGTCCGCCACTTTTCCCACATATTTCATAAAGGATAAGGCGAGTGCGGAAAATATAAATGCCGATTTGGATCTCACACTCTTTGCAGAGCGCATAGCCCCTGCGCTTTCCATAAAAAAACGCTATGTGGGTACAGAACCTTACTGCAAGGTTACAAATGCATATAATGAACGCATGAAAATAATATTGCCCGAACACGGCATTTCAGTATGCGAGATAGAGCGCAAGGACGGAATAAGCGCAAGTCGTGTGCGTGAACTCATGGCACAGGGCGATATGGAAACCTTAAAGGGCATAGTACCCAAGGCGACATATGACTATATAATGAGCCATGAGTTTTGATGAAAAAGAATTGAAAAATGTGCTGGAAGCGCATTGTTTGAAGTATCCGCTCATGCAGGCGGAGGATTATGTGAAACTGCTTTACCAAAATGAATTTGCGGGCGGTCATATGATTCCAAACAAGGCGGCTGCACTCCAATTTTTAAAATCGGAGTATGAGCAGATGAAAAACACGCCTTCACAACAAAGGTATGAGAGTATAGGAAATGCCATTGTGCGCGCGGATATAAGATGCTTTTCATACGATGAACTGTCGCTTTTACTGGATTGTTTCTGTAAAACGGCAAATGAACATGTGGGTACAATGCAAAGTTTTTTGGAAAAGCTCGATTTTTTGTATGATTTTTTATGCGAAAGAGAGATTTTCGATAAAGCTATGCTCTCACGGGTGTTGACAACATATAAAAAAGCAGGCTGCCCGTCTCTGCACCACAGCGATGTGTACAGAAATGTGTATAAGCCTGCATACAGAGTGATATCGGAGGATTTATGCTTTTAATCGCTATTGCAGCATATGTGATGAACTTGTATGACATGTTCTGCACATTGTATTTGGCCGCTCAGTACGGAGATGACATAGAAGGAAACCCCGTGGGGAAGATTTTGCTTAAAAATAAGGCGATAACGGTAATCGTAAAGGTGTTTTGCATGGCGGCTGTGTTTGCACTCATATATGTTATGTCGGCAATCACAATATTTCGTGTGCTGATGTTTGTGATATTCGGCGTGTACTGTCTGCTCACCGTGTACCACACCGTCATTTTAATCTACCTCAAAGTGCATAAACTGTGATGTCAACACCGTGGTGCTTTATTTTTCGCTGCAAATGGGTTATACTGTATACGGAGGAGGTGTCCTATGGCAACGGATAAAAAAATAAACGGAAACACTTCCGGCATAAGACAAACCGTATTGGATGACATGCAGAAAATGTATGATTTGAAGATGACGGGTGATGAATTTGCGAGCGTGGAGCTTTTGTCGCACCTTGCACGCTTCACAGGGGTAATTTCCCGAGAAATATCGGTATATATAGGTCGTGACGGACGGGTGGAGGACGTGTCTGTGGGTGATGACAGAAATGTGTCCATGCCCACCATGCGGCTTGTGCGAAATGAAAACAGACTGTGCGGAGTCAGATGCATACATACGCATCCTACGGGTGACGGCAGACTTTCGGGAGTGGATTTGGGTACACTCAGAAGTGCATCGCTTGACGCCATGGCAGCGTTGGGTGTGAGGGACGGAAAGTTTGTATCGCTCTATGCCGCCTTTGTGGGGGAAACGGGAGAGAGCGGCGAGAGAAAGGCAATAATATACGGCCCCATGAATCCCGCAAAGCTTCCGAACCGATTTTTGCTCGATGAGATAATTTTGGCAGACAACAGAATGCGCTCACGTACTGTAAGCTCCGAAAACAAGGAGGAAAGGTGCATCGTGTGCGGCATGGAGGATGATAGGTCGGAATTTGACTCACTGGACGAATTAAAAGAACTTGCAAAGGCAGCAGGGGCAAATGTGGTGGGACGGTTTACCCAGCGCAAGCGACCCATTGACAACGGCACATACATAGGCAGTGGCAAGGCAAGCGAGCTCTCACGAAAGGCAAGCGAATTGAATGCAGACCTTATCATATTTGATGATGAACTGACTGCCATACAGCTCAGAAATTTGGAGAACATTACATCCACAAGAGTGATAGACAGAACTCAGCTCATACTGGACATATTTGCCGCCCGTGCAACCACGAGAGAGGGCAGACTGCAAGTGGAACTGGCACAGCAAAAGTACAGATTGCCGAGACTCATAGGACAAGGTACGGTGTTGTCCAGATTAGGCGGCGGCATAGGCACGAGAGGCCCGGGCGAAAAGAAACTGGAAATAGACAGACGAAGAATACACAGGCGCATATATGAGCTGGAACAAGAACTGAAAGAAGTGGAACAGCAGAGAAATCTTCGCCGCACGAAGCGAGAGAAAATGCCGCTTGCGGCATTGGTGGGGTATACAAATGCAGGAAAATCCACGCTCACAAATGCACTTGCAGGCACGGATGAATTTGTATGTGATATGCTGTTTGCTACACTGGAAACCGTGGTTCGCCGTGTTACATTGCCAAAGGGGACTCAGATGCTCATATCCGATACGGTGGGATTCATAAATAAGCTTCCGCACGATTTGGTGCAGGCTTTCCACTCCACTTTGGAAGAAGTGCGAAGTGCCGACATCATACTGCATGTGGTGGACGCATCCTCACCCAATGCTCAGATGCAGGCGGATGTGGCGTCACAGGTGCTTTCATCACTTGATGCCACGGATATACCTCAGATTTTGGTGCTGAATAAGTCGGACATAGAAGGGGCGGCAGAGAGCCTTATTACAGATGCAGACCGCACGGTCAGAATTTGTGCCAAAACGGGTGAGGGTTTGCCTGAACTTCTTGCAAACGTTGAGGATATGCTCATGAGCGCAAAGGTGCAGACTGAAATTACAGTACCCTATGACAAATATTCTGTGTTGTCTCTGATACGAAACAACGGAATGATTTTAGAAGAAGAACACTGTGATGACGGCGTGCGTGTGAAAGCGCTCATTGACGAGGCAACGGCGGGAAAGATACGAACCATGCTCGGGAAATAATATAAATACAAGGAGAAACATTATGTTACACGAAAAAAATAACGTTATGAGAAGAATTTGTGCATATTTGGTGATGCTTGCAATGCTGCTTTGCATGTGCAGCGGCTGCGAAAGTGACACAAAACCGAAGCCGCAAGATACAGGCGATAAGCAGAACACAACTGCAAATAGGAGCGACAACACCGAGGACACGGGCGACAATACACAAAGTTCCGATACGGTGATATCAGACGGTGAAGTTACGGATTCGGGAGATACCGCAACATCGGACGAGACAGATACGCAAGTGAACTTGGAAGGTCAGTGGTATTCTAAAAAAGACGGCAAAGTGTATGCTTTGAGCTTTAATACCGAGATGGGAAAATGTGTGTATGCACAGGATGAAAATACGCTGCATACGGATTACACTCTGGAAGAAGATAAGATTATCATTGAAGATGTGGGCGAATTTTCCGTGAGATTGGAAGATAAGAAACTCGTACTTGCAGACAGTGAAAACGAGACAGAAATCACATTCAAGCGTTTTGATGACGATATCAAACTGAAAAAAGCAGACTTTATAGGTGCTTGGGAGTGTAATATAACCTCAACCGATGATGATTCCGAGGTGAAGATAGCGGTTGAACTGCGTGAGGACGGTTCATGCAATGTTGTTCAGTATGACGATAACACAAACAGCGACGGTACGGACGCTACATGGAGCTTGAAAAAAGGCGTCCTCATACTCGATAACGGTAGCGGTTCAGACGACGGAAAACTGAAATTCACCGTGCTGCGTGTGTATGATGATATACTCATACTGGATATAGGCGGATATGCCGTGAACTTTGCCGAGAAGAAATAATTCAAATTCTTAAAAGACGGGGGTGGGCTTATGAAAACTTATACGGTGCGGGATATAACATGTTCAAAGAGCATGAAAGTCTGTGATATGATGCTGAACAGGATGGCAAAGGAGGGTTTTGAACTCTCATGTGTGAAACCGTGGGGCGTATTTTGTTTTGAATACAATGAAAACGCACGGAAGTACAGATATTTTGCTTTCAGAAAAAACAGAAAGACGGACGGCATAGCCAGCGACTTGCGACGCATATTTAATGTGACGGAATCCGTGCGAAAGGGGTCAGGGATTACGGTGTACAGACTGGAGAAGGGTACGGATAAAGTCAAAATGTATTTGGACAGGGAAGCTAAAAGATACGGGCTTTGTGAGTACGACCCTGACTCTTTCCTCTTTGCACTGCAAAAGAAGCGTGATATGATAATGCTGAAAGAAAAACTGACGCTCATAATCACATTTTATGTCTTTTCCATAATTTTTTCCGTATTCGGTGCATTGATTGCAATGTGGGGATTTGCGCTTGCCCTTGTGCCATTTATCTTGGCAACCGTGGAGATTTTTAATTGGATTTGCATAAAAAAGTATTCACAGTTTGCATGACTGAAAGATATAAACGGAGCTGCGATTTTGATTAGTGAGTATTTATCACTGTGAATATTCGCACTTTGTTTGGAAAAAGCTTTTTTACGCTCTCTGTAACGGAGGGCTTTTTTTCCGCCGTCATGTCGTATACGTTTATAACATCGGGGGCAATACTGCAAAGCATACCGAGTACGCTGTCCGTGGCTTCCTCCGGATAGTCAATATGTGTGCCCATATCGTCTATTATGCTGTAACCTGTTTGTTCATGTATTATGAGCGTGACTTCACGGGGCGCATTGGAGTAGCTGTTTATAAGCTCATACAAAAGCGTGGCAAGCTCGTATTCTTCTTCTGATAATATGACGTCCTCAGTCGCCTTTTCCACGCAACGCTCCCATATCTCCCGGGTGTCGTGCATTCTGAACATGATAAAACCTTCCAGCACAAGTGCGTTATTTTCACGGAAATAGTCATAAAGAGCAGTGCGTACATTGCTGCGCATGGCTGCCTTTTTTGCATATACACCCGCCCCGTGCAGGATTTTACTTCGCATATCTTGCTCAAAATCCAAGTCACGCATGATGTCGCAAATCTCATACGGCGCAAGGTCATCCAGTATCACATCGCAAACAGCACTGCAAAGTGCGTCTTTCTCATCTTCTCTTATATCTATATCCGCAAGATTCATATCGTCAGAATAAATATCATAATGACAGCCCGAATTGCTAAGTGCCGTGTCCAAAAGCAGGGGGATGTTTACTCCATACTTGTATGAGTATATTCTGCAATGCCACATTTTATAACTCTCCATACTCCATTCTATGCCCACGGGCAGGTTTGGGTGCTTCATATGCGGGGCATAAGTTTTATTTGTAATCAACACCGTATTCCCCTTTCTTATCTTTCCCATATAAAAAATATATTTTGCAGGTAATTTCTGAAAGGCTTGACAAATGCAGATTTTGTTATTACAATAATGATAATCATTATTGTTAAGGAGGTAAACATGCAGTGTAGAAGTAAGAAGCGAGAAGCCATATATGACGCATTGGTAAAATCGTGCGACCATCCAACGGCGTGTGAGTTATATCTGCGTGTGATGGAGCGTGTACCCGGTGTGAGCATAAGCACGGTGTACAGGAACTTATCCGAGTTTTGCGCTGAGGGCAAGGCGATAATGATTGTCACATCGGGCGGAGAAGAAAGGTTTGACGGCAATCTCTGTGCGCACGACCACTTCATATGCAGATTGTGCGGAAAGGCCTTTGATGAGGAACGGACGGACATGGGAAATGCGGTGTTGAGGAAAATGGAGAAAAAAGGCAGACGTCCCGAGACGGTTTCGGTGTTCGGAGTTTGTGAGAACTGCATAGGTAATGATGCAATGTGAAAATGCGGCTTGTAAGTCGTTATAAATATAAGGAGGTTTATTTATGAAGAAATTTGTATGCAAGGTTTGCGGTTATGTACATGAGGGAGATACACCCCCTGAGTTTTGCCCCCTTTGCGGCGTGGGTCCCGAAGACTTTGAAGAAGTATACGAGTAAAACATTAAAAATAAAACAGGAGGAATTTATTATGAAGAAGTTTGTATGCAAGGTTTGCGGTTATGTACATGAGGGAGATACACCCCCTGAGGTTTGCCCTCTTTGCGGCGTGGGTCCCGAAGACTTTGAAGAAGTAAACGAATAAAACATTAAAAACAGAAACAGG
>JAFSHG010000103.1 GCA_017440405.1 Clostridia bacterium
CAATATCACTTTTTATATTGATACAGCAACTATGGAGCTAACGGAAGGTACTGCTCCGTACAACAGTCACTCATTTAACCAGCGAGTAAAAGCCGATGCGACAGGTATATATTTTGCAGACCACGGTGATGCGTACCCCAGATGCATATCTCTTTCCCGACATCATTTGGATGACACTCCACCTGTTCGTACATCGGTGTTGGATATAGTGGGCGAGATAGGCGACAACGTAACGGGTGCAACACTGGGTGATATGATGCTCAGCACAAATAAAGTTATTATAACAGGAAATTCTGTGCCGCAGAATCATACCGTTTGCGGTCAAAGCGGCTCGGACGGGCAGAGAAATATCTATCTTGCCGTGACGGATAAAGCGACGTTTGATGTGGAGTTTAAGTGGTTGACAGAAAACGACCCTTCGGGCAACATATCGGTAGGTTCACCGAGAATGGTGCAGATAGCCGAAGATAAATTCGTCATACTCTACAATGAATTTGACGGTGAGAAACATACGCTGTGTTGTATACTTATCGACGGAGAAGGAAATGTAATCAAAACTAAACGTTATGAGGGCGTATTCTTTGCCGATAACTCGGAACCCATTTTCTACAATGGCGATATTATTTGGATTTCACCCCTGACAAGCAGTTTGCTTACTACGGAGAACTACATTTTCAGATTGCCGCACACAGACCTGATAGTTCTTGAGAATATAAATATAGCGCAAGACGAGTACAATCTCATTCTGGGCGAGTATGTAACGGTAGATGTGACTTTTGAACCGAAAGAAGCTACAGGCAATGAACTTACATGGAGTTTTGATAAAGAGGGCGTTGCACAGTATGTGGACGGAAAAGTGCTGGGTATAGGTGCAGGAAGCACTACTCTGACGGTTTCATGCGGTGAACTGTCCGATTCATGTATCATAAATGTGGACGGCGACAATCGTGCTGAGTATGTGGTACGATACTATATAGACGGTGAAAAGTATACGGAAAAGAGATTAGGTTACGGTCTTGTTCCCGAAAACATAGAAGTTCCGGAAAAAGCGGGATTTGTATTCTCGGGTTGGAAGGATTTGCCTGAAACGATGCCTGCATATGACATTGATGTGCATGGCGAATATATATCTGCCGTAAAAATAGGCGATGTTAATCAAGACGGCACAGTAAACACCGCTGATGCAGTATGCATATTAAAACATGCAGCACAATTGGAGATATTAGAAGGCAATGCACTCATTGCAGCCGATACAAACATTGACGGCACGGTAAATACTGCAGACGCAGTAGTCATACTGAAATACAGTGCAGGTATGATTGAGCTTCCGTGAGGTAATAAGGAGACATAATATGCTTATCATTTCAAAAGAAACACGTGAACGTGCAAGAGAGCTTGTATCTCAGATGACATTAGAAGAAAAGGCAAAACTCCATGCAGGTATGGGCGCATGGCATACACATGGCGTGGAAAGACTTTCACTACCGAGTATTTGTCTCACGGACGGACCGCACGGACTGAGAAAAGCTATCATTGAGGAAAACGGCGAAGGCAAGGAAAACACTGTTCCTGCTACCTGTTTCCCGCCAGCCGTGAGCGCCTCTTGCAGCTTTGACCGTGAGCTTTTATATGAGATGGGAGAAGCGATGGCGGAGGAATGCATAGCGGAGGAAGTGGCAATCATATTAGGCCCTGCGGCGAATATAAAGCGTTCACCGCTTTGCGGACGAAATTTTGAATACATATCGGAAGACCCGTATGTGGCAGGCGAATATGCTGCCGCAATCATAAACGGCATACAGAGCAAGAATGTAGGCACATCGCTCAAACATTTTTTAACCAACAATCAAGAAACAGCCCGACTTTCTTCCAGTTCCGTGGTGGACGAGCGAGCTTTGCGTGAAATTTACATGCCCGCATTTGAAACCGCCGTGAAAAAAGCACAGCCTCTCACCGTTATGTGTTCGTATAACAGGATAAACGGGACATATGCTTCAAA
>JAFSHG010000104.1 GCA_017440405.1 Clostridia bacterium
AGTTCAGCGCGCTTTTCATCGCTGCACGGCACTTCCGTGGCAGGGTATATTGAAAAGCTGTCCAAAGTGTCCACGGAGCGTTGCTCCTCGGGGTCAAAGGAGCGCAGCGAATCAATCTCGTCGCCGAAAAACTCTATTCTTACGGGGTATTCCGAGTTTGAGGGAAACACATCCACCCTACCGCCGCGCACAGCGAAAGTGCAAGCGGACGTGCAAAGTTCCGTGCGTTCATAACCTGATGCACTGAGGCTTGAAATGAGCTCGCCCATATCGCAAACCATTCCGCATTCTAACCTAATTACGGCGTCAAAGAGTGCCTCACGGGGGGAAAGCCTTTGCAAGAGAGTTTCGGCACTTATGAGAACGAAATGCTTTTTTGCGTGCAAAAGTTCCACTAAATTTTTCACTCTGCCCGTTTCCGTGCCTCCTGATACCGACATGGCCGATGCACCCAAAAGCTGAGTTTTTGCAGGAAAATGCATGGCGTCAACACCGTATGCACGGAGTTGTTCTTCCAGTTTTAAGCAGTCATTGTCATTCGGTGATACAAGCAATATGCTGCTCTCCGTAGCAGCATAAAGTGAGGCAAGCATATGCACCCTTGCGCTCAAACCGAACACGCTGACTGCACCTTTTCCGTTTTGGAGCGTATCACAGACTGTATTAAATTTATCAAAACCGTAAAGTCTTGAAAGTATGGGTAAAGTCTTATTCATCTGTATCTGTATCTGTTTCTTCCGTCTTTTCAGGCTCGGGCTTCTTTTTGCCCGATTTTTTCTTATTGAAACGGGTCTGAGCGGCAGTAATTTCGCCGTTTACTATCATGAGTGCAGCTTCCGTGGCTTGGGCTATGCTATCACTCAAAAGTTTTTTATCCTCCTCGGACGGCACACCCAGCACATGTGATATGAGATCTCTGCCGTCCGCCTGTTTGCCTATACCCACACGAATCCTCGGGAATGTATCGAGTCCGAGTTGGTATATTACAGAGCGCATACCGTTGTGTGTACCCGCACTGCCCTTTTCCCTTATGCGAATATCGCCCGTTGGAAGTTCTATATCATCGTATATGAGCAGCAATTCATGCGGCTCACACTTGTACCAATTCACAAGGTCACGCACGGCAAAGCCGGAATTGTTCATATAAGTGGTGGGCTTTGCAAGCACTACTCGCTCAGTGCCTATGCGTGTTTCAATGTATGTGGAGCGAAAACCGTCACGACCGCCTGAAAGTCCGAGTTTACCTGCAATGGAATCTAAAACCATATAACCCACGTTATGCCTTGTATTTTCATACTCTTTGCCCGGATTTCCGAGTCCCACTATTACATACATATCAGAATACCTCCATGCTAAAACAGAATTTCAGAGGAGATTCTCCCATTTTGAGAACCTCCTCCGTAAAATACGATAGAGCTATGAATTATTCGCCCCAGTTGCCCTCATACATCTCCACATTTTTCTGGTGTTCTTCATATGTCTTTGCATACACATTCTCACCCGTCTTTTTATCTTTCAGACAGAAGAACAGGTATCCCTCTGCCACAAAATCCGAATCGGGTGATACTGCCGCTTCAATGGCTCTCTTTCCCGGGTTGCATATAGCACCTATGGGCACACCCTCATACACGTATGTGTTGTACGGAGAATCTATTTGCAGTTCCTCTGCCGTGAACTTTAAGTTTTCGCCTGCCCTCTTATATATGTATGCAAGAGGTGCGTCGGATTGCAGTTTCATACCTATATCCATACGGTTATGGAACACGGCGGATACTCGCAGGAAGTCGGCGTCCGTCACGGCCTCTTTCTCTATCACGGATGCTAAAGCTATCGCCTCGTCCATGGAGAGTCCTGCCGCTTTTGCCTTTGCATACAGCGAATCCTCACCGCTGTAACACACATCCTTAAACCGTGAGAGCATCTTATTTATAACGGTTTCCGATGAAGCGTCTTTATACAGGTCGTATGTATCGGGGAACAAGTACCCTTCCAATGCGTACTGCCTGTCCTCATCTGCAATGTAGACATTGTTTACGAACTCATAATTCGTAAAGTTCTCACCCGTCTTACAAAGACCCAAAAATTCTTCCTCATCCAGATTCAAGCCGCCCTCATTCATTATCCTTACGATGTTTTCTATGGTAGTACCCTCGGGGATAGTTATCTTCACACTCTTTGTGGATTCACCGCCGTCACAGAGTGTATCTATGATGGTGGGTATATCCATGTTCTTTGAGAGGTAGTATTTTCCCGCCTGCAAATCTTTGGATTTTCCCATGAAGTCCACATATACTTTAAACACTGCTTTATTGCGAATAAGCCCGGGTTCACCCTCGCCACACGCTTCATACAGATGCTTTGCAATGGTTGACGCACCCCAGCCGTCGGAGATTATAAATTCAATCGGTGTTGCGTCATTCTTATCCACCGGTGCTAAAAACTTATTCTGCACGGTGGACAGTATGATGCCGATAATCATGAACGTAATGAGCAGCGCACAGCAAAGCACCACCACGGGTCGCCCTACTACCCACGCTTTTTTCAGCAGTTCTCTTGTTTCAGGTGATTTCAGGTTAATCTTTTTCATTATCTATCAGTCCTCAAGTGCGCTTAAATCCACATTTGCCGCTTCTGCTATGATTTTATAGATATCGCCCACGATAGTGTTTAACTTATACTCGGCTATGAGGAATTGAACCACATCCTTATTCATCTGCAAAAGCTCCGAAAGTTTACGGAAACGCTCAACGGTTTCATTATCCTCCTTGCCCGTATATGCCATGGACTGAATTTCTATCTGTAATTTGTGATAATCACGCAAAAGTGACATGGTGGTACTGTCATCTTTTATCTTGTCCAATGCTTCTGTGTACTCCTTGTACTCGGGAGATTCTTTTATTTCACCTGCAAGTCTGTGCGCTGTATCGTAATTCATATTTGCCTCCGAAATTATAATTTATGTACTGCTGCCGTCATGAGTTTTTCCCCACATACGACCGCACACTAAGTACTATATCAAATCTATTTCAAAAATACAAGTCCGCTAAAACGGTGCAGCCTCATATTACACATAAAACCCATAATTTTTTCTGAAAGCTAACATCAGAAGTTTCGTATAAGTCCCACCACTTTACCTACGATATCCACATCCTCGGGTCTTGCGAAAATGGGTTCCATGGCGGAGTTTTCAGGTAGCAATCTCACTCGGTCACGCTCCAAGTAAAACCGTTTTACCGTCACACTGTCATCAATGCGCACCACTGCAATTTCACCGTTTGAAACGGATGCCGCAGAGTTTACTATTATATAGTCATTTTCCAATATCCCCGCTTCAATCATGCTCTCTCCCTTTATTCTGAGCATGAAAGTTTCATTTCGTGATGTTCCGTGTATGAGATTATCGGGTATTCTGTAATACTCCTGTATGTTTTCCACGGCAAGTATGGGTACACCTGCCGCTACACTTCCCACAAGAGGTATGGAAACACCTGTGCTTGCAGGAGAATTATCTGCATCAACTCCACTTACCGTTATGGAACGACGTGTACCCGGGGTGTATTGTACAAAGCCGTTATCCGATAGAAATCGCAGGTTGGTATGTACGGTGGATGTGGAACGCAGTCCCGTACCCTTGCATATATCTCGAACGGTGGGCGGAACTTTATTCGCATCAACATAACTCCTGATATATTCCAATATTGCCAGTTGATTCTTTGTAAGTTTATCTGTATCCATAAATTCACTCTCCGAACAGTTGTTTTTTAGATTCTACCACGCTTTACCACAGATTGCAACAGTATCCGAATATTTTTTCGGTAAAAAATACGTATATGACATAAAAAGACTAAAACACGGAAGAACGTGTGGGGAGGGAAAGATCCAAAGTACAAGCAGTGTTGACAAAACAGTGTAAAAAACATACAATTATTTTATTGCATTATGCGTTTTATAAATTGGCGAGGTTTGGTATCGTATGGCGACGTTCGGTTTATTTCTGCTCAGCGGCATAGGGCTTGCAATGGATGCATTTGCCGTCTGCATATGTAAGGGTCTTTCCATGAAAAAAGTAAAGTTTACACGGGCTGCCGTGATTGCTCTTTTCATGGGCGGGTTTCAGGCACTTATGCCGAGTTTGGGTTGGCTGCTTGGAAGTCGTTTTGAGCAATACATAAAGAATTATGATCACTGGATAGCATTTGTGCTTTTGGGAATCATAGGCGGCAAGATGCTGTTTGAAGCCTTAACAGAAAAGGACCGGACCGTGGAAACGGCAAAGACGGATTATGAGTTGAATATAAAGGAGCTTTTCGTACTTGCTTTTGCCACCAGCATAGACGCACTCGCTGTGGGCATATCGTTTGCGTGTTTGAATTACTCTATATTACATGCCGTCGCCGTGATAGGTACAGTCACATTTATAATAGCACTTGCAGGTGTGTACATAGGCAATTTCTTCGGTATTCGATTTAAGCGAAAAGCGGAAATTGCAGGCGGTGTCATACTGATACTCATTGGACTTAAAATACTGTTGGAGCATTTGAATATCATTTGAAATTGGAGGTAAAAAAATGAAAAAAGCAAGACTTATTCCCGTACTCTTGGCGGCACTGTTGTTCATTCAAGCAACTTGTGCAATTTCTCAGGTGAACGCCCGAGAAGTAAAGGCGGATGCAAACGCTATCTATATGCCTGTTGAGGCAATAGATGAAAGTATGATAGGCCGTGGAGCATATCAGGATTGGCCAAACTGGGCTGACAGCGATTTGATATTCTACTACACCTTGGACGATACTCTGTTTGCAGTTACTGTTGACACAACGCTCGAATCTCACTGTATGCTCAACATCTACTCGGCAGACCATGAGTCTGACTTCACATTTTATAAATCCGTACAGACACATGACGGTTTTCCTTTATGGGGAGGTTTTTATGCAGGTGAGGACGGATATCTCTATGTGGCGGTGGGAAGAAATAATTACACCGAGTCCGAGGATTTGACCGTAATCGAAATAATAAAATATTCTGCCAAAGATTGGGACGAATGCGGTACTGCCGAAATATTAGGCGGTGCAGAGAATGGTTTTCCCGGGATTTATGAACCGTTTGAAGCCGGAAACTGTCAAATGGCATTACAAGAGGAAAAACTCATCGTGCACACTTGCAGAACCATGTTTGCAATGGAAGGTGTGAACCATCAAAGCAATA
>JAFSHG010000105.1 GCA_017440405.1 Clostridia bacterium
ATGCTGATGAACCATGCCGACTCCGAGCGATATGGCTGTTTCGGGGGAAAAGTTTTTCACACGTGTGCCGTGTATATAAACTTCACCCTCTGTGGGTGTCAAAAGTCCGTACAAAACATTCATGATGGTACTCTTACCTGCACCGTTTTCACCCACCAGAGCAAAAACTTCACCGGGCTTTACGGCAAGTGATACGTCATCATTTGCCACCACACCCGGAAAACACATGGTAATACCTTTCATTTCCACGGAGTATTCCTGCATTATTACCTCCTGAACTTTTTTTATAGAGAAGCCTGTCTGAAAAAGTACATCTTCCATACAAACTTATTGTACACATTTTACGAATAAAATCAAGCATTCGACATAAAAGCTTTGTGATGAAAACAGTCGCTTTGTCACCTGCATATCATGCTGTTGCGACAAAATGATAGGTACGGTGTTGAAGACAAAAGATAATTGTGTTAAAATAACATAGGTTATTGAGTCCCGTAAATCGGGACACCATAATATTTTCCCCATAAAGGAGTTGGACTGCTATGGAAATGGTTTTGCTCACAGCAGCAGGTGTGGGCGGTGCTACATTATTCGGAGCTTTGCTTGGCTTTATATTCAAAAAAATATCGCATAAGTTCAGCGATATGGTGCTGGGTTTTGCAGCAGGTGTGATGCTTGCAGCGGCAGTCATGGGACTTATAATACCGTCTTTGGAAAGCGGCGGGAGTCATGCCGTGTGGGTTACGCTTGTGGGAATATTTTGCGGTGCATTGGTTTTGAATGTGATAGATAAGCTCGTACCTCACCTGCATGTCATGTCGGGTAAGGAACAGGAAGCTCATCCCGAAAGTGCAGATAGAATAAGTAAAATAATGCTATTTGTACTTGCCATTGCCATACATAACTTCCCCGAGGGCATAGCAGCAGGTGTGGGCTTTGGCTCGGGAAACGTGAAAGACGCTCTCACCATAGCAGGCGGTATTGCACTTCAAAACATACCCGAGGGTATGGTTATCATAGCTCCCATGCTGTCTGCAGGTATAAGTACAAAGAAAACACTTGCTGTTGCGGCGGTTACGGGACTTATTGAGGTTATAGGTACGCTCATAGGCTACTTTGCAGTGAGTATATCCACAGCAATTTTGCCCTTTGCTCTTGCATTTGCAGGCGGAACAATGCTGTACATCATAAGCGATGAGATGATTCCCGAAACCCATGCCCACGGCAATGAAAGAGGTGCTACTTTTGCACTGCTCATTGGATTTTGTCTTATGCTTATCGTGGATTTTTATATTTGAGCATATAATTTTGTGAACGACTTTCCCGACGGATATGTTACTCCGTCGGGATTTTTTTGAATGTTTATATATAATTTCCTTAAAAACTGTGTTTGCCTTGACTTATTCTCGGAATTGAGCTATCCTAAACCAGTACACCGAGTACAAATATAATTGACTTTAACAAGGAGACGGTAGTTATGACAAAGATTAGCATGAAAACACCTTTGGTTGAGATTGACGGCGACGAAATGACCAGAATCATCTGGAAGATGATAAAAGAAGATCTCATCTGCCCGTATGTAGACCTCAATACAGAGTACTATGACCTCGGACTCCCCAAGAGAGACGAGACAAGCGACCAGATAACAAAGGACGCTGCAAACGCTATCAAAAAGTATCATGTAGGTGTTAAGTGTGCTACAATAACCCCTAACGCTCAGCGTGTGGAAGAATATAAGCTCCATGACATGTATAAGAGCCCCAACGGTACAATCCGTGCTATTTTAGACGGTACAGTGTTCCGTGCTCCTATCACACTGGATTGCCTTGCACCCTCTGTACGCACATGGAAGAAGCCCATCACCATTGCTCGTCATGCATACGGTGATATCTATAAGTGCACAGAATACAGAGTACCCGAAAACGGAAAAGCAAAGCTCTCCTTTGAAAACGCAAAGGGTGAGGAAGTGTTCTCCCAGGAAGTTTTCGATTTTAAGTGCCCCGGCGTTTTGATGGCAACATATAACAAGGACGACTCCATAGAGAGCTTCGCACGTGCATGTTTCCAGTATGCAGTGGATACCAAGCAGAGCCTCTGGTTCTCCACTAAGGACACCATTGCAAAGAAGTATGACGGTCAGTTCAAAGAGATTTTCGCAAACGTATATGAGAAAGAGTACAAAGCTAAGTTTGAAGAACTGGGCATTGAGTATTTCTACACACTCATAGATGATGCAGTAGCAAGAGTTATCCGTTCAGAGGGCGGTTTCATTTGGGCTTGCAAGAACTATGACGGCGACGTTATGAGCGACATGGTAGCTACGGCATTCGGTTCACTGGCTATGATGACAAGCGTTCTGGTTTCCCCGGACGGAAACTATGAGTATGAAGCTGCACACGGCACAGTTACACGTCACTACTACAAGCACCTCAAGGGTGAAAAGACATCCACAAACTGCATGGCAACACTGTTTGCATGGACGGGTGCTTTGAGAAAGCGCGGCGAGTTGGACGGCAATAATGAACTCATGGCATTTGCAGATAAGCTGGAGAAGGCATCACTGGATACCATAAGCTCAGGCTTCATGACAAAAGACCTTGCTGCACTTTGCGACCTGCCCAATATTACCACTTTGAACACAGAAGAGTTCATTTTGAAGATTAAAGAGACATTGGATAAGGCTATGTAATTCTTTTAGTCAAAACCGTTTCCCCATGTGGATATCGGGAATTTATGACAGCAGAGAACCGCTTCCACGGAGGCGGTTTTTTTGTCTCCGTGTTATAGTGAGGAGGGCATACACATTGGGAAGTGCAAGTATCATGTTAAACGTACTTGCCACATCCCACACAAGCCCCAACGGGAAAAGACAGCCTGCTGCCGCCATGATACAGAACGCAAATGAGTAAATGCGCTGCATGAGATTTTTCTTGCTCAAAAGTTCTGCACATACAGAACCGTAATAGCTCCACCCAAGTATGGAGGTGAATGCGAAAAGTATTATACAGACGGAGAGTGCCACGGAGGAGATGTGACTTCCGAAAAATACGGAGAATGCGTACTGCACCATGTAGACGGGCGAAAGTGAAGCGTCGTAGAGGATTTCGTCGGGAACACAGCATATGACGAGATACGCCGTGGCGGTACATATTATAAAAGTGTCCACCACAATCTCCCACATGCCCATTGCACCCTGCACATGTGGGTCGGACGATGAAGTGGAACTGAGTGCAAGCGGACTTGTTCCCATGCCCGCCTCGTTTGAAAAGATGCCGCGTGAGACTCCAAGGCGCAACGCACGCAAAAATATTGCCGTAATACTGCCTGATACAGCAGCCTTTGGTGTGAGGGCTTCCGTCACTATGTTTTTTGTTATAGTCAACACATTCTGACCTGAGAGTATTATGCATACCACACATGCGCCTGTATATATGACGCACATGACGGGTACAAGTGCAGAGGCAAAGCCGGATATGCGCTTTAAGCCGCCTGAAAGTATTATAAATATGGCTATGGCGAGAAGAATTCCGCATATGAAACGAATGCGAGTAAAGGGGGCATTCTGCGGACATAGGCTTATTACAGCTTCGGAGATGGCATTTGACTGGACGGAAGAACCCGTGAATACGGCAGACAAAAGGCAGAGCAAGCACCACAGATACGCAAGGGGCATGAACTTTTTGCCCAGATATTTTGATATGTAGTGCATGGGACTGCCCGAGCCGCTTTCTTTTGAAACCCGAGTTGCGAGATACACCTCGGAGTACTTGGTGGCAAGCGAGAAGAATGAGCATAACCAAATCCAAAATATGCTGCCCACACCGCCGAGCGTGATGCAGGCCGTCACACCTATTATATTGCCCGTACCCACACAGCCGCCCAGTGCCGTGCATAAGCCGCTGAAAGGTGAAATACCGCTGCGTGTGGACTTGTGTGTCCCTGAAAACGGGGCAAGCAGTGTTCGCACGAGCCTTTGCGGACTGAAAAATCCGAGCCGTGCCGTAAGTATTATGCCGCATAAAAGGAGCGTGACAGAAATTATAACCTCAACCATGATAATGCATATGCATAAGAAATCGCAAAGATGCAGGGGAACGGGTAGTATCCGCTTGCAAGAGAGGGTGAGATTGGTTATAATATGCATGTAAAATAACGAAAGGATTTTTTTGCCATGAGACTTATCATCGCATCCAATAATAAAGGAAAAATACGAGAGATTAAAGAGATTTTAGGCTCACACTTTGAAGAAATAATGTCTATGAGAGAAGCAGGGATTGAGCTGGAAGTGGAGGAGGACGGAACTACATTCACTGAAAATGCACGCAAAAAAGCTCTGGCAGCACTCGAACTTGTGCAGGGTGATGATGTGGCTGTTTTGGCAGACGACTCGGGACTGGAAGTGGATGCGCTCTGCGGTGCGCCGGGTGTGTACAGCGCAAGGTATGCAGGTGAGGCAGACCACGACGACGAGGCAAACAACAGAAAATTATTAAATGAACTGAAAGATGTTCCCGAAAGTAAAAGAACAGCGGACTTTGCCTGTGCCATGGTGCTTGCAAGACATGATAAGCCGTGTTTGGAAGCGGTGGGCAAGTGTTACGGACTCATACTGCACGAACCCCGTGGCGAGGGCGGATTCGGATATGACCCGTTGTTTTATTACCCCGAATTTCAGGCTTCATTCGGAGAACTTTCACCTGAGCAGAAAAATACGGTGAGTCACAGACGTCTTGCACTGGAATTGTTGTGCCAAAAGATTGAAGATGAGAAAAATATGTAAATGCCATGCTGCAATCGCAAGGAACAGTCTTTTTTATGGACTGTTCCTTATTTTTTTCA
>JAFSHG010000106.1 GCA_017440405.1 Clostridia bacterium
ATTGGGAGACCGTGCAGGTTCAAGTCCTGTTATCCGCACCAAACGCACATGGGAGCATAGCTCAGTTGGGAGAGCATCTGCCTTACAAGCAGAGGGTCATAGGTTCGAGCCCTATTGTTCCCACCAAAAAATTCCGGAAGCGAAGGCTTTCGGAATTTTTTTATCCAAGTCGCAGGTTTGATATATCATCACGCGTCAGCATGTATCTTCTTGCGACTTGATGATATGTAACACTCCGCGTTGATGATATACCGCAACAAGTTGCGGATGATATACGCACCTTCGGCGTGATAGGGACGCGAGGATGCAAAATGCACTTGAATTAGTTCGTGAAAGAAGATATAATATATATTGTGAAAACCGGAATTTCATGTAAGACTAAATTCCACTTCTGCCCCTTCAAAGTGGAATTTAACTTTTCACTTCAGCAATGAAATGAAGCGTGTTTCACTGACATTTGACGTATTGCAAAAAGAAAATTGATATGATAAAATACATGAATAAACGCAAAATGAATGAGCGGAGGCATATAAGAATACATGCAGAGCGATATAGCAAATAAATTAGAACGCATCCTCCCACAGGTGGAAAAACCTGCAAGATACACGGGCGGAGAGTTTGGCGAAGTGATAAAGGAGAACGCAAAACTGAAATTTGCGCTGTGTTTTCCCGATACATACGAGATAGGCATGTCACATTTGGGTTCTCGCATACTGTATAACATACTGAATAAAGAGAGTGACATAGCGTGTGAGCGTGCATACACACCGTGGGTGGATATGCAGGAACTCATGCGCAAAGAAGGTTTGCCTCTGTATTCACTCGAAACCAAACGCCCATTGCGCAGCTTTGATGTTTTGGGCTTTTCGCTGCTGTATGAGCTGTGCTACACCAATATTTTGACGATGCTTGAACTATCGGGCATACCGTTTTTGGCAAAAGACAGAGATGATAGCTTCCCGCTTATAGTTTGCGGCGGACCGTGTACGTGCAATCCCGAACCCATAGCACCGTTTTTCGATGCGGTGATGTTCGGTGACGGCGAGGAAATGATTGTGGAACTTGCGCATGTGTGCATGGATGCCAAGGAAAAAGGCCTCACAAAACATGAAACGCTGCTCAGGTTAAAAGATATTGAGGGCGTATATATCCCTTCGTTTTATGAACCGGTGTATGAGGGACAGGATTTTATTTGTCTTCAAAAAACCGAGGAATCAGCTCCGTCTCGTATAAAAAGGCGAATAGTGAAAGACTTAGACAGTGCCGAATATGTGGGGAAACCCATTGTGCCGTACATACAGATAGTGCATGATCGTATCCCGCTTGAATTGTTCCGTGGATGTACCCGTGGCTGCCGATTCTGTCAAGCAGGATTCATATACAGACCTGTGCGTGAGCGTAAAATGGAAACCATACAGAAAATGGCACGTGAACTGGTGGAATGCACGGGATATGATGAAATGTCACTTTTTTCACTCAGTTCAGGCGATTACTCACACATAAACGAGCTTGTCCCCGAGCTTATAAATGAGTTCCAAGACAAACGTGTGTCATTGTCGCTGCCGTCGCTTAGGATAGACAGCTTCTTAAAGGACAGTTTGGAGAAGATAAGCACCGTGAGGAAGTCGGGACTCACATTTGCGCCGGAGGCAGGAACACAAAGACTGCGTGATGTTATAAATAAAGGCGTGACAGAGGCAGACCTTTTAAAGAGCGTGCATGATGCCTTTGAATCGGGCTGGTCGTCCGTAAAACTGTACTTCATGATAGGACTGCCGACGGAAACAGATGAGGACGTGTTGGGCATTGCAGATTTGGCATCAAAAGTATGCAGCGAATACTACTCCATTCCGAAAGGTGTGAGAAAACCCGGCTTGCGCATTACTGTGAGCGTGTCATCGTTTGTGCCCAAGCCCTTTACACCTTTCCAATTCTGTGCACAGGACAGGATTGAGGAGATACGGAGAAAACAGGGGCTGCTTCGGGATGCGTTGAAAAAGATAAAAGCAGTGGATTTCTCATATCATGAGTCGCTTGTAAGTACGTTGGAAGCAGTGTTTGCAAAGGGCGACAGGAGACTTTCGGATGTCATGTTGTATGCATATGAGCATGGTGCAAGCTTTGACGCATGGGACGAGCGATTCCTACCACAGGTCTGGCAGGACGGTTTTGACAACTGTAATTATGACAGATATTATGTGGCAAACAGGGAACGTGCACTCACGGAACCGCTGCCGTGGGAGCATATGGATGCGGTTGTGACACGGGAATACTTTGCACATGAGTATGAAAAGGCAATGGAGGCGCAGGTGACGCAGGATTGCAGGCGAGGTTGCAACGGATGCTTTGGAGGTATGTATGAAGATTATTGCAAGCATTAAAAAAGATGAAAGGGCAAGGTACATATCGCATTTGGATGTGCAACGCAGCTTGCAGCGGACGGTGAGGCGTGCTAATATACCTATTGCATTTTCGCAAGGATTTAATCCTCATCCTCTCATAAGTTTTGCAACCGCACTTCCCGTGGGTCAGACGGGAGATTGCGAATGGATAGAACTGAAATTGGAGGATGATATGTCCCTCTTTGAATTTATGAAGCGCATGAATGAAAGCTTCCCCATGGGACTCACCGTAACAAATGCGTACAAGGCAGCCGAGGGCGTTCCTGCCGTGGCAACACTTATGCAGTCGGCACAGTACACAGCATGTACAGGCGATGTTGCGGACACGGACAAGTTAAAAGATGCCGTACAGGAGCTTTTGGATGGCGAAATCATAGTAAAAAAGAGTAAAAAACAGGGCGGCAAAAAGCTCAATGACGTGGAAGTGGATATACGTCCGATGGTGCATAAAATCACAGTGGAAAGGGCAGATGACGGCGATATAAAACTGCACATAACGGGTAGACTGGACGCATCGGGAGGGCTGAATGCAGAACTTTTGCTGCGTGCTCTGAATGAGAAAGCGGAAATGGACGCACTCTGGAAGATAAACCGTGACAGCATAGACATAAAGCCTTTTGTGTACACGGACGAGGCACATCTGCACAGCACAAATGTCTGAACACAATAACATGGAGCAACTTATGGGCAATCCGGTGAGGGTTGCCTTTTTAATGACACAAAAATCCATTTAGGTGATGGTATGTGTCATTGTTTTTTGGCGGTTTATGTGCTAATATATGTAAAGATATCTTTCGGAGGCGCAAATGCAGAACATTGAAAACACAAGGTTGGCACTCGGTATTGATGTGGGGTCAACAACGGCAAAAATAGTAATTATGCGTGGTGAGGAAATCATCTACAACAAATATGAGCGTCACTTCTCACAAGTGCGTGTTCGCATACTTGAAATGCTCCATGCAGCTCGTGAGTATTTGCAAGGAGAGAGCTTTGCCGTTGCCATATCGGGTTCTGCGGGACTTGGTCTTGCAGAATCGGCGTCGCTGCCCTTTGTGCAGGAGGTGTATGCCGAGTCACAGATTGTAAAGCGCAAAGAACCCGATACAAATGTAGTAGTGGAATTGGGCGGTGAGGACGCCAAGGTAATTTTCTTCGGTAACGGAGTGGATGAGCGAATGAACGGCTCATGTGCAGGCGGCACGGGTGCGTTCATAGACCAAATGGCGGTGCTTTTAAATATGACGGTGGACGAAATGGACTCAGCGGCATTAAACCACACACGCATATACCCCATTGCGTCACGGTGCGGCGTGTTTGCAAAGACGGATATACAGCCGCTTTTGAATCAAGGTGCATCAAAAACGGATGTTTCGGCAAGCATATATCAATCGGTGGTGAATAAGACAATTGCAGGTCTGGCACA
>JAFSHG010000107.1 GCA_017440405.1 Clostridia bacterium
ACCCGAGCCAAAGTCCATTTCCACGTACTCGTCCGCCACAATGGGTATCTCTCTGCCCACAGCAGGTACTACAACCGTCTTTCCCACCAAATCCTTATAGCGTTCATCTTCGGGATTCACGGCTATGCCCGTATCGCCCGGTATGGTTTCGGGGCGGGTGGTAGCGCATATGATGGAGTAGGACTTATCGGGGGCGTCATAGCGAACATGCCAGAGATGACTGTCCTGTGTTTCAAACTCCACTTCTGCATCCGAAAGAGCCGTCTTGCACACGGGACACCAGTTTATTATTCTGTTGCCTCTGTATATAAGACCCTTGTTGTACAGGTCCACAAAAACCTTTGTGACCGCACGGCTGCAACCTTCGTCCATGGTAAAGCGTTCACGCTCCCAGTCACATGATGCGCCCAGTTTTCTAAGCTGCGATACAATCCTGCCGCCGAATTTTTCTTTCCACTCCCATGCTTTTTTCAAGAAGCCTTCTCTGCCCAATTCTTCCTTGGTAATTCCTTCCTTTGCAAGCTGTTCCACTATCTTCACTTCCGTAGCTATGGAAGCGTGGTCCGTGCCGGGAAGCCAGAGCGTTTCAAATCCGCTCATGCGCTTATAGCGAATGAGAACATCCTGCAATGTTTCATCCAGCGCATGACCCATGTGCAACTGTCCCGTGATATTGGGCGGCGGCATTACTATGCAATATGAGGGCTTATCCTCGTTCTTATCCTTTGCACGGAAATAACCCGACTTTTCCCATTTCTCATACAGTCTGTCCTCAACCTGTCTGTGATCATATGCCTTTGGCATTTCGTCTGTTCTGTTTGTCTTGTTTTCTTCCATAAAAATTTACCTCCGATATTATTTTGGTATTCGCATCGGACTACACAACAAAAAAGTCTTTCGCCCGTCAAAGGACGAAAGACATATAAATCTCCGTGGTACCACCTTTGTTGGCAGAGCATATGCGCCCTACCCGCTCATTTTTGCCCGTAACGGAGCAACCCGTCTGACACTACTGCTACTTCATGCCAAAGGCTCAAAAGCTACCTTCAAGTCTTATCTTCCCCCGTTCATCCTCTCAGCCTGCGGGACAAACTCTCTGATTGGCAATAAGCTCTACTCCTCTTTATCATCGCCTGTCATATGCTCTCGTTATTTTAGCCCATACTTTCTCTTTTGTCAACACCGAAATTAAACACTATCATTCGCGCATTATAAAAGTTTTATGTTTTCCCAAAAAAACTATTGCATTGTTAAATCATTTATACTATTTTTATTATAATATCTTAGCAGTATAATTGCTTCCATTGCAATTCAAAAGAGATACGAGCAATAAATATGCGCTCCTAATAACAATTTCAAAAGAACGGGCGGTCTTGAACCGCCTTTTTCTTACATTGCTCTTGTGGGTAAATTACTGCCCGCAAAATCACTGTTTACACCAAAAGCCTCTTTCCGAAAGTTATAATGCTTTATTGAAAAAACAACCAATCAGACACGCCTTGCGTGCTTGTTTGCTTTATGTTATAATGTAGACTGAAATAAAGTTGTTTTGGGAGGCGTTATGCCCTATATAATTGCAATAGTTTTTATACTGCTCGACCAGTTGAGCAAATACTTATATGTAGATGTATTCGGAATGCCCACAGTGAGTGTTATTGACGGCGTATTAGAGCTTACTTACGTGGAAAACCGTGGTGCGGCATGGGGACTTTTTGCGGACAGACAAATTCTCCTGTACATATTCTCCGCAGTAATCACGATAGCAATCATTGTATTTTTCATTTTGAAATACAGAAAAATGGGCAAGCTCATGCGCTATTCGCTTGCACTCATAATAGCAGGTGCAGTGGGAAACATGATTGACCGATTTGCGTTTGGCTACGTCCGTGACATGATAAATTTCGCATTTATAGAATTTCCCGTGTTTAATGTGGCGGATATGTGTATTACCGTGGGTGCTGTTTTGGTTCTTATAGCAGTAATCGTATTTGAAAAAGATACGCCTGCACCTGTGTCGTCCGAAACCGATGGAAAAAGCAGTGTTGATGCAAATATTGAATCGCAGGATAGTCTTCCCGATGATTCGGAGTCAACACCGTATGAACAAAGCGGTGATGCCAAATGACAGAATCGGATGAAAAAGTCCTGCACGAAAACGTCACGGAATCGGGAGTGCGTTTGGATGTATATGCTGCCAAAATATTAGACCGTGAATGCGGCGGCTCTCGCTCCATGGCAAAAAAACTCTTGGAAAACGGCTGCATATATTTGAACGGCGCAAAAGCAAAGTCGGGCGCAAAGACACGTGTGGGCGATGTCATAAGCATGATACTTCCTGAACCCGAGGATATATCCGCAGAACCTGAGGATATCCCTCTGGACATCGTTTTTGAGGACAGGGACATAGCCGTCATAAATAAGCCAAAGGGTATGGTAGTTCATCCTGCCCCGGGAAATTACAGCGGTACACTCGTGAATGCGCTCATGTATCACATACACGACCTTTCGGGCATAGGCGGCGTGAAAAGGCCCGGCATCGTCCACAGGATAGACAAGCTCACAAGCGGTCTGCTCGTCATAGCAAAAAACGACTCTGCACACATATCATTGAGCGCACAGATAAAAGAGCATTCGGCACGCAGAACGTATATCGCCCTTGTCACAGGCAATATAAAAGATGACGGCGGCACGGTGAACATCCCCATAGGCAGACACCCCACCGACCGAAAAAAGATGACTGTACAAACTCAGAATTGTACGGGAACTTTCAGGGACGCCGTCACGCATTACAGAGTGCTTGAAAGATTTTCATCACATACACTTTTGGAAGTCACTTTGGAAACGGGCAGAACGCATCAAATACGAGTACACATGGCACACATAAAGCATCCCGTGGCAGGCGATGATGTGTACAGTTCGGGTAAAAATCCGTTTGGGCTGGAAGGACAGGCACTTCATGCCGTGGCGCTTGAACTCTCCCACCCCGATACGGGCGAGAGAATGCATTTTTATGCGCCCATGCCCGATTATTTTATGAAAGCACTGGAAAAGTTGAATTCTCAATTTGATTTTTCGGTGTATGACACAAAACGCACAGACAACAACCTATAAAAATTTTATGAAAACAAGCGAAAACACATTTGACATTATAGTTTTGGGCGCAGGACATGCAGGCTGTGAGGCCGCACTTTCTGCCGCACGCATGGGACGGAAAGTTCTCTGTCTCACGCTGAATTTGGACGCTGTGGCACTTATGGCATGTAATCCCGCCATAGGAGGCACTTCAAAGGGACATGTGGTGCGTGAAATAGACGCATTGGGCGGCGAAATGGGGCTTGCAACGGACGAGTGTTACATACAGATGCGAATGCTCAATACGGGCAAAGGCGTGTCCGTACACTCTTTGCGAGCACAGACCGACAAGAGGCGTTATCATGAGCGCATGAAATCTGCACTCGAACAAGCAGAAAATCTCACATTGCGGCAAGGCGAGTGTGTACGCATATACACACGTTGCGGAAAAGTTACGGGAATTTTGTGTTCTGACGGCACAAAGTATTTTTGCAAAGCACTTATAATATCATGCGGAGTATATCTCAAAAGCCGCATACTCATAGGCACACACGCTCAAAAGAGTGGACCTTCGGGGCTTTTAGGTGCGTACGGTCTTTCAAAATCGCTTGAAGACCATGGATTTTCGCTTCGCAGGTTCAAAACAGGCACGCCGCCGAGAGTTGACGGAAAAACCGTAGATTTTCATAAAATGGAAGTTCAACACGGAGATATACCCACGCCCTACTTCTCATTCCTCACCTCACCTTCGCAAATGAACCGTGAGCAAGAGCCGTGCTATCTCACATACACGAATACGCACACGCACGATATCATAAAGGCTAACCTGCATCGTTCCGCCATGTACAGCGGCATGGTAAAGGCAACGGGCACACGTTATTGTCCATCCATTGAAGATAAACTTGTGAGGTTTGCGGATAAGGACAGGCATCAACTCTTTGTTGAGCCCGAGGGTTTGAGCACAAACGAAATGTACATACAGGGAATGAGTACCAGCCTGCCTGCCGATGTGCAAACTGCAATGCTCCACACCGTCCCGGGGCTTGAACACTGCAACATAACACGCATGGGCTATGCCATTGAATATGACTGCATAGATTCCACACGACTTGACCTTGGCTACTCCTGCAAGGACATAGAGGGGCTTTTTGCGGCGGGACAGATAAACGGAAGCTCAGGATATGAGGAGGCGGCAGCACAAGGACTTTTATCGGGTATAAATGCTGCACTGTATGTCACGGGCGATACGCCGTTACATCTCACACGTGCCAATTCATACATAGGCGTTTTAACCGATGATTTATCCACAAAGGGTACAAACGAGCCATACCGCATGATGACGTCAAGAGCCGAATACCGACTCTATCTGCGTCAGGACAATGCCGACCTGCGCCTTACGGAACTGGGCAGACGCACGGGACTCATATCCGATGAACGCTACACACGCCTTATGCATAAAAAAGAGGCTATCGAGAGAATAAAAAAAGCACTCTCTGCAAGTGTTGCACCGTCTGAGGCATTGCAGGCGATGTTGACTTCCAAATCCATGTCCGTACCAAAGAGCGGCGTAAAATTATACGACCTCTTAAAGCGTGAAGGGCTCGCCTACACAGACCTTTTGCGACTGTACCCCGATATTCTCCCAAACGAGTCCGCCGAGGCAACAGAACAGGTGGAGATATCCGCTAAGTATGAGGGCTACATAAAAAAACAGGAGGATCAGCTCCGTGAGTTTCACAGGTTGGAAAACATGCAGCTACCGCCCGATATGGACTATATGAGCATACAGGGGCTGAGGATTGAAGCACGCCAAAAGCTCACCGCCATAAGACCCCAAAGCATAGGTCAGGCGTCACGCATAAGCGGTGTCTCCCCTGCCGATATCGCCGTACTGATGGTGAAGATAAAAAAGGGGTGAGGGGGGGAAACCGTCACCGCATATAAACACAGCAAACGCCGCTTTTTATGTGGAAAAGCGGCGTTTGTATCTCTCTTTCATTTACGGGATTTTAATCCACATAGCTGGACGGACGGCTTCGCTGAAATAGTGAACACTAGAGCCATTCTCGCCCACTTTGCCTACACTGTCAACAGCGGCAGCATAATTCCGCCCGTAACCGGGTGAGCGCAGCCACCACCTGCACGTGGATCTGCCATCTGCTTTACAATCATCATTTGTATATGCACCTTGGGCGATGGCATAGTCAGTGGGGGCACACATTCGTGCTTCATCAGATGCAAAATACACATAACATTCTGCTATACTAAGGAGAAAAACCTTGTCCCGTGTAGTTTTGCCGGCTTTGGTGCCATACACAGGATTATTGCTGTCGGAAACCTTTATGGTAGGAATCTTTTTTCGTTCGTCTGAAGAAAATGCATTTTTTATGAACTCATCGTTAAGCCACTTTCGCAGAGTACAAGTCTCCCAAGTTACAATTTTCCACTTTTTGTTATACGGCTTGCAATCAAGACCATATTTACTGATTACAAGGATTCTGTCTTCCTTCTTGTCCAAAACAAGCCATTCCACGTCTTCCTTGCCGTTTTCGGTATTATTATCCTGCTCGTATGCGCCAAATTTTATATAATCACCTACTGATGCGTTTTTTATCTTTGCATCCTTATAATCTACGTATATGGAATTTGCTTTATCTGCGCTGTCTTTATATCCATCTAACGCAATTAGTGCTTCATATGCTTGCACTACATCGCTATCCATAAGTGCAACGGCCTCGCTGTATTTGCAATTGGCAATCTGATTTGCACTGTCCTTATACCCGTCGAGTTCTTCAAATGCAGCAATTGCTTCTGTATATTTACCGGCATTCATCAAAGCAACGGCCTCGCTGTATTTGCAATTGGCAATCTGATTTGCACTGTCCTTATACCCGTCGAGTTCTTCAAATGCAGCAATTGCTTCTGTATATTTACCGGAATTCATCAAAGCAACAGCATCGTTGTATTTGCCATTCGGAATGATAACTACATTCAGAACGATAATGAAAGCAATAACGGCGCAAACGATTGGTGTTGTGATTATAGCTATTTTTTTATTGCGCTTGGCTCTTCTTTCTGCTTCCTTGCGAGCAATTTCTGCTCGACGTTCACGCTCTAAGCGGTCAGCCTCTTGCTTTGCCTTGATTTCCTCGATTTTTCTTTGACATATATCGACTTGTTCGTCTGCGTTTCTCCATCCGGAAATAGATTGAAAAAGCCGAATTGCCTCCTCCAATTTCGAAACCCTATTGCCGACCATGTTCGATTTGCCTTCGGAAAGAATCCTGTCTTTTCTTATCTCTTCCGCTTTCTCATAACATTTTTCGGCAAGAGATGCTGAATCACGATATTCAGCAATGGATTCAAAAAGCTTCGCTGCTTCCTTATATGTATTTTCCGTATTTGCCGAAGACATTGCATTTTGGGCTCGGGTATAAATACCATCCAAACGTGCATTTTCATTGCGTGTGTTGATATGGGTAATATACCCGCGCATTTCCGCTTCAAGAGTACTGTCGCCAAAACGCAAAACCTTGCTGTAATTGTCCCTATTATCGAAAGGCTCGGCGCAATCGGCCAACTGTTTGCGTTTTTTCACCTGCAATTCGCTCATCAGCTTGCCAAGATAAGCTTCGGCGTTCTTCGGATCGATATCCAGTACCTTTTCGCAGTAAATATTCGCGTCCTGCCATTTTCCGTCCTCAAGAAACAGAGCAACACGCTCAAGCAACGGGGCAGTATTGGCACTACCACCGGAAACCACCGTTTCCTTCACCACGGTCGCCTTAGAAACGTCTGCTTGGGCAATTTTTTTAATGCCGCGTATAAGGTCCTGCATAAAGCCCAATTTGGACATATCCTGCGCCTGCAAGTGCGAAAACTCCTCGGGCAAATCATAAGGGTCCATATCCTTGTATGCAGGGATGAGCATTTTCTTCTGACCTTGCTTGATAAGAGCAAGATAACGGCTCCATTCATTCTTAACCCAAACGGCGTTGAAAAACTCGGGCTTTGTGCCGAGAACGACCATTACCTTAGCAGAGTTAAGCGCCGCAAAAATATAAGGTTCATAAGCCGAGCCGAGTTTGTCTTCTAAGGTAATACGAGCAAAGAAAACCTTAAACCC
>JAFSHG010000108.1 GCA_017440405.1 Clostridia bacterium
AATACTTTTGCAGTTTTTCTTCGGGGATAGGACCGTCAAGGAGTGCTTCGGATACTCCCTTTATGTTTGCTATGGGTGTGCGCAATTCATGTGATACGTTTGCTACATAGTCCTTTCTGGATTGCTCATAGCGTGTTGCTTCCGTGGTATCGTGAAGCAGTACGAGTATCATATCTTCGCTGTCGTACGAACGGAGTACGCTTATTTTGACGTGTAATATTCTCTCTCCGCTTTCCGTGTTAAATTGCAAAGGCTCATCGGACGTCATATCCATTTTTACTATGTTATCTATGATGGTTCGCATTACATTGCAGTCAATGGGTACGGAATTATGCCCGTCCATGAGCTGTATGGCTGCCGGGTTGTGTTGAATCATGCGGCTGTTGAGTCCGAATACTATAACGCCGTCTTCCATGCCGTTGAGCACTTCACGCAACATGTTTCGTTCTGATTTTAAGCTGCCCATTGATTTTGAAAGTGAATGCGAAAGTTCGTTCAGAGAATGTCCGAGACTGGCTATCTCACCTTTGCTGTGGGAAATATCCACCGTGGTGTTATAGTCGCCCCGTGCCATTTTTTCCGCTGCCTCCGTCATGGTTCGTATGGGGCGTGCGATGCCGTAGGACGCCACAAAGTAAACGGGTATGCACATTGCAAGGAATGACAGCAGAAGTGAGATGTGCAGAGCCTCTTTCACGCTTGACATGGCATCCTGAATCTCGTGGACGGGTTTCACCATGAAAACTGCGCCTATTACGTTATCCAAACTGCTTACAACGGGGACGCCTATGACTATTCCTCTCATATTCTGCACGGTTTTGCCGCTCAAAACTTCTTCCATGTATACGGAAATTATGCTAATGTCATCTGCCGTGCTTTCGCTTGCAGTGCGTACTATTTCCGCCCCGTCTGCGTTATACACATACACGGAAGCTCCCCATATGTTTTTATCCCTTCCCAAAAGGTACTGATATCTGCTCCTGCTGATTTTATTTTCAAAAAAAGCAGCCGTTACATCTGCAATGTATGCCGTGCGTTCATGCATTTCGCTCTTTTGTAAATCCATATATGCATTAAGACCCAGTGTGGAAAATGCAATGAGAGTGCATACATAACACAAAAGCATTGCAGCCAAAACAAGCCCCAGCGTTCTTATAAGCAGGGTAGGCATCGGCTTATTTTTCTTTTGCATATACACACCGCCCGTCCTTTGTTTTTTCCGCAACACATGATAGCGATACGGTTTTGAGTAAAAAAGGGGAGATGCACTGTCTCCCCATGCTTAAAGTTTTTTAATCCCTATTTGGTGTAAAGGGGCCGCTTACTGCAAACTTGCCCTGTTCTGCCACATCGAATTTGTAGCCAACACCGTATACCGTGGTTATCTTCCAATCATCTATGTCCTCGGGGAATTTCTGACGTATGCGTTTTATCTGTGTATCCACTGCACGCTCGTCTCCGAAATAGTCATAGCCCCAAACTTTTGAGAGGATTTCTTCTCTTTGGAAAACTCTGCCCGGGCTGCTTGCCAAAAGATGCAATATTTCCACTTCCTTAGGGGTGAATCTTATGCTCTGACCGCAAACTTTTACATCATAGTTTCCTATGTTTATCTCCAAGTTCTTATAACGGATTATGCCGTTATCTGCCACGGGCTGTTCCGATTGACGGCGCAAAACCGCCTTTATACGAGCTACCACCTCGCGGTTTGAAGCGGTTTTTACTATGTAATCGTCCGCACCCAGTTCGAGTCCTAAAATCTTATCTATTTCTTCATCCTTTGCCGTGAGCATGATTATGGGTACATTGCTCATTGATCTTATCTCTCTGCACACGTCTATGCCGCTCTTTTTTGGCATCATGATATCGAGTATTATGAGGTCGGGATGGCATTGTTCGTTTTGCTCCAAAGCCTCAACACCGTCATATGCCGAAGAAAAGGTGAATCCTTCATTCTTCAGATACATACCGAGAGTGTCATGAATCACTGCGTTGTCATCGCATATCAAAATATGTGGAGTTCCTGTCATATGAATCACCTCTTTCAATTATTTACTTGATTATAGTATGTGCGCAAACCGATTGCAAGCCTCGGCGGGTACATGCCACAATTTTATCCAAAAAAATCAGGCGTAATACTAAATCCTGTTTTTTTACATGGAATAATTACAGTTTGGCAAACTCAAACTAATTATTGACGGCAGGCATGTTTTTTGTATGCCGGAAATATAATAAGGAGGTATGAGTATGTCACACGATAAGACAGGTTGTCAGACCATAGGCTGTACCGTAGTCAGCTGCAAGCATAACAGTCAGGGTATGTATTGCGATTTAAGCCGCATCCAGGTTGAACCCATGACCAATTGTGAGGGTTGTCACAGCGGAAATCCCGCCGATGAGAGTCTTTGCGGAAGTTACAGGGCAAAGTAACCCCAAATATCAAATGCACACCCATTTGGCAGGGCGTAAAAAAAGGGCGATAACTTCGCCCTTTAATTTTAATTTTGAACGGGTTTGCAAACCGCAACAATTCGTGTTTTGGACTGTTGCAGACTGTCGCTCCAATCGCCTTTACATGTTATGAGCGTGAGGATTGGCTCATTCACATCTGTTTTCATGGGCGTGGTGTCATTATATCTGCATTCATAGATTTCCGTTACCTCGAAGTAGCGAGTGAAACCCTTATCGAATGTGACAGCTACTTGTTCCCCCAACTGTATTTTATGCAAAAGAGAGAATGTACCTGCTTCACCTTTCCAGAGATTATGTCCCGAAAGCACTGCATTCCCCACAGCACCCGGTTCCACATACGGACGCACCGAGAGCCATGTGACGTCTTTTGCGGATGATACCGTACCCATGCTGCCGTCGTCCTCCACTCCCGTGGGATATACATCGCATGATGCGCCTCTGTCTATGAAGTGGAACTGCACGGGGATGAGGTCGTAATCATCCACGGGTTCTGCCAAGGCTTCCTTTGGTTTGGTTTCCTCATATGTTTGGTTCTCGTTAAACTCCTCCTCGGAGATTAGGCCATGCGTTTCGTCCGTGGGTATGTACACTATTTCCCTGAAAAGGATTACCACACCCGTCACAATAAGTATACCTGCTATGCAGTACAGGACTATGTTGAACGCATTTGCTTTTTTCTTTTTCTTCTTTTTACGCTCGTCTTTATGGCTGCTTTGGTTTTTGCTTTTGCCTTTCCATTCGTATTGGTCTTCATATCTTGCCATTTTTTGTGCTCCGTCCTTTATTTTTGTTTGTGTATGTTTAATCCGTCACGGGCTTGCATATCACAACTATTCTTTCTTTGGATTGCTGCAAATGATGGTCCCAGTTACCTTTGCATGTTATGAGAGTCAGAATCGGCTCATCAACATTAACTTGCATGGGTTTGGTGTCGTTATAGGCACATTCGTATTTTTCCACCACTTCAAAATAGCGTGTGAATCCCTTGTCGAATGTGACTGCAACCTGCTCTCCCAGCTTCAATTTTTTGAGAAGTGAAAACGTACCTGCCTTACCTTTCCAAAGGTTGTGTCCCGATATCACGGCGTTGCCCGTTTTTCCCGGTTCTGCATAAGGTTCGACGGAAAGCCACGTTGCACCCTCTGCCTGAGGAACCGTGCCCATGGTGCCGTCGTCCTCTATACCCGTGGGGTATATATTGCATGAGGCATCACGTTCTATGAAGTGGAACATGACGGGAATGTTATCGTAGTCGTCCACGGGGGTAGCGAGGGGCTCTATTTTTTCAAGCTCAGGGTACACATCGTTTATATAGTCCGATTCCGAAACCAAATTGTCCGTCCTATCTTCTTTTATCAAAACCAGCTCATTAAAGAGTATAGCACATCCTGCCAGTATCAGCAATCCCGCAACACTGTAAAGGACAGCGTTATACACTTTTACCTTAGCGGATTTTTCACGCTTTTTCTTTTTTCCGTCCGCAGCGGGTTCTTCATTTTCGGGTTCTGTGTTTGAAGAAGTTTTTCCTTTCCATTCGTATTGGTCTTTATAATCTTCCATGGCGTTTCTCCTTTTTGTGTTATTTTACGGGTCGCAGGGTGAACAAGTCACAATAACTCTGGTACGTGATGTGCGCAGCGTGTCACTCCAATCACCTTTACATGTGATGAGAACAAGCACGGGTTTATCGTACACGGGTTCCATTACGGTGTTGTCATCATATGAGCATTCCGTGACGGAATCCACACGGAAATAGCGGGAATATCCGTCGCTGAGCTCCACTGCAATTTTTTCTCCCACATCCATTTTTCTCAAAACCGAGAATGTACCGCTCCGTCCTTTCCAACTGTTGTGACCTGCAATTATTGCTTTTCCCGTGTCGCCGGGAACCACATACGGGTCCACGTACAGCCAACCCGCCTTATACGGCGAACGGATGGTGTCCATTTTATTATCATCGTTTAAGACCACGGGCCATACATCACAGGAGATTTTTCGCTCCACAAAGTACAGTTTTACGGGGTACAACTCGCCCTCTTTGAATTCAAAATCAGGCGGCAAAGGTTCTGAAAACTCAGTCTCATCTTCATCATCGTCTGACACGCTGTTCGGGCTTTGAGGAGGATTAAAGGGTCGCACGGGTGCATACGTGGGGCTTGTACTCGTACCCGTATGAGGCACAGACGGGCTATCACCCGTTACAGGCTGAACGGGCGGCGGCTCGTTATACACTTCTTGCGGAAGATATTCTGCACCCCGCATGAAAAGCACAACGGCAAAGAACAACAACAAAACCGCTATACAATACACGCCTAAATCAAAGGCTTTTCTTTTTTCGCTCCTTATGACTTTACGCTTCATAAACATATTATACTACCTCCGTCTTTCTTTTTCAACACCGTACTTGCCTGCAAAGCTTTCGGTTACAACGGGAATTTCTGTCTTGGTTGACCTGCACGCATAAATCTGTTAAAATCTTCATATATTTTTATGCGGAGGATGTATATATGGCTGAAGATTTGCATGTTACGGGAGAAGAGAGATTGTCGGACAAAAAAGACGGTACGAAGGTGGGCAGTCCCGGCTTTTTAGTTGCTGTAACCGCTGTGATAAGTGTTTTTGCAACGTTGATGTTTGTGTATTTCATAAACGGCGGCGTGGTTTTCTTGGAAAAAACACCATACGGTAATGTGGAAGCGGTATTGCCCGTTTGCGAAGTTATAACGGATATATCAAATGAGTTTTATTCACATGACGGAAAGACGCCTTCCGAGGAGGAGATGGTGAACACGGCGGTTAAAGCCGTGGTGGATAGCTTAGGCGATCCGTATTCGAGGTATTTCACCGCAGAAGAATATGCCGATTATTATAAATCGGTGAGTGGAAGATTTGAAGGGTTGGGTATAGTGTTGAATGCACCCGATGACAAGGGCTGCCTTATAAGCGGCGTGTACGATGACAGTCCTGCAAGCGAGGCAGGCCTTATGACGGGCGATATAATTACCGCCGTGAACGGCAATCCCGTCGCAGGTACACAGTTTTCATACGTGACAGAACTTCTTACGGGGAAAGAAGGTGAAGCGGTGGTTCTCGATATACTCCGCGGAAATGAAAAATTGCAGATAACAGCGTATTACGGTGATGTTGTGGTGAAGTCGGTGGAGTTTAAGATGATAGGCGGCACGGGCTATGTATACATAAACCAATTTACGGATAATACCGCAGATGAATTTGCAAAGGCTTTGGCAGACCCGCAGATGAAGAACATGGATTCGCTCATTGTGGACCTGAGAAACAATCCGGGCGGATACTTAAACGCAGTGGTGGATGTGGCAGATGCAGTGCTGCACGAAGGAATCATAGTTTCCACGGGAAATACATTGGATGACCCGGACTTGGAAGTTTTCAGAGCGAGGGAGGGAGGAATTTCCGTACCGCTCGTGGTGCTTGTGAATGAAAACTCGGCATCGGCAAGTGAAATTTTTGCCGCTGCCATAAAAGAAAACGGCGCAGGCACACTAATCGGGATGACCACATACGGAAAGGGCATTGTCCAAAGCACGGGGAAGATGTACACCTCGGACGGATATCTGAAACTTACGACCTCTGCATATTACACGCCAAACGGAAACGATATACACAAGCAGGGTGTGGCACCCGATGTGGTGGTGGACTTGGACGAGAGCTTGAAAATGTACATAGGCGGTGAGCATTTGACTCAGGATAAAGACACTCAACTTCAAAAGGCGTTGCAGTGGCTCGGGAAATAACCGGACGGACGCATAGAAAAACGGGGAACTTCAAAATTCGGAAGTTCCCCGTCTTTTTTTGCATATTCTTTTACGGTTTTAATTTGTAGAGCATTCTGTTATCCATTGCCCACTGGCGTTCTGAAAAACCGCCGTTTTCTACTGTTTCCAAAGCATCGTACATTTCGTACATGCGAGCGTCCAACATATCCACCGTGGCAACAACCTCAGCTTCGGGGAACATGGGGGGCTTGGGACTTCCGAATTCGGGATTTGAGTGATGTGCAAGTATTATATGCTGCATGAGTGTTTTTATTTCATCGTTCACACCCGTTTCCTTTGCCGCAAGCTCTATGTTTGCCACACCCATAGCTATGTGACCTATGAGTTGACCACGCACGCTGTATCCCGTCGATATGCCGAGTTCGCCCACGGTGAGTTCCTCCATTTTCGCTAAATCATGAACGATAATACCTGCATACACTATGTCACTGTTCAGGGCAGGGTAGCATTCGCATATGCCACGGGCAAGTTTCAGCATGGAAAAAGTGTGATATATGAGTCCGCCTCTGTGCGCATGATGCAGTTTCAAAGCGGCAGGCCAATGCAAGAAATTTTCTTTTTTATCTTCGAGCATGTACAAGATGAGTTTTTTTAAGTCCTCATCGGAAAAGCTCTCTGCGCATTTTACGAGCTCGTCGTACATCCAATCAACATCATACGGTGCGCAAGGGACTAACTGACCCATTTCTATGTAATCCGTTTCGGGAACATACAGTCGGATTCGCTCCACTTTGAGCTGGTCTGTATCACGCCACTGTGTGACGGTACCCCTCACCAATACTATACTGCCTGCCGCAAGTCCTGAATGTATATTTTTATCATAATCCCAAAGTTTGGCATTTATCTCGCCGCCTGCATCTGAAAAGACGAGGTCCAGGTACAGACTCCCCTTCACATTCGTCTTCTCTGCCACGCTTTTTATTATGCAAAAGCCTTCCACTTGATTGCACTGTTTGTTTATTACATTGTCCAAAAGAAACATTTTTCCCATTGTATCACGCTCCTATGTGTTTATTTATAAGTTCTGCCAGTTTTCCGGACTTTTCAAGCTCTGTAATCACTTTATCCACCGTCTGCATAAGCCCCGCATTTTCACTGCTGCAAACCACAGAGTAGGGTATCCCGTCCAACTGTGTGCTGTGCGAGCGTAAGGCGCCCGATGCATACTTTCTGTACATGGTACCCGACATGACACATGCATCCGTCTTTTGGTTTTGCAGTGCATACAACATGAGTTCGTAGGTGGAGTATTTCAGAATTTTTATGCTTTCTCTGCTGTCTTCTATGTATGAATTGAGACGCATCTCACATATGCTGTTTGCTATAACTCCCACTGTCATGCCGTTTAAGGATGAATGGGGGTTCGCATCGCGTTTTATTATTATGAGACATGAGTCGGTGTAGTACGGTTTTGAGTAACTGTATTTTGAAGGATACATATCCGAGGGACACTGCATGAGTGCTATGTCCACCGATGAGTCATTAAAGTGCGTATCCATGAAGGCTACATTCATGCGTGTGTATGTTATTCTGTTTTTGCTGTCCGAGTCCTTGAAAATGGCATTTGCTATATGAGTGGCAATTTCGGTTTCGAGGCCTTCGCCCGATTCGTTTGCAAAACCGTTGTAATCATCGCTCAGGGCAACACGCAAAGTCCCCTTTTTTCTGATGGCATTCACTTCTGCGTTTGAAGATGAAGAAGCTCCCGAAGGCACTATTATCACAATGAGCAGGACGAGAAGAACTATGCCTATCGCAATCTTGATGGGCACGCTGCGTTTTCCCGTAAAAAGTGAACTGTGCTTACGCCTTCGCATGTAGTCTCCCCCTTATCTCAATGCGTCGTTATAATTTGCCCGCTCTCCGCCCACGAACTTTCTGCGTGTTCTTGCCATGGAAAGGTGAGCCTTGCCTATACTCTTATGCTCCGTATGTATGGGAACCACCACGGGACGCATGTGCATTCCTATGAAAGTGTCGCCAATATCCATTCCGAGTGCTGCCTTGCCATGTATATCCTCCACCATGGTGTAGTTTTTGAATCTTTTTACGGCTTCCATGGAAAAAGCACCGCCTGCATGGAGTGCGGGAATCACATTTACCTCTGTAAAACCATATCTGTCAGCGCATTCTTGCTCCACCACGAGCGCACGGTTCAAGTGTTCACAACACTGTACCGCAAGGAAAAGTCCCGTATCCTTTATATGCGCCATGACAGCGTCCATAATTGCTTCCGCTGCATCTGTACTGGAACCTGTGCCTATCATATGCCCTGTGACTTCACTGGTAGAACAGCCTATGACCAGTATGTCGTGTTCACGGTATGTGCTTTTTCCGAGAAGTTCGTCCAAGGCTTTTGCAGTATCGGCATATATTTTTTCGTACGAATCGTTTTTCGTCATGTAAATCAACTCCGTTCATTATAAGAGGTCTGTCAATATTATATCATCAACACCGTATGTCAATCAAGTGTTCAGAATGCGAAAAAGCATTACTTACCCACGCAAAAACGCTCGAAAATGCGAGTTATCACGTCTTCGTCCACGCTGTCGCCCGTTATATTACCCAAAGCCGAGAGTGCCATGTGCAAGTCTTGTGCCATACAGTCCGTATCCACGGCGGAACATGCGTCATGCAGTGATTTTTGTGCAGCACGCAAGCAGCTTATGTGGCGCATGTTTGTTATTATACCGCTCTCATCGCTCGGGCACACCATTTCGGCTGTTTTCTCTTTTAACGTCTGTATTCCCTCACCTGTAACGGTGCTGACGACGCATACCGTATCGTGCGGAAATTCGGGGACGGACTTTGCTATGTCGGACTTGCAGAGCACTATTATCCGCTTCTTATCCCGAGTTTGTGAAAGAAGCTCTTCACTTTCGGGGACAAATGGCATGGAAAGGTCTATTACCACATAAACAATGTCTGCACATTCCACGGCTCGTCTTGCGCGCTCAATGCCTATTTTTTCGGCTTGGTCGCTTGCTTCATGCAGCCCTGCCGTGTCGCACAGATGTACGGGAACCCCCGAAAAAGCGGCGTCCGCTTCAATGATGTCACGGGTGGTACCTGCAATATCAGTGACAATGGCTCTGTCCTCGGATATGAGTGCATTTAAAAGCGACGACTTGCCCACATTAGGCTTGCCTGCAATGGCAACGGTGAATCCCTCACGCAAGTATCTTCCCTGCATGGCATGTGAAAGTAAATCCGATATATCCCGCTCCACTTCAAAAACCTGAGGAAGAACATTGCTGTCCTCCATTTCATCGGGATAGTCTATTGCGGCATCAATTTCAGCCAAAATATTTATGAGTTTTTCCTGTATTTCATGAATAACAGTAAAAAGCTTGCCCGTGAGCTGTAACATGGCGGATGCGGCACTGCGCTTTGCCGTGGAGCTTATAAGGTCCATCACGGCTTCTGCCTGTGTCAGATTCATCTTGCCGTTTTGGAAAGCTCTCAGTGAAAATTCACCTGCCTGTGCGGGACGAAGCCCGTTTTCTGAAAGCAACATGAACACTTCATCGGCGATTGCACGGCTGCCGTGAATGTGAAGTTCTGCCATATCCTCACCCGTGTAACTGTTGGGCGAACGGAAAAAGACTGCCATTATGTCATCTTTCGGCTCGTCGCCCGACACCAACATACCGTGATACAGTTTGCTGTGGTCTATTTTTCCCGTAAATATTTTCCGAAGTACGGGCAAAGTTTTATCGCCGCTTATTCTTATGACGGCTATTGCCCCACCGAGAGGTGTGGCGAGGGCATATATGGTCTGGGAACTCGACATCATTCTTTTTCTCCCGGTACGGTGTATGCTGCTGTTTCGGATAAGACGGCATTATTTTGCGCCACTTGTGCCACTGTTATTACATCG
>JAFSHG010000109.1 GCA_017440405.1 Clostridia bacterium
AAACCGTAAGATGGTGGTAACGGTTGCAATTCAGAGTGCAGCACTTGCCCTTGGGACCTTAGGTTCCTTTGCATACGGATACTATGTACATGATTTGGATGTGGCAAGAACCGGTTGTTTCCTGACGCTTGTACTTGGTGAGCTTCTCAGAGCTTACTCCGCACGTTCGGAAAATACTTCTGTATTCAAGATGAAAGTATTTGAAAACGGCTACCTGAACAAGTGTGTACTGTTGTCCATGGTATTCATGCTTGCAACAATCTATGTGCCGTTCCTGAATCCGGTATTCAGTACCGTAGCGCTTAACTTTGAAGAAATGGTAGTAGCGCTTCTCCTTGCATTTGTTCCGATGCTCGGTGGAGAGCTTGCAAAGCTTATTACAAAGAAAATGGATTAGTTTTTTGAGTTTTCGTTTTTTGTAAAGTAGACGGGGCTTTGACGCAGCATATTGCTCACACACTGGTAAAAGCGACAGTTCTTGAAAATGTGTGCCACTTTCGGACACGGGTGTCCGCCATTGACACACATTTCCTGCAAACGGTCTTTTTAACAGTGCATTACGCAATATTGCTGCGTCAAAGCCCCTCTGTACTTTCTGTTGCAAACGCGGAAACGCAAGTTTACTAATCCTTTTTCCTGCAAATAGTCTTTTTAGCCGTGTATTACGTAATATTGCTACGCCCAATCCACAGTGTGCTTTGATTTTACAAAAGCACGGAACCTCAAGTGCGGAAACTGAAATTATTAATCCTTTAATTTTGCTACGATATTTGATAGTATATAGGTTGTATGTTATAACTTATTGTAGGGCGGTATAAAAGAGTTCTTGCTTTGTGAAGGCAATGGAGTCGAAAAGAACCGTTCCGAACATGGAGGATGATTCATCATGAGTACATTTCAGGTGGAATTGAAGAAAGTAGTAGATGACAGCTATGAGATAGAGATTGGCTTTGGCTTAGAGGATAAATTGATTTCCGATATTAAGGGCGGACTTGTTGGAAAGATTACGAAGTTTGCTGTGATTACGGACAGCATCGTAAAAGACTTGTATGCGGAAGGGATTCTGAAGCGTTTACAGGCTGCAGGATACCGTGCGGATTTGTTTGTCTTTGAGGCAGGTGAGACGAGCAAGACAAGAAAAACAAAAGAAATGATCGAGGATGCGATGCTTGAGAAGGAGTACCGCAGAGACTGTTGTATCATCGCAGTCGGCGGTGGTGTGGTAACCGACCTTGCGGGCTTTGTGGCAGGAACCTTCGGAAGAGGGGTACCGTTCATCAACTATGCGACGACTCTACTTGCGGCTGCAGATGCATCCGTGGGCGGAAAGACAGCAGTGGATACGCCGCTGGCAACCAACCTGATCGGCTTGTTCAATCAGCCGAAGAAAGTATATCTGGACATCGCCACCTGGAAGACACTGCCAAAGCGCCAGGTATCGAGCGGAATGGCAGAGACGATTAAGCATGCCTGCCTTGCAAGCAAGGAGTTTTTCGACTATCTGGAAGTACATATGGAAGAAATTCTTAGGATCGACCGTGCCGCCTGTGAGCACATTGCAGATGAGAACTGCAAGATAAAGTACGCCGTCGTGATGAAAGACGAGAGAGAAGCAGGACTGCGCGAGGTTCTGAACCTCGGACACACGGTGGGGAGAGCTATCGAGACTGTCAGCGGTTATCAACTCCTGCATGGTGAGGCACTGTCTATTGGTATGGTGGCTGAGGTGCATCTGGCGCATAAGCTCGGCTACATGACGGCTGAGGAACGGGATGCGGTGATTGCGCTACTGAAGCGTGCTGACCTGCCGGTAGAGAT
>JAFSHG010000110.1 GCA_017440405.1 Clostridia bacterium
CAAACGATGTATTGACAGCGGAGAATCTTTCAAAGAGTTACGGCGAAAAGAAAGTGTTTGAAAACACGGATTTATTGATAAAAAACGGTGAACGTGTGTTCATACTGGGAGCAAACGGTTGCGGCAAGACCACACTGCTTAAAATACTTGCACGTCGTGAATATCCCACGAGCGGCAGGGTGAGTACGGGTCCCCGTGTGCAGGTGGGGTACTACGACCAGAATGTAAACAGTTCCATGGGCAGCGGCACACTTTTGGAGGAGATACACGATGCGTATCCGCTGATGAATCAAGGCGATATCAGAAGTGCAATGGCAAAATTCCTGTTCAAAGGCGAATCCGTGTTCAATACGGCGGATAAAGCGTCGGGAGGCGAAAGGGCAAGGGTACAACTGTTAAAACTCATGCTGTCGGGCGCAAACCTTTTGCTCTTGGACGAACCCACAAACCATTTGGACATAGCATCACGAGAGGCACTTGAAACGGCATTGGAAGATTATGGCGGAACACTGCTTGCGGTTACGCATGACAGATATTTAGTAAACAGATTGGCAGACAGAGTGCTTTACATGACGGGAGACGGGCTTACGGAGTATTTGGGCGGCTATGACGAGTACATAGCGATGCGTGAACGGATGCAGCCCGTGCAGGCGGAGCAAAAGACGCCGGGCAAAAACGCATTGGACTACAAGGCGAAAAAGGAACTTCGCAGCAACATAAACAAAACCCGAGGCGAGCTTGAACGCACCGAAAAGGCGATAGCGGAAAAAGAAAAGGAAAAAGAGCGCATAGAGCTTTCCATGAACACACCCGACTATAAAAAAGTCATGGAATTATCACAAATGGCGGAAGCACTTGGGCGTGAAATAGAAAAGCTGTATGAGAAATGGGAAGAACTCACAATGAAATTGGAGGAGTTAGAGGGCGTAGAATGAAAAAACACGTATTCACAAAAGCGGCATTTTTATTTATATTGATGCTCGTGATGCTTTCATGTTCATGCGTGGCGGAGGAGAAGAAAGAGGCGTTGTCCTCAACACCGTATCCCATTACGGATACTCCGAAACAAACGCAAGATGAGCCTACGGTGCAGCCGTCTGAAAGTCCCGAGGTGACTGCCACACAGGAGATAGAGCAGACAAAGACGGCGAAGCTGGGTTTTGTGGGTGACATCATGATAATGGAGTCGCAGGTGAGACATGCAAAGCAAGCGGACGGGGGATATGATTTCACGGCGAGTTTTGAGCCTATGCGCAAGCTGTTCCGAGGAGTTGACCTCATGTGTGCAAACCTTGAAACGCCGCTTGCAGGGGAGAGAAACGGCGGGTACAGCGCACCTGCACCCACGATGCCGCCTGTGACGGAGGAGAACCCGAATCCCGTAAAGCCGTTTCAGACATTCAATGCGCCCGACGAGCTTGCATACAACCTGAAAGATTTGGGGGTGGACGTTCTGACAACGGCAAACAACCACTGCTTGGACAGGGGCGTAAAAGGGCTTTTGCGCACAATAGATGTTTTGGAAGATGCAGGGTTGTACAGTACGGGTACGTATAGGGACGAAGCGGACAGAGAAAAGTGTCTTATAATAGATGTAAACGGCATAAAGGTGGGGATACTTGCCTTTTCAGCCGCATTCAACACTCATGATAAGACATTGACCGCATCGGAACAGGTGCATCTGTCACGCTTTTATGACGACAACTTCACAAGCGGAAAGATAAAGAAAATCCGTGAGCTTGGGGCGGAATACGTGGTGGTGATACCGCATTGCGGAATAGAGCTTTCCCATGTCCCCGAGAATACGCATAAAAAGATGTTTTCACAGTTCATAAAGTGGGGAGCAGATGCGGTGATTTCATCACATCCGCATGTGGTACAACCCATTGAGTTTGTGAAAGTCACCCGTGAGGGCGGAGAGCAGGTGAGTGCGCCCGTGGTGTATTCACTGGGGAACTTCATATCAAATATGTATCCGTCACCTAAAAATTACGGCCTGTATGTCAGCATCGAGATAGAAAAAGATGAAAACGGTGTTGTGAAAACAAGTGGACTTACATATGTGCCTGTCATATGCATGAGACAGTCCACATCGGTTGGTTTACTTCATCAGACAATTCCGTGCTATGAGGACAATTCGCTCATTGAGGCGTATGAACCGCTCAGCCGTGATGAGTACAGAGAGTGTGAAAAATGCCGTAGAGAAGTTTCCGATATATGCGGCAGTGAGTATTTATATGACGAGTGAGGGAAGATGAAATGTTGGAGAAATTAAAAAAGATAAAGGAAAGACATGAGGAGATAGCACAGCAGCTTTCCGACCCTGCCGTGGTGCGGGACAATACGCGTTTTCGTGAACTTTCAAAGGAACACAACACGCTCACGCCCGTGGTGGAAGCATACATGAAATTGCAGGACACCGAAAGACAAATATCAGACTGCGAAGAAATGCAAAAGACGGAGCAGGACAGGGAAATGCAGGAGATGCTTGCGGAGGAATTGGAGGCTTTGCGTTCGGATTATGAAGCCCGGACAGAAGAAATAAAAATACTTCTTTTGCCAAAGGACGAAGATGACGATAAGAATGTAATCATCGAGATACGAGCAGGCACGGGCGGCGATGAAGCGGCACTTTTTGCCTCCGACCTCATGCGTATGTATCTGAGATACGCAGAACGCAATCGTTTGAAGGCATCCGTCATGAGTACGAATGAAACGGAAATGGGCGGCATAAAAGAAGCGGTCATATCCATAAAGGGAAAGGCGGCGTACAGCAAGCTTAAATTTGAAAACGGAGTTCACAGGGTACAGCGTGTCCCCGAAACCGAGTCGCAAGGCAGAATACATACATCGGCTGCCACGGTGGCGGTACTCTCCGAGGTAGAAGATGTGGATATAGATATAAACATGAGCGACTTGCGAGTGGACACATACCGTTCGGGCGGTGCAGGCGGTCAGCATGTGAACACCACGGACAGTGCAATCAGAATAACCCACATCCCCACGGGCATAGTGGTTCAGTGCCAAAATGAGCGAAGCCAGATTCAAAACAGAGAAACTGCCATGCAGATATTAAAATCCAGACTCTATGACTATGAGCGAACAAAACGGATTGAGGAACAGGCAAACACCCGTAAAAGTCAGATAGGCTCAGGCGACAGAAGCGAGCGTGTTCGCACATATAATTTTCCGCAATGGCGAGTCACCGACCACAGGATAAATCTTACGCTCTATAAGCTGGACTCATTTATGGACGGGGAGATAGATGAGATGATTGAGGCACTTATGCTTCAAAACCGTATGGAGCTTTTAAGGTCTTGCTGACGAAAAATGTGCCATGCGGTGTTGAATACAAAAAAATATTACGGAAAACACTTGAACGGGGGGAGATAGTGTAGTATAATGTGCTCAGCTTCGAGGCGGGGTGAGAATCCCCATCGGCAGCGATGCGGCACTTTTTGCCGACGAGTCTGCAAGGACAGCGATGTTCACGAAACGGTGAGAATCCGTTACCGGCGGTAAAATCGAAAAGTTTTTTCGGTCAAGTCCGAATGGGAGAAGCTGTGTTTGTGTTTTTTCTGCGCCTCGGAGAAATATTTTCCGCGAGGTGCTTTTTTATGCGCAAAGAACAGAGAACAAAAAAATTGGTGTACGGTGCGGTGCTGGCTGCACTCACGGTAGTGCTTACATACTTCATACACTTCCCCATATTCCCCTCTGCACCCTTTTTGGAATACGACATGGGTGATGTGCCGCTGTTTTTCAGTTCGGTACTCTTGGGACCCTGGTACGGGCTTTTGATAACCGCCGTGGCGTGCATTGTGCAGGGCGTTACGGTTTCGGCTCAAAGCGGTATAATCGGCATTATAATGCACTTTTTGGCAACGGGTTCTTTCGTGCTGTGTGCAGGTCTCATTACAAGAAAAAAGAAAGTGCAAAGAATTATTCCCGCATTCATATGCGGTGCTGTAACGCAAACACTTATAATGATACCCTTAAACCTCATCTTCACACCTGCATTCGGTTTGGAGACAGATGTTATAAAGACGGTGGTTACCGGCATAAAGACTGTCTTAAAATGTACGGTGACTTTCCCGAACGGAATATACGGTGTGCTGTGCGGAATAGCTTTTGCAGCAGCTTTTACGGTTGCATTTGGGATTTGCATGGTTTATACTGTGGAAGGAAAAGACGGAAAAAAAGCAGGAAAGGCAAAGGGTGCAGTTTTAGGTGCTGTGGCAGGACTTTTGTACGGCAGTCTTGTTCTCACCGTGATGAATATACTTCTCGGCGACATAGCCTTCCCCGAATCAATGGCATTTGTGCGTACCATGCTTTTCACCGTCATAGTACCGTTTAACGCTATAAAGGCGTTCGCCAATGCGCTCATAACATACATACTGTATATCACCGTGGGGAAGCGCATTGAAATTTGAACTCACACACATAAATCCGTTTTCTCATATTATAGAGCAGACGGAGGTGACAAGGAGAGAGAAATTATGCAGACACAAACCAACAAAAACGGAAAATCCATAGTCATGACAGGCGGAGGAACAGCAGGTCATGTTACACCGAATATCGCCCTCATACCGCATCTGAAAGCAGAAGGGTTTACGGATATTCATTATATCGGAACGGATGGAATAGAAAAAGAACTCATAGAGAAGATAGACGGTGTGACATATCATGTGATTCCGTCGGGGAAACTGCGAAGATACTTTTCACTCAAAAATTTCACCGACCCGTTCCGTGTGATTTCGGGCATTTTTAAGGCAAAAAAGATAATACGCAACATACGCCCCGATGTGGTATTTTCAAAAGGCGGCTTTGTGTCCGTACCCGTCGTGATAGGCGCAAAAGGCGTATCCCCCGTGGTGGCACACGAATCGGATTACACCCCGGGACTCACCACAAAGATAAGCTCGCATTATGCTAAAAAAATATGCGTGTCGTTTGAAGACACCATGCAGTACCTTCCGAGTAAAAAGGCGGTGCATACGGGTTCACCCATACGGGATATGCTGTTTGAAGGAAACGGAGACAGGGCAAAGGCGGCGATGGGATTTTCAGGTTCCAAACCCGTCCTCATGGTAATGGGCGGCTCACTTGGTGCTTTGGCGGTAAACAATGCCGTGCGTGAAGCATTGCCCGTGATTTTGGAGCGGTTTAACGTGGTGCATATCTGCGGCAAGGGTAAAGTGGACAGTGCATATTCTCACTTTGACGGTTATGTTCAGTACGAGTATGTGTCGGAAGAATTGCCCGATATATTCAATGCGGCAGATATAATCATCTCACGCTCGGGTGCAAACTCCGTGTTTGAATTTCTTGCCCTTTGCAAACCGTCGGTGCTCATACCTCTGCCGTCTGCATCGAGCAGGGGTGACCAGCTCCTAAATGCGGAATATTTCAGAAAAAGAGGTTACTCCGAGGTTATCTTGCAGGAGGACATAACGCCCGAGAAACTCACTCAAACCGTGTTCGACATGTACGATGAAAGAGAAAAATACATTTCCACCATGAGCAATGAAAAGACGGCTCGTGACGGAACGAAAAATGTAATACGGGTAATTTTAGAGACCAGCAAGTGATTTATGATGCAAAAAAAGACGAACCGAGTAAAAATAACTGCGGAAATATTGAGAGATGCACTCAATGACCCGAACAATGCGGACAAGCTTATATCGCAAAGCGGCGGGATACATGCGGCATGGGAGCTTTTAGCCGAAGGCGACCACAGGGCATGTGCCGCCTTGGGCAGGGCTGCAAAGAAAAGAGCGGTTCGGGAACATTTGGAAGCACTATGCAATGTAAGCGGACGCACATACATACGGCTGGGGCTGTGTTCCGAAAATCCGAAGATGCGAAAGAATACCGCAAAACTCCTGGGTGCACTGAAAAATCCTGCGGACACCGATTGTCTCATACACGCACTCTCCGAGGAGAGTGTACGCATGGTGATACCGTCGCTCATACTCGCACTCGGAGCTGTGGGGAGCGATGACGCATACGCTGCACTTGCGGGCTATGAAGTGAGGCTTGCGGCTGATGAAACGGAAATAAAGCATGAGAGAGAGGAAAAGGAAGCCCTTGCAAAGGCACTTTCGGGTTACGGAGCAAAGGAGCGTCATGTATTTTGCGGTTTTAACGGTGAAATTCAGCTCATATGCGCCGCTTCCATGGGAAAATATGTGGCGGAAGATTGTACTCGTGCAGGGCTGAAAGTGCAGAGTTTTGCAGATTCGTCGGTGACTGTTTTTGCAGATGATACAGAAAAGCTGTTTTGTGTGAGGTCATTTCGTGAAATACTCATTCCCGTTTGCAGACTTGACATGGAGCATAGCGAAAAGGCAAGGGACGCTCTCGTGCGGCGGCTCATAAATATGCACGAGAAAAGCGACTTTCCGTTTCGTTACCGTGTGGAGTATCGTGGCAAAGCGGACAGGAAAAATATGCTCGCCTATTTGGTGGAAGTGTTCGGCTGCGACATGCTTACAAACTCCGTTTCGGATTATGAAGCGGAAATACGTGTGTTCGGCGACGGCAGGGTGTACCTGAAACTCTTTACTCTGCCCGATAAAAGATTCATGTACAGAAAAGCGTCCGTGCCTGCGTCCATAGCACCTGCAAACGCCGCTTCCGTCATGAGCTGTGTGCGTGAATTTTTCACGGAAGATGCGGTGGTTTTGGACATGTGTTGCGGAAGTGGTACGATGCTGTTTGAGAGGGAAAAAGCAAAGCCGTGCAAACGCCTTTTGGGTGTTGACATCTCCGAGAAAGCGATTTTAGCTGCAAAAGAAAATGCAAAGACGGCAGGGGCGAATGTTTTTTTCTACAACACCGATTGCAGAAGATTCTCCCTGCACGAGCGTGCGGACGAGATAATCTCCAACCTCCCGTTCGGAAACCGAGTGGGAACACATACAGATAATGTGCGGCTGTATGACGACCTATTCATGCTCATGCCGAAGTGGTTGAAAAAAGGGGGGATTGCGGTGCTCTACACCATGGAAAATACGCTTTTGATGCAAAAAATAAGAGAAAACTCACGTTTTGAACTGTTGCGCTGCATAAAGACGGAAGCAGGGGGGCTTATGCCCAGCGTGGCGGTGCTGAGACTGAAAGGATAGGGATAATAATATGGCTACCAACTGGACGGATGAACAGAAAAAAGTACTGGAAGCAGAGGGAAATATAATAGTATCGGCTGCGGCGGGTTCGGGTAAAACTGCGGTTTTGACAGAGAGAATAGTACAAAAAGTGATGTCGGGCACTACTCTTGACAGGATGTTGGTGGTCACATTCACAAAAGCGGCAGCCGCCGAAATGAAGCATCGAATAGAAAAAGAGCTGTTGCAAAGGTCAAAGGACGAGAAAGATGCTCAGATGCGCATGTATTTGTACGAGCAGTCCACGCTGGCGTCACGGGCAAACATATCCACGCTGCATTCTTTTTGCACATACGCTCTCAGGAGAAATTTTTATGAGGCGGGTATTTCACCTGCCTTTCGTGTAGGCGATGAAGCGGAACTTTCAGAACTGCTCTCTGCATCTGCCGACGAAGCATTGGAAAAACTCTACGGTACAGACAGAGACACACTCTCCTTGCCCATTGTATTCGGCAAGGAACAAAAACTCATTGAAACTGCCCTTGAACTTCTGAAAAAACTGTGGTGCAGGAGTGACGGCAGAGCCCGTCTGCATGAAGCCGTGGAGAAATATAACATGACTGCTGAGGAATTGGAAAAAGAAACGGTAACAGCAGAACTCATGTCACTTGCATATGAAAATGTATTCATGGCGTACAAGTGCATGGAGCAGGCACGGGATTTTTGCGAAAACGAAAAGCAGGAGGACAGGCTGCATGAATGTATAGCGCATCTTACAAGTATAGTGAATGGGTGCAAAAATTACAGCGACTTTGCAGAGAAACTCAAAATGCCTTTTACGGCATTTTCGCATATCGGAAAATTGAATCCCGAGTTTGCAGCAAGAAAGGATGAGGCTGTATCGCTGTACAAAGAGGCGGCGAAAATTGCGGTGGATTTATCCGATGCGGCAGAGGCTTTGAAAAAGACATACCCGTACATGCGTATGTTTGAGGAACTGGTGTGCAGCATTGACGACATATTTGCAGCGAAGAAGAAAAAACTCGGTCTTATTGATTACAGCGATATGGAGCTTTGCACCGCAAAGATACTGTCCGACGAGTCAACGGCAAAGGAGTACAGGGACAGGTTCGACTTCATATTTGTGGACGAATATCAGGATATAAACCCGTTGCAGGATGAGATAATAGGCAAACTCATTTCGGGCAACAATGCATTTTTCGTGGGCGATGTGAAACAGTCCATTTACAGATTCAGAAATGCAAAACCCGATATCTTCATACGCAAGCTGGACGATTACGACAAGGATAAAAATTCAGTCCGACTGGATTTGGCAGCAAACTTCAGAAGCTCCGATGCCGTCATAAACTTTGTAAACTCCGTATTCACATCCATAATGACAAAAAATACGTGCGGCATAGATTACAATGAGCGTGCAAGACTTGTAAAGCGGGGCGGAGCAGGCAAGGGCAAGGTAATGCTCGATTGCATAGACATGAGTGCTTTTTCCAAAGAAAATTCATCGCAAGATGATGACTTGAATGAAATTTTAGAAGAGGAAGTGCAGGCAAAACATACGGTGCGCAGGATAAAGGAATTGCTCAACACTACTTTTTACGATGCGAAAAATAAAGTGGAGAGAAATTACACCTACTCCGATTTTGCCATTATAATGCGTTCTACCAAAACAAAGGGAGAAGCATTTATACGTGAACTTTTACTTGCGGGCAAACCCGTGTACAGTAAAAACTCAGACGGATGCTTTGAAGCCATAGAAACGGAAATTTTTATAAACCTGTTGCGGATTATAGATAACAGACGGCAGGATATACCCCTGCTTTGTGTGATGCGCTCTGTTATAGGCGGTTTTGACTTAAATGAAATAACAAATATGCGCTGCATGACGGATGAAGAGGCAACGGACGGAAAATTGCGTGACGTGCTGGATATGCTCATATTTGCGAGTGAAAACGGTGTTGATAAAGCAAAAAACTTTTTGGAAAAGCTCAAAAAATGGCGTGAAACAGCTGAAATTATGCCCATTTCCGAGTTCGTGAAAATGCTGCTCATACAGACGGGGTATTATAACTTCATATCCGTGCTTCCGAGCGGAAAACACAGGGTGGCAAACTTAGACCGAATAGTAAATCTTGCGAAAAATTACGAGAAAGCGGAAAATGCAGGGGTTTACGGCTTTTTGCGATATCTTGAAAAGGTGCGTGAAAAGACCGACGTGTTAAAACCCGAAGCTGCCGAAGCAAATGCGGTAAGCCTGCTCACTATGCACACTTCCAAGGGACTTGAATATAATGTGGTCATAATCCCCGGAATGGAGAAAAGCATCATGCCGGGCATACGTTCGCCAAGGGGTGAAATTATACTATTTGATGACAGTCCTCTGCTGGGCACAAAGATTCAATCATCGGGAGATGATACGTCAAACATCTTTTATGAATCGCTTGTGCAGAGAGAAAAGCGAGCAGTCTATGCTGATGAGATGCGCATACTGTACGTGGCTTTTACAAGAGCAAGGGACACGCTCATATTGATTTTTTCCGATAAAAACGGTGAGTCTTTCAAAAAAGCGTTTGCAGAACCGCAGATGCGTGAGGTGGCGGTCATGGGAAGCGGTTTGCGATACAGGGACTGGATTTTCATGTCGCTTCACCTGTGCGGAAAAGATGATTTTATCATGGAAGCGGCTGAAAAAGGGGAGGCGGTTTCCGATGAACTTATATTCTCCGCTACGCCTGCATACGTGTATCAAATGCCCGAACAGGATATAGATATACAATACTTCAACACCGTGATGCAGAGGATTGCGGAAATTCCCACGGAAGCGGAAAATGCAAAGATGAACAGACACTATGCCCATACAGATGCCACAAAACTAATGTCAAAGGGCAGTGTTACAGGATTTGCCAAGGCATTGTCTGAGCTTCAGATATCTGCAAGAACCGCTGCCGTATCCGAAAATAAAACGGGCGTTTCCGCCGTGCAAAGGGGTAGTGCAACGCATTTGGTGTTTGAGAAAATACCGCTTTGTGAGCATACATATGCCGATGTGTGTGAATTTATACGCCGTTTGCAGCTCAGAGGATTTTTGAGCGACAGGGAGGCTGCAAGTTTGAATAAAAGAGGAATTGCAGCATTTTTTGAAAGACCGCTGTATGCCAGAATGCTCCACAGTGAAAAAGTGTTGAGAGAGAGGGAGTTCACTTGCATGGTGGAAGCAAAAAGGCTGTTAGCCGATTCCGATTCCGATGAACTTATCATGGTACAAGGTGTCATAGACTGTTGCTTCATGGAAAACGGCAAATGGATTCTTTTAGATTACAAGACCGACAGCGTGAACCCAAATGATGAGGAGTTGCTCCGCACACAGGCACAAACACATGCAAAACAGCTTGAACTTTACGCACATGTTTTGGAAAAGATATCGGGTATCGAGGTACAAGAGTGTTATATCTGCTTTGTGAATGCGCATGATGTGCAGGTTAAAATATGCAGGTCATAAAGTAAATATATGATGTAAAATCGCTATGGTAAAATTTGAAACAGTGGTGTATAATAGTGTCCAAGCGAGAGGATGGCTTATTATAAATGATGAAGGAGAATGAAAATGAAAAAAATGAGGAGAACTCTGTCTGCGCTGTTGTCCGTTTTAATGCTCATGAGCATTACATCGGGAACGGTATTTGCAGAGCAGAAAGCGCATGATGAGTATTACTATTACGGCGATGCAAACCTGGACGGAAAGATAAACACCGCCGATGCAACACTCGTATTGAAACACTGTTCGGGTCAGGACGTGACTGTTATAGGCAGCGACCCCTTAAAATTACAGGTTGCAGATGCAAATGCAGATACATACCTGAATACTGCAGATGCCACATACATACTGCGCATATGTGCAGGAATGGAATCTGCACTTGTTTGCGCAGTTACTGTTGCGGACATATATAATATTACGTATGAAGCGGGCATTGTGACGGATAAGCCCGTAATCCTCCCTGCAAATACCACGGCAGAGGAGGGCAGCACTTTTACCGTAACAGAGGTTGCAACACTCGATGGCGAAGTATTTGAGGGGTGGATATCAAGTTTTGACAACACCGTGTACACAGTAGGTCAGAGCTTCACAATGCCGTCTTGTGATGTGGTACTCACGGCAAAGTGGGCAGGGTCGGAGATTCCCACGCCTCCCATGACGGAAGAACCCACGCCGCCCGTGACGGACGACCCGAATGCTGTTACCGTAACGCTTAATCTATATGACTATTTCAACGAAACACCCATAGATATCATTGAGCGGGAGATCCCCGGCAACTCCACTCATGTAAACACATCGAACATTCAGCTACCCGACGGGTATAATTTTATGGATGCGAACTTCTCGGAACCCGTGAGCATAAATAACGGTGTGGCAACACCGAGCGTATTCAATGTTCCCGTGTACCCCTGTGCAGTTGTGGATAATGTGGAGTTTAAGGTTATAAACACAATTCAGGGATTCTTAAATGTTCAGGATGATTTAATAGGCAATTATATGTTGGGTCAAGATATAGATATGGCTTCCATAGATGTGTTTATGCCGTTTGGCTGGGATTGGAGCAATGTGGATGCAGAGGACACCTACTTCACGGGAATTTTTGACGGCAACGGTCATACCATAAGAAATCTGCACATCAGATTCACCATAGAAGTTTTTGACGACGGCACGTACTCAACTTATAAAAACGTAGGTCTGTTTGCAGTAAACAACGGCACCATAAGAAATCTTACCGTATATACACGTCCGTTTACGGGTGATATGAATTACGGTGTGTACGGCGATATAAACGTGGGAATTATAGCAGGATATAATCTCACAACCATAGAAAATTGCCATACATTCGGAAATGTAGGCTCGTTTGATTACATAGACAATGAGCTGGGCGCAGTGGGCGGCATATGCGGTACAAACGGTGTGGACGGCAAGGTTTCAAGATGCAGTCATGAGGGCAGTGTGGAAGGATTCTTCTATGCAGGCGGTCTTTTAGGTAAAAACTTCGGCATTTTGGAGGAGAGCTACTTTGCAGGCGGAGTAAACTGGGATGTGGAAGCACAGTTTGCATATGATTACAACATTTGGTGTATCGGCGGATTGGTTGGCGGTGCGCAGGATGCAATCATAAGGAACTGTTACTGCATACTCACCTATAATGTTTCCGGAAACCAAGGAATAGGCGGAATAGTAGGCTGGATAAATGGCGGCAGCATAGAAAACAGCTATGTAATGGGAGCAGAACACATACTCTTTATACAGGACGGCACGGGCGGTGCTTTCGTGGGATACACCGTTACGGAACCTGCAACAAGCGGTCTGTACATATACAACGAGTATGCGGGTATGCCACCCGAGTACGATACGAACATATGGGATTTGAACGGCGAGTCCTATGCCACCATGCCCGATCTCATGAAGAACAGACGCCCTGCTGTGTTATTCGATGCCATAGCGGATTAAAGTATAACGGATAAACGGTAAAAGCTTTCATGCACCTTAGCATGGGAGCTTTTTTATACCCAACACTCAAAGTGCAATCTGTTCCGCAACCGCATACATGCACAGAAAACAAAAGACATAAAATACCTTGATACACACCCTTTTATACATAAAAGCAAGCGTATTTAATGCAAATCCAAATACAGATTAAATGCGGCTATAAAACGCAGCATTTTGACAGTTTACAACAAATTCCGCTTGACAATGATGGTGTTTTACTATAAACTATGTTTGTTTGACTATGCCCGTTTTTCTTTCTTGCAGCAGTTATAAGTGCTGCTTGCAGAGGGTGATGCGGAGAGTTTTTAGTGGAACACTTATTGAAATGTGAAATGAAAGGTTTTACGCTTTTTGTCGGACGATTTAGACTTCTGAAAAAAGGCGGTGCGCTGTATGGAAAAGAATGACATCGTTATTTTGATACCTGCATATGAGCCGGGCGAGGAGATGATTCCTCTTTTGGAACAATTACACTCACTGGGAGTTTTGCCGCTTGTGGTGAACGACGGTTCGGGCAGCGATTGCAGTCATATATTTACAGAAGCGGAACAGTATGCCAAAGTTATAGGCTACGAAAAAAACGGCGGCAAAGGTGTTGCCGTAAAATACGGTTTGAGATACATATGTGAGCATATGCCCGAGTGTGAAGTCATAGTGACGGCAGATGCAGACGGTCAACACCTTGCAAGCGATATAATGGCAGCTGCACAGAAGTGTAAAAAGAATAAACTTGCCGTATTTGGTGAACGAGAACTCCGCATGAAAGGCGTACCCCTGCGTTCAAAGGTTGGAAATCATCTTTCAAAGGCACTTTTTCTGATAACAACAGGCAGATTCTCAAAAGATAACCAGTGCGGACTTCGTGCTTTCCCCGCAAGTTATGCAAAATGGCTTCTGAGAGTACCCGGTAAGTGCTATGAGTGGGAGATGAATGTTATAATATCCCACACGCTTGCAAACGAAAAATGTACACTGATGCCCGTTTCCACCATATACAGAAACGGAAATTCATCATCACATTTTTCGCCGTTGAAAGATACGTTGAAAATAGATACTTGCCTCATATTACACGGATTGCCGCAGCTTCTTTTGTATCTGCTCTGTATGTGCGTACTTGCTTTTTCGGGTCTCGGCAAAACCGACTGGATAACGGTTGCGATAACCGGAGGATTTTTGGTTACACATTACGTGCTGATGGGCATACGGGAGCTTTGCGGTGCAGCTAAAAGTGATCTTGCCATAGCGTTTTTTCAGCGTGTGGCAGTGGCGGCAAAGTATGTGCTTCTCTTTGCGGCACATGCGCTTTGCGGCTCGGGAATGGTATTTGTAATTTCAAGTTCCGTTGTACTTACTGTGGTCACGCTGCTTCAAGGGAGCATAAGTGCGCTCATGGTGAGTAAATAATACTTCGACAGCTCATGTCGGAGTTTTTTGAATCTTGTTTAAGGAGAGAGCTTTGGAAAAGTATAGTCAGCAAGTTTTGGAAAGCTTAAATGTTTCCGACGAAATTATAAATGTGCACGGTGCAAGCATTGATGTGAGGAGAACATCCGATACTCCGCACGGATGCTACGACCCGAGAGAACTTAACATTCGTTTGGCACTTGCAAAGTTTAATAAGCCTGCAGGCGATATCACCATTGAAAAAATACGTGCGTCCACATGTACTCGCTGTGAGGACCTTTCAGACGGCAACACGGATATGCGTACAGAAACGCTCGATATAAACGGAAGAAGCATAAGCGCAAAGGTATACTTCAAAAAAGGCGCAAAAGAAGCCGAATCAAACATAGCAATATACATGCACGGCGGTTCTTTCATAGCTGGAAGTGCTGAAAATTATGAAATGCCTTGCAGATTTACGGCAGAGAAGACGGACTCTTTTGTATACGGTGTTGACTACTCACTTGCTCCCGAAACGCATTTCCCCACACCCGTGGAGGAGTGTGCGGCATACATAGATATGTTGTATGAAAAGTACGGAAAGAAAGTCTTTATATTTTCAGACAGTGCGGGCGGTGCCATTGCACTCGGTGCTGCATTCGGCAGGCGTGAGAAGATAGCGCACATGGGTCTTTTCTACCCTTGTGTGGATATGTCCACCACGGACGCACTGTATAAATGGGATATAAATGAGTACGAAATTAACCCTTCACAAGCCGAGATTGTGGAATCCAGACTTGGCTTGGGTAGGGCAGACGGCAAGGGTGCCTTGGAGCTTATGGGCATGATGTTTGGGCTGTATTTTGCAGGCCGACATGCAGATTTTTATAAGAATCCGCAAGCGTCTCCCATATACGGGAATTTGGGCGAATTGCCGCCGTGCAACATATACACATCGGAGTTTGACGGTCTGCGCATCCAGGCGGAAGTTTTTGCCGGCATGATGAAACAAGCAGGCGGCGATGTGAAAATACTGCGCTTTGCAGGTGTGTCTCATGCATTTTTAGATTTCTTCGGCACACTACCGCAAGCAGAGGCAGGAATACGGGATTGGTGCAACACCGTGAACTCGTATAAAGCGTAACAGTGATATTTAATTTTGCAAAACAGGATAGGAAGTAGTATTTGGTGCAGCTAAAAAGGAATTTAAAGTTTATAAAAGAACGGTGCGATTACCTGAAACACAGTGCAGAGAACTTTGAAGCTATCTACACTGTGCTGTGTGCTGCCGACAGACGCATGACTTTTTGCGAAACCGTGGGTGAAAACGGCAGATGTGTATCGCACACATACGGCGACCTCATAAAAGCAATTGATGAAGTTTGTCAAGGTGCTTGTGAGCTGTATCCGCAAGACTCCGTGGTGGGTGTGTATCTGGACAACAGCATGGAGTATGTAGCTGTGTTCTTCGGATTGTTGAAGGCGGGAATCACCCCATTTTTGTGTTCTACCAGACTGTCCGATGAACTCACACTGAGCTTGCTTGAAGAAACGGGGGCTGTGGCACTTATTACGGATAAAGAGTCGCTTTGCGGAACACATCCTCTTTCATTGCACAAGCGATATGAAAACACAAACAGGCGTTTTTCCGACAGGATTATACTCTCCACAAGCGGTACTACGGCACGACCGAAGTTGGTGGTACATTGCGGCAAGCCGTTCTGCCGTGCAATCTCAAACACATACGACTCCGTGTACATGCCCGATAGGGAGATAGGCTACAACAAAAGGTTACAGGTTGTGATATTCTCATTCTTGCCGCTTTATCATGTATTCGGTTTAACAGCCGATCTGTTTTGGTTTGTAATTTTCGGTGCAAAGTTTATATACATACCAAAGGGCGACCCGTCACGAATTGCCCTTTATGCAAAGCGTTTTCGTGTTACAAACTTTAACGCCGTCCCCATGGTGTTTGAACGCATGGTGGAGATGGTAAAGCGTGAAGCAGAGCGCACGGGAAAACTGCAAAAACTACAAAAGGCTGCAAAATTTTCGCTTGCTTTACAGAGAATATCTCCCTGTTTCGGAAGATTCATAGCACGAAATGTACTTTTCAAGAGCGTCAGAAAGCGTGCCTTGGGTACACGTATGAAGTATCTCATTTCAGGCGGCGGTGCGCTGAATGCGGAGGCATACGATTACATGAATGCTCTGGGGTACTGTGTACATATAGGCTACGGACTCACCGAGTGCGGCGTACTGTGCGTAAACACCCAATCAAACATAAAAAACAGAAAACCTGATTCATGCGGAAAAATATTCCCGAATGTAGATTATAAGCTGACAGAGGACGGACTTCTGCTCGTGGGAAAGGATAACTGCTTCATAGGCACGTACTCAGAGGGCAAGTTCATACCCAATGATAACGAGTACCACAACACCGGGGATAAGGTGCGTATGAGGGGCAGAGAGCTTCATGTAATAGGGCGAGTGGACGGTGTACTGGTCACAAGAGGTGGAGAAAATATATCCCCCGTTCAGGTGGAACATAAGATAGAATGCGGCGATGCACAGAAAATGATTGCCGTGTATGAAAATTCATGTGTACTCATAATAGACGGCACGGAATTTTCAAAGAGCAAGAAAGCTGCACTTTTTGCTTCTATAAGTGAGCTTCCCATGCATGAGCGTCCCGTACATGTTTTCCTGACGGCAGAGGCATTGCCCACCAATGCAAAAGGCGTGAACCGTCGCATTGTGCAGGGGGATTTGGACGACGGCAAGCTCATTTATACTGAACTTATAAATGATATAAGTGATAAAAAGGGTACGGGAAAGTATATTGATGTTGCATGTGAGATTTTTGCCGATGTGTGCAATTTGCCCCGTGAGTCCGTGAATGCAGACACAGACTTCATACGTGATATAGGCGGCGACAGCATGACTTATGTGGAACTCATAGATAAAATGTCGGAACGGCTGGGAATGGATGTTGCCATTGAAAGGGACGCACCGCTCACTCCGAGGGAATTTTCCGACATTGCCGAGGAGGTACTGCCGTGATGACGATTCTGAGGTACATATTCAAGATATTAAACTTCATACCCATGTTTCTCGTGCTATACCCCAAACGCTTTTTCTTGGGAAGAAAGATACACATGCTAAGGTACAGGGGCCCGCTTATAATCGCTGCCAATCATAAGGGTTTCGGCGATTATGTGATGTTGCTTACCATGTTTTTCTTCCGAAAGATGACCGTGGTGGTATCGGAACAGATGTATAATTATTCACCCGTATTGCGCTTCTTCTTGAAGTTTTTGGGCGTGATACGTGCAGACAGGTTTTCAAAAGACCCTGCCTACATGTCCGAGTGCATAAAAGTGTTGAATAAAGGCGGAATAGTGCTTATATTCCCCGAGAGCAAGATTGAAACCGAAGACGAATTTTTGCCTTTCCATGAGAGCTTTGCAACCATATCCGTCACAACGGGCGTACCGGTTTTACCCATATACCATGACGGAAAAGTGGGTGTGGGAAAAAGATGCACATGCGTTATAGGCGAACCCATATATCCTGCCGATATACGTCGTGCGGGAGAAGGTCTGCTTTTATCGGTACACAGAATGGCAGAAGCCGTTTTCAACACCATAAAAGAAGGAAAAGCATTATACAAAGAATCCGTGGGAACGAAAAAACGCCGTGAGAAAAAAGGTTTTTGTTATCGTTTTGTAAGTGTGACGGGAAAGGCACTGCTGTGGGCTGCTTTCCGTCCCGTGATGCACTTTGAATCCGCCCGTGCAAAATACATGCCACGGTGCAATGATGCCTTCATCATCATAACGAATCATACTTGGTGGCTTGATGCACCTTTCACGTACTGTTTGTTCTCAACACGACTTGTACGGGCGTTATCTGCCAAAGACATTCAACTGCAAAACACCATGGAAAAGGTGATGAAGTGCGTGTTTGTGGACAGAAGCAAGCTTGATTTTTCGGGAATGCGAGAATGCCTTTCGGTTTTAAGCGATGGTGCGGTATTGCATATCTGTGCAGAGGGTCGCATAAACACCACGGACGAATTGTTGCCTTTCCATGACGGAGCTGCTTTCCTTGCACTTTTATCGGGCGTACCCGTTGTGCCGCTGTATTTGGACGCTACATACAAGGCGTTCCACCGTGCGCATGTGTACATGGGCGATCCCATAGCATTGGAACCGTCCGAGACAAGTCCGTATTCCGAGGAGAACTTGAAAAAGGCAACGGCAGTTTTATTTGAAAAGATGCGTGATTTGGAAACTGCCGCAAAGTATGAAAGATTAGAAAAAGACACACTGATTCGCAAAAAGATGAATGAAAAGCACAGAGCAAAGCTTGATTGTACATCCGACGCTTCCACAAGCGACGAAAGTGTGCCGGCAGAGCAGTGAGATAATACGGTGTTGCGGAGAATAAGAGTATGGAAGTTTTAGAAAGATTGTATAAGGCATTTACAAAGGCATATGAGAAGATGGGTGAGAGCGTCCCTATTCCACGTGAGCAGGTGACGTGTGACACAAGGCTCAGGGAGGACTTGGGCATGTCAAGTCTTGCTTTTATGCTCGTCATGCTGGAAACGGAGAAAGAGTTTTCTCAGCGCTTGGACGATAAAATGCTTGCAGACGCAAAGACGGTAGGCGATTGTATAGCTGTTTTGGAAAGGAGCAAAAAGTGAGCTTAAATACGAATGCATCAGCTTTTGAAATTTTGAGTACAGACTTTGTTAAGACTTATATGCGTGACCTTTTTGCGGTGGATACATTCGGTATTGTGTCATTTTGCACATATCAGGCATCTTTTGCAAGCCTTTTGAACCTGCTCAGAATAGGTAGGAGACGGGATATCATCTACGGCGTGAATTTTTCGGGTGAGATGTTCAGCTCAGGTATGGTGAGTGAGCGTGAAACGATTACCGCCGACGGCAGAAAGGTAAAATACTTTGCATACGACACGGGAAAGCGTGCGCCCGTATGGGTGATACTCCCGGGCGGTGCATACGCCACATGCTGTATTGTGGCAGAGGGCATTCCCATTGCGGCAAAACTGGCGGAACACGGTATAAACTCTATCATAGTGAAATACTCCACGGGAAAAAATGCGTGCGGATTGCAGCCTTTGCAGGATGTGTACGCTGCGATGCGTGATGCACAAAAACTCGAACATTTTGATTTTTCTCACTGTACGGTGTGCGGTTTTTCGGCAGGCGGACACTTGGCAGGGCTTGCGTCTGAAAAAGAGAATTGCGAAAAGGCAGGGATTACTATGCCTGAACTTGCGGTGTTGTGTTACCCCGTGATATCCTTTGGCGAACACGCACACACGATGTCACGAAAGCTCTTTTTGGGCAACAGACAGAGCGACAGCGGGCAGCGTAAACTCTTTTCATTGGAAAACAGAGCAGAGTTTGAGCGTTCACCCGTATTTATGTATCATTGCAAAGACGATGACATAGTACCCGTGGAAAACAGCAGACTGTTTGCGGATGCACTTAAAAAAGCAGGTAAATCATGCTATTACCGTGAGTATGAACGTGGCGGACACGGCCTGGGGCTCGGGATAGGAACTCCCGAGGAGGGTTGGCTGAGCGATGCCATACATGCTGCGTCGGATTTGGCATACCAATATAAATTAAGCGGTTGATTTAAGGAGGAATTGTAAGTATTTATGGGTTTTATTATTCTTACGGATTCGGCTTGTGATTTGGACAGAAGTATGCGCCAAAGATACAATGTTGCCGAGTATTTTTCGGGTTACATGGTAGACGGTGACACACGAAGGAAACATGACCTTGACTGGGAAAACATGACTCCCGACCAGTTTTACGGTTCAATGACAAAAAATCATATGTACACCTCAGCGATTACAAATGCCGAAGAATTGCGAGGCTTTTTCGGAAAGTATCTGGCAGAGGGTAATGATGTTCTCTATCTTGGACTTTCATCTGCACTTTCCGGAACATTTGCTTTGGTATCAAAGGTACGGGAAGAACTTTTAGAAACTTATCCGGAACGCAAGTTCATATGTGTAGATACACTCAGATATTCGGGTGCGCTCGCACTTTTAATTTCGTTGGCAGATGAAAAGCGTGCATCGGGTGCAAGCATTGAGGAAACGGCAAGCTACATAGAGGACCAAAAGACCAAGATACATGAATGCGGTACTGTGGATGACCTGTTTTTCCTCAGCAAGCAGGGCAGAGTGTCCAACCTTGCAGCTTTTATGGGTTCGCTCATCGCCTTAAAGCCCATTGCCGAGTTTGACAAGCAAGGCTCAAACTACATACTTGGCAAGGTAAAAGGCTACAATGCAATGTACAAAACCGTGATAGGTTACATGAAAGAAACCATAGAAGACCCGCATGAGAGTACCATTTTCATCAGTTGTTCAAACAGAAAAGCACAGGCAGAAAAACTCCGTGAGCTTGTCATGGAAGAATTTGCGCCTCGTGAGATAGTGATGACCACGCTCTGTCAGGCTTGCGGCGGGGCGATTGGCCCCGGGTTTGTAGCAGTATTTTACCGTGGAAAGCGTCTTTCCGATGACCTCTCCCGTGAGCAGGAAATATTCAATAGGGTAGCGGCAAAATGACGGTTACGGAATGGATATTTTTGGGGCTTGGTGCATTCATTGTACTCTCAGCCGCCGTATCTTTTGTGATAATGCTGCGTATAACAATGCCCATTGCAAAAAATGTATATAAAACTATGTTCACCAAAGATTCGCCCGAAAAGTGGGGCAGGAAGTGCTCATGTCCCGAAAACCCCGAGCATCTGCGCATGTTCCGTGAGGGAGTGGAGTGGGCAAAGGCGAATGTAGAGAGAAAAAGTCAAGTGCGCATAAAAAGCGGTGAGCTTAACTTATACGGTGAGTTTTACGATTTCGGCTCAAAAGATACCGTAATCATCACGGCGGGCAGAGCGGAATCGCTCATGTACGGGTATTACTTTGCAGCTCCGTATAAAAGGTGCGGACTGAATGTGCTCGTCATAGACCAACGTACCACGGGAAAAAGCGACGGCGACAAGATAGGCTACGGCGTGTGGGAAGCAGAAGATGTGCGACATTGGATGGCTTATTTGAAGGAGAAACTCGGACAACGTGGTTTTGTGATACACGGCATATGTACGGGCGCAACCACGGCGGTTTACTTGGCAGCGGAAGGTGCGGTAAAGGCAGTTGTGCTGGAAGGGCCGTACAAGTCATTCCTTGAAGTTTTAAGACGGAGAACCATACTCGGCGGACATAAGCCTTTTCCCGTAATTTATGAGATAAAGCACATCATAAAGCGCAACACGGGCATAGACATTGTAAAACATGCACCTGAGAAATATGTGCAGAAAATGACAAGCCCTGCGCTGTTCTTATGCGGAAAACAGGACACAAGCTCGCTTCCTGAGAATTCGCAAAAGCTGTATGAAAGGTGTGCAAGCAGAGTAAAACGAATGGTGTGGTTTCATGAGGGTGCGCATTCGCATTTGCGCATCGCAAACCCCGAAAAATACGATTCGGCAATACATGAATTTTTGAAGGAGATAGGATGATGGATTTTGTAATTTGTGTTGATTCAACAGCGGATATGAACGCTGATATGCGAAAAGAATACGGCATTGAGTATTTTAAGATGGGCTTTTCGGGTGATGACGGAGAGAGAGAAGCAGACCTTAATTGGAGCGATGAACAGTACAGTGAGTTTTATAACTCCATGCGTGCAGGCAAACGCTATAAAACGGTACAAGTACCTGCCGCTGTTTTTGCAAAACAGATGGAGGAGTATTTGAAAGCAGGCTTCGACATACTGTACATAGCTTGTTCTTCGGCACTTTCGGGCAGCGTGAATACCGCACAAATGGTTGCAGGCGAGTTAAAGGCTAAGTACCCCGAAAGACAAGTGCTTTGTGTGGACTCTCTCATAAGCACACTTGCCCAAGGCGCACTTGCGATAAAAGCGTCCGAGATGCGTGCAGAGGGAAAATACATTGAGGAAGTATATGCATACATTGAGGAAAATAAAATGTTCTGCAATTATGTGAGCAGCGTGGAAACACTTTCGTACTTGAAAGATGCAGGGCGTGTGTCGGCTACAAGCTCATTTTTCGGCAATCTCTTTGGTGTAAAACCCATTTTGGTGTCAAATGCCTTGGGTCAGAATGAAGCCGTAAAAAAAGTAAAGGGTAGAAAAGCAGCTTTGGCTGAAATAGCGGATATTCTGGCAAGGCGTATAACAGATGCAGCGGGGCAAGTGATATACATCACACATGCAGACGATTATGACGCCGCAAAAGAATTGCAATCTCTCATTGAAGAAAGAGTGGAGGGTGCTGTCATAAAAATCGGGTTCATTGGCCCCATAGTGGGTATATCGGTAGGACCCGGAACATTGATTGCATCATATATGGGTGTGGACAAATCACTCCCCACGGTGGAATAAGAAAGAGAAACGATGAACAGCGGTATAATAAAGGAAATGCTTGCAGGTGCAATGTTGTGACTGCTTGAAAAAATGCAAATATTAAACGACATGAATGTGTTTCCCATTCCCGACGGCGACACGGGCACCAATATGGAAATGACCATGCGTGGTGCGTGTGAGGCGGCAAGCTTTTTGGGAGATACTCTTTCGGCTGCTGATTTTGACCGCATATACGAAGGAATTTTGCTATCCTCACAGGGAAATTCGGGAGTAATACTTTCACAATGGATGAAAGGCTTTCTGCGTGAACTTTCACATGCACAAGAACTCGATGCCCTTGCCATGTACTCAGCACTTTTATCCGCATCTCAATCGGCATACAGTGCAGTTGTAAAGCCTGTGGAGGGGACAATGCTCACCGTTGCACGGGAATGTGTGGAATACTCCGAGGAAGTGCTGTACGAGGACATGCCGCTCAAAGAATACTTGGAAGCGGTACTTTGCGGTGCTGAAATTGCGCTTGACCGCACTCCGGAACTTTTGCCTGTACTCAAAGAAGCGAATGTGAAAGACAGCGGCGGTTACGGACTCGTGTGCGTTCTAACAGGCTTTTTGCGTGCGCTCGACCCCGATTTCATTGCCGACTTCTCACAGTATGAAACCTCTGCCAAAGTTACGGCGAAAAATGAGAACGAGGGCGAATTCGGGTACTGTACAGAGATGATTGTGGCACTCGGCGGAAAAGAAAAGTTCGATATAAAAAAGGCGATAGCGGACATAGAACAGATAGGCGGCTCCGTGGTTGCCACATTGGACGGCGGCTTTTTCAAGCTGCATGTGCATACGCTGTATCCCGAAAAGGCATTGGAATACTGTCACCGTTACGGCGAGTTTATAAAGATTAAAATAGAAAACATGACCGAACAGAATAAGGCTCTCAAAAAGAATGAGCGAATACCGCTTGCCATAATAGCTGTGGCAGACGGCGACGGCGTGACGGAACTTTATAAGTCGTTCGGATGTGTTACGGTGTTGCGCGGCGGGCAGAGCGATAATGTATCCACGGGGACGCTTTTATCTGCCATTGACGCTCAAAATGCAGATAACATCATACTCCTGCCGAACAATAAAAACATAGTTATGGCTGCCAAAGAAGCCGAAAAACTGCGCCCGAATGTACGGGTGGTGCCCACAAAATCCACTGCACAAGGATACATGGCACTCATGCTCACTAATTTGGAAGATGAAGCGGACAGGGTTTACAATTCAATCTTGACGGAAACAAGCCTCACCAAGACGCTTGTGATAGCACAGGCGGAGCGAGATTCTTTTTCAAACGGTGTTGAGATAAAAAAGGGCGAATATTTCGGTGCAGCAGGTGACGATGTGCTGTACGCCTCAGCGGACAGACTAAAATGCGTGTTGAAATCGCTGGAAATGCTCATAAAAGGCACGGAGGACATCACGGTACTCGGCTTTACATCGAACTCGCAAACGCTGCGTGAGGGCGAAACGCTGTGTTCCGATATAGCCGCAATTACGGGAAATCATGAGGTGCATTTTTCAGAAGGCGGCATGAGTATATATGACTATATATTTGCGTTGAGGTAGAAAATGGAGATTATACTGGATATTCACGGCGGTGATAATTCGCCCGAGGAGCTTGCAAAGGGAGTAATTTCGGCACTTGAGCGTCACAGCGATTTAAAAGTAACTGTGGCGGGTGACGAGATTTTCCTCAACACCGTATTTCACGAGTATGTCGAGCGAGGCAGAGTAAATGTGTTGACTGCGAGCGGCATAATCACAAACGACACAAACCCCATGGACGCTGTACGTGATGCGGACTGCACCATGCATAAGGCGTTTTCGTATTATGAAAAGTCGGACGCCGTAGGACTTTTGACCGTGGGTTCAACGGCTGCGGCACTCATATCTTCCATATACATATTGGGACTTTCAAGCGGCATGAAAAAACCGGTGTTGTGTTCACTGCTGCCAAAAAAAGACGGTGGGAGAGTAGCCCTGTTAGACTGCGGCGCAAACCTAAATGTCACGGGTGACGACCTTGCACTTTTTGCTCACATAGGTTCTGCGTACATGCAAGCCACAGGCAGGGCGAAAAATCCGTCCGTCTGCCTGATGAATGTGGGCAAGGAAGAAAACAAGGGTACGGACACCGTGCGGAATGCAGACAAACTCCTCAGAGCGAGCGAATTAAACTATGTGGGATTTGCAGAGCCATGCGATTTGTTCTCGTGCGATGTCTGTGTGTGCGACGGATTTACGGGTAATGTGTTGCTCAAAAACACGGAAGAAACCGCAATGAGCATAATACGTGATATGCGTGTGTTTGCAAAAGATGCTCCCGAAAATAAAAAAATGCTCGAATTTATAGACAGACAATACGCAAGATTTGCATACAACGACTTGGGTTGCGCCGTGATTTTAGGCACAAAAAAGCCCGTGTATAAAGCCCATGGTGCTGCAAATGCACTCACGCTTCAAAACGCCATTGAGCAAATATTGGGCGGATGAAGATAAGGGGCGGCTTGACAAGGCAGAGCTTTTGCTGTTAAAATACAAGTGAATTTAATACTTATGCCGCATAAAGGAATTCGGTGAGAATCCGAAACAGTCCCGCTGCTGTATTTGGTGACGAGTGCATGAAAACCACTGTTTTTGAAAAAAACGGGAAGGTGTGCTACGAGGATGAACCATGAGTCAGAATACTTAAACGGTATTTTTTTCATCAAGTCCCGAGGAGGACGGAGGTGGATTTCTTGTTTTGTATAAAAACTCATGTCTCTCCGTGTTCTCGGGGGGACTTTTTATTTTCAAGAAAGGAATGTGCACGCATGGAAAGGCGAGATAAGTTTTCATCACTTCACCCTTTGACTCAGATGCTCTGTTTTTCGTATGTGCTTATAATGAGCATGTTTGTCATGCATCCCGTCATGCTTTTTATATCGCTTGCGTCCGCCTGCATTTATGCGCTGTACCTGAGCGGCACAAAGAAAATGCTGTCACTTCTCTTTGCCATGATACCTGTAATTATACTTACCGTGGCGGTTAATATGCTTTTTAACCATCGTGGTGAGAGCATATTATTTTACTTATCGGGCAAACCCGTAACCCGTGAGGCAATGTATTTCGGGTTCACCTCATCGCTCATGCTCATAGCCGTGCTGATGTGGTTTTCCTGCTACAACGCCGTCATGACATCCGAAAAGCAGATGTACCTTTTCGGAAAACTGCTGCCGTCATTTTCGCTCATGCTCACCATGACGCTTCGGCTCGTACCCGATTTCATACGCAAAATAAATGAGATTTCAAACGCACAGAAAGGTTTTGGCGCAGAGAAGGGCAGTTCAAAGTTAAAAAACGGCATGAGCATATTATCCACAGCAGTCACATGCGCCTTGGAAGGGGCAGTTATAAGAGCGGATTCCATGAAGAGCCGTGGATACGGATGCGAAAGACGAACGCAATACACAAGATTCGTATTCAAATCAGAAGATAAGACGGTATCTGCCCTTTTGCTTCTGTTCGGTGCTGTTTGTGCTTATTCTGTGATAAAAGGGGCGGTGTATTGTGAGTTTTACCCCACATTTTCGGTGAATGGCACCAGTGCATTATCCATTACAGGCATTTTTGCATTCATACTCTTTTGCAACATTCCCATGACATTAAACTTTTCGGAGGATATTAAATGGCAGGTTATAAAATCGAGAATTTAAGTTTCAAATATAATCTTTCCGAAAAGTTTGCTCTTTCGGACATAAACCTTGAGATAAAAGACGGTGAAATACTCGTTCTGTGCGGAAAATCGGGTTGCGGCAAGAGCACGCTTTTGCGTCACTTAAAATCATGCATCACGCCGCACGGCAAAAGGACGGGGCGTATTTATTTTGACGGCAGATTGCAAAACGACGTGAGCGATAAAGAACAGGCAAGCAGAATAGGCTTTGTGTTCCAACACCCCGACGACCAGATAGTCACGGATAAAGTATGGCATGAACTGGCATTCGGTTTGGAGAATTTGGGCGAAAACAGTCACACCATTCGTGTGCGTGTTGGTGAAATGGCAAGCTATTTCGGCATAAACTCCCTTTTTGATATGCCCGTCCATAAACTCTCGGGCGGACAAAAACAGCTTTTGAACCTTGCAGCGGTCTTGGCGATGCGTCCCGATTGTATTGTGCTGGATGAACCTACAAGTCAGCTTGACCCTATTTCGGCAGGCGAGTTTTTGAACACGTTGAAGAAGATAAACGACGACCTGGGCATAACCGTGGTGTTGTCCGAACACCGTCCCGAGGATGTATTCCCCATTGCAGACAGAGTGGCAGTCATGGAAAACGGCAGAATCATAATGTGTGATAATCCGCACACGGTGGCAGAAAAAACAAGTGAGGACAGCGCACTGTTTCCCGCTTTGCCCACGGCATCACGGATGTACAGACAACTCGCCCGGGGCGGCACATGTCCGCTTACCGTGAAAGAGGGACGAGCATTTTTGCACAGTCTGCATTTGGAGAAAGATTCTGCAAAACTCCATGTTCACATTGAAAAAGAAAAGGGAGATACACCGCTCATGCAGCTTTCCGAGTGTATGTTCCGATACAACAGAAATGATAAAGACGTGCTTTATAACTTCTCACTGTCCATCCGTGGCGGAGAAATGTTAGCACTTTTAGGTGCAAACGGTTCGGGCAAAAGCACGGCACTTTCGCTGATGTCGGGAGTTCATGTGCCGTATTCGGGCAGAATATTCTTAAACGGCAAGAAGATAAAAAGACTACATGCCGAAGAACACGGAATTTGTGCATTGCCGCAAGACCCACGGGTGCTTTTTACCAAAGAAAGTGTGGAAGAAGAATTGCAAATGACGGTTAATGGCTGTGAAGATAAAAAATCACGCCTTGCGGAAGTCATAGATGTGATGGAACTGAATGGGCTGCTTCACATGCATCCGTTTGATATAAGCGGCGGCGAACAGGAGCGTGTTGCCCTTGCAAAGGTGCTTCTAATGTCACCTCGCATCATGTTGCTGGATGAACCCACAAAGGGAATGGACGCTGCTTTTAAGAGGAAATTCGGGGAATACCTCAGAAGTGAGATGCAAAAAAACGGAACTGCCATAGTCATAGTGTCACACGACATTGAGTTTTGCGCTGAGTTCTCACACAGGTGCGGACTCCTATTCAACGGCGAACTCATAGCAGAGGATGTACCCCAAAAATTCTTCTGCGGAAATCACTTCTATACCACATCGGCAAATAAGATTGCAAGGGATTATTTTCCGAATGCCATTCTGTGTGAGGAGGTGACGCAAAGATGCAAGTCGGCACTGAACAAAAAAAGCCATATAAGCGAATGAATATAAAAAAAGTTATCGTCACGGTATGTGTGATATTCGTACTCATACCCTGTCTCATTGCACTCGGTATGACGGTTTGGGACGATAAGAAATACTATCTCGTGAGTTTGGGCGTGATGATACTCTCTGTGCTTCCGCTTTTGATACGCTTTGAAAAATCGGGACAAAAGGCGAGGGAAGTGGCTCTGCTATCGGTCATGACGGCACTTTGCGTTGCAAGCCGTGCTGCTTTTTACATGATTCCTCAGTTTAAGCCCACCGCCGCAATCATAATTATTTCGGGCGTATTTTTCGGTGCGGAAGCAGGATTCACCGTGGGGGCGTGTACGGCACTTGTATCAAACTTCTTCTTCGGTCAAGGGCCTTGGACTCCATGGCAGATGTTTGCATTCGGTGTTGTCGGCTTTCTTGCCGGGGTGTTGTTTTCCAAAAAAGGCGATAAAAATCCCGTGCTTTTATTATGCATCTTCGGCGGTATTTCCGTGATGTTCATTTACGGCATCATCATGGACACTGCATCACTTCTTCTGATGTCGTCACATCCCACCTTGGAAGGACTTTTTACCGTGTATGCTACGGGGCTGCCCTTTAATGCAGCACATGCGGTATCCACCGTGATTTTCCTTTTGCTTTTGTCAAAACCGTTTCTGAAAAAGCTGTGCAGAATAAGAAATAAGTTCGGCATTGCAGAACATGTGGGAGAACAGTGATTATTACTCGGCAAGTTTGAGCATTTCGCCCTTTAATGTGGACAATATGCGCTTTTCGAGCCTGGAAATATAGCTCTGTGATATGCCCAACATGTCTGCCACTTCTTTTTGGGTAAGTTCTGCCTTGCCCGAGAGACCGTAGCGCAACTCTATTATGAGTTTTTCACGTGGGGACAGGTTCATGAGTGCGTGACGCAATCTTTCACGGTCGGACTGATCCTCCAATTCACGCATCACAAAGTCGCCCTCCGTCCCCAAAACATCGGAAAGCAAAAGCTCATTGCCGTCCCAGTCCACGTTCAACGGCTCATCGAGCGATACTTCAAGCTTATATCGGCATGACCGTCTGAGGTACATTAAAATCTCATTTTCTATGCACCTTGCAGCATATGTGGCGAGCTTTATATTCTTTTCGGGGTCAAATGTGTTTACCGCCTTCACCAGTCCCAAAGCACCTATGGAAATTAGATCATCGGACGCAACACCCGTATTGTCAAACTTTTTTGCCACGAAAACAACCAGACGCAAGTTTCGTTCAATGAGCGTGGTTCTCACATTCTCATAGTCATCGTGCATATGGGATAAAAGTTCCTGTTCTTCTTCTTTGGTAAGCGGCGGCGGAAGATATTCGCCCATGCCTATGAAATATACTTGCTCATCGTTTTGTTGTGTACATATGAGCCTTAATAGCTTCTCATACAGTGTGGAAAGCAAACATTTCATTTTCATACTCCTTTATTTTGGTTTTCAGCAGATTAAACGGCCTCCGGGTGTTGACTCTCTCTTATCCAACACCCTATGCCGCAGAGATTTCATCATGCATGACGGGTACTAATGCCTTCATATGCGGATTTTTGTCGGTGGGAGCTATGAGCATGTCAAAAGGTATGCCGTCTATGAGCAGTTTTTCGGGCCGGAGGGCGTGGATGAGATTTCCGCTCGAACTCATATCGGAGCAAATGAGCGGCAGCTTTGCATGTTTTTTCAGCTCGGGCGCATATAAAACTATGACGGGAAGTCCGCTTACAGGCTCAGTCAGCAGGTTGCCGCTGTCATATATGCCTTCTTTTATGTACTCTGTGCCTGAAAATACGAATTTTATCTCCGTGGTGTTGCGCTCAATATGCCTCTTTTTCTTCAATCGGCGCAAAAGCGCAGGCAGCGAAAACAGCATGAGTGCAGGATATAAAATAAGTCTCAGCCAATTGCCCGAATACACGCTCCCGCCGTTTAGCATGTAAACCGTGCCGCCGCATATTACGGTGGAGAGCAAAACATACATGACGGGCGCAAGCGTAACTTTCCTGTCTGCCACAAAAAAGGGCAGGGCAAAGAGAAAACACAGAAGAAGTTTGAAAGGCAGAAAACGCATGATATAACGATTTACTGCAAATGCAGAGTATACCGTTTGAAAAGCACACACAAAAAATGCCCCAATCCGTGAAAAACGTCTGCCGGACAGGGCAGAGGCAATGCGCAGAATAAGCATGTTGAATACCATGTTATCCAATATAAACAGCTCAATATACATGCTCATTCCCTCCATACATTTGTAGTATAACAGGACATGACATTGCGGCTTGTCGGGTAATGAATGGCGGTTTTGCATGAAACTTTGTGCGCCCTTTTGCTTTCAAACTCTTTCCTCAATTTAGACTCAATTTTAATATCAACCCAATATTAAATATTAAAAAACAATAAACAATTACCGAAAACAAAATAACACTTGACAAATAATGTTATAGTTGTAAAATGTGAATACAAGCTGAAAGAAAAGCTTGTGCCGCAAATGCATTTTCTTATATGTGATATGCGGTGGTCGAGATTAAAAAGAGATATGATTACATGTGGTGCAAAAAAAGGGGGGGAGACACTGTACCGCAACGAATATTAAAAAAAGGGAGATTATTATCATGAAAAAACTCAATTTACTTGCACTTTTGATGTGCATATGCTTTATTTTCACATCCGTGACGGCACTGGCAGATGAGGGTGATGAAGTGCTTGCGGACTTGACTGCAAGGTTTAATGATGACACACAGATACTGTTAAAAATCCCGTTTGGTGATGATGAGGGAGAGTTAGACGGTGAATGCAGAAACCCCCAATTACAGATTGCCGCAAACGGATTCACTCTCACGGATGACGGAAAAATCTTTGTGCTCAATGACAATGCAAAGACCCCACAGGTTTTGGCATACAGTACACGGGGGATATATCTGTACAGCTTATCCTGCACGGAATTGGCTCAGCCTGAGAATCCGCAAGCTGATAACTTCTGCCCCGTACAGGATATTCAGTATTGTGATGGTTATCTCTTTGCAGTTGCATACTATAATGATGAGAAGCCGTGCCTCATAAAGTATTCTTTGGAGGAAAAGACGACGGAAAAACTCAGATTCCCCACAGTGTTTTTAGATTCATTGGATAAGTATTCGGATTTTGAGGATCTGTTTGCGGTGGGCGATAACATTGTGATATGTTGCAGCACTTATAAGTATCTCACATACTCGGTGAAAGAAGCGAAGTTTTTAGATGAACCCATAGTACAGACCGCTTATGATAGGATAGAAAAAACTTTCACCGTAAAATGTAAAGATGTCGTCTATACTATTTCAACACTCGGTGATGAA
>JAFSHG010000017.1 GCA_017440405.1 Clostridia bacterium
AACGGATTTAATTTTTGAGAAAAACACGGAAGTATATTTGGTCGTCAATTATTATGAAAATGCGTGTACTCTCCGTACCTGCCGGAGTGAGTATGATCTCATCGCCCGATATTTTATACCTGCCGTTTTCTATGGTGATGCCCTTGCCGTCAAGCGATTTGTATGTGAATGTATAGCTTTTATCAGCTCCCAAAACAAGGGTATAGGACTCAGAGTCATATGCATCGTAACATGTGAAGTATTGGTTTTTCACGCTGCCCTTGTCTATATTGCTCAAAAAGACTTTTGATGATACACAGAGGTAATCGCCGCTTTTTTTGAACTCTCGCACGGGCGATTTTTGGGGAGTGAGGGTTATAAAACCGTTTTTGCGTTCATATCTTCCCGCATCGTTTATTATATTGTAAGTTTGGTGACTGTAATAATATGTGCCGTTGAACACATACGTTTCATCACGCACCACGGAGCTTATTTCCGTATAAATGCCGTTTAGCGGCGCAAATAGCATAAACAGCACAACAGCCACACACGCTGTAAGCACAAATGCTGCCGAAATTCCGATAATAATCTTGGATTTTTTACTGATACCGAATTTTTTTCTGTGTATCTTCTTAGAATATGCGGTATCCTGCGAAGGGCAGGCGGGGTTTATGCAGTTATCTACGGTTTCCCAACACTTCACATGATACAGAGTATTACACTGCGGACACTCATGGAATGAGTCCGTAGGTGTTATTTCCGCTCTGCAAGCGGCACAATATTTCTTCGCAGCGTTCGTCATTTCCATATCACCTCGAAAAAAAGATTCTAAATATCGACCCACTGTAAATGGTTCAATATTCTATACAGTTATTATATAACCGTAACGGTTAGATGTCAAACCTGAAATTAAAAAGTTTTTATCGGTGTTCACCTGTGAAAAAGGGAGATATGTTGCACCTTCGTTTTTATTTGGATTCAACACCGCAAATGTCCGAGAGTTCTCATAACCTCCCGCTGTGGTTTATAGTATTTTGTTTTATTGTATTCACAGTGCTGTTTGCATATGTTATAACATGCAAAGTTAAAACATAAGCGTTTTTTGAGGCGTTGCAAAACGGGGGTAAATCAAATAATAAAACAAAAAGATGAGCCCACCGTGCAAGACGGACTCATCCTGAATATTAAAAGATGCAAATTCAACCGTGGCAAGTGAGATGCTTTATGCCATGCGGTGTTGAGTACATAAGGGTTACATAAGTTCACTTATCAGCTCGTCAAACTCTATTTCAGACGGCAAACGCAAGTCTGCTCTCGGACTCAGTGAAACCATTCCCACCTTTACTCCGTCGGGCATACAGTTGCGCTTGAACTGCTGACGATAGAAGCGTGTACAGAATATGCGCAGCCATTTTTTGATTTCGTCATCGGAGAAATTGTACACATCACTCTGTCTGACGGCACACTTGCACAGATCAAAAATCTGCATGGGTGAAAGTCCGAATCGCAGTGTGTGATACAGGAAAAAGTCGTGAAGAACGTATGAGCCTATGTTGTCCTCTGTTTTTTGGGCAATAGTTCCGTCGGGATTAGGCGGTAAAAGCTCGGGGCTTACCGGTGTATCGAGTATGTCCTCCACCACTTCATCCAAGCCTGCAAAGTCTTTTTCTGCCAAATAATGACCCACCATATCCACCAGTGTACGCACGAGAGTTTTGGGTATTCCCACGTTCACGCCGTACATGCTCATGTGGTCGCCGTTATATGTGCACCAACCCAGTGCAAGCTCTGATAAATCGCCTGTTCCGAGTACAAAGCCGCCTTCTTTGTTTGCTATATCCATTAGGATTTGAGTGCGTTCACGAGCCTGAGCATTCTCGTATGTGGTGTCGTGTATGTTCTCGTCGTGACCTATGTCCGTGAAGTGCTGACGGGTGGAAGCCGTGATGTCCACCGTTCTCATACCGCAACCTAAAACCTCCATGAGGCGCACGGAGTTATTTTTTGTCCTACTCGTGGTGCCGAATCCGGGCATGGTGATGCCCTGCAAAGTTTCTGTCGGCAAATTCAGATTTCGTATCGCCTGAGCCGCCACCATGAGCGCAAGAGTGGAGTCAAGTCCGCCTGAAACCCCCACGGTGATGCAGCGGCAATGTGTGGCTTCAATCCTACGCATAAGTCCGGCCACTTGAATATTGAATATATCCAGACAGTGAGAGAGCAGATTATCACGGGGTATAAAGGGAGTCATGGAGACGCTGCACTTCAAGTCGTCCTTTTGCAAGAAAACCTTGTTGCAGGTTATGCGCTTATATCTCGTTCTGCACCATATGTTCTTGCAGTCTGAAAAATCACTGATATGCATTCTGTCATAGCGCAGAGCAGAGAGGGAGATATCACGCACGAGTATGCCCTCCTCAAACGGTGCAAGTTCGCCCAGCATTCTGCCGTTTTCATATATCAAGCAGTGTCCGCCGAAGACTGTGTCGGAGGTGGACTCATATCTGCCTGCTGAGGCATATGCATAGGCACATACACAGCTTGCGGATATGCCGCCCAAAAGTTCACGTCTGTACTGTGCCTTGCCCGTGATTTCATTGGAAGCGGAGAGGTTCATTATGAGTTCTGCACCCGAGAGAGCACAAATTCGCCCGGGGGACACGGGAACCCATGCGTCCTCACACAGCTCCACGCCTATGGTTACACGTTCATCGGCTGAGATTACATCTATGAGCAAGTTATTGCCGAAAACGGTGGTTTGTCCCGTGTGGAGAGTGACCTCCTCAGCCTCATACGGACCTGCGGTGAACCAGCGTTTTTCATAAAATTCGCCGTGATTGGGTAAAAAAGTCTTTGGTATGACGGCTAATATTTTGCCGTTGTGCAGGAGTGCTGCACAGTTATAAAGCTCGCCGTCCTTATAAAACGGCAGTCCCACTGTGAGCAGTGCGCCGCTTTCACCGTATTTTGCAGTCAAAATGCGTAGGTCTTCCAGCGCCTTATTCACATTGCGTATCAGCCCCGAGTTCTGAAAAAGGTCCTGACATGTATAGCCGCAAAGGCAGAGTTCGGGCAGAAGCAATATGTCCGCTTTATCGTGCATCTTCTCATATAACTCTGTTATCTCCCTGCAATTTTCTGCAGCATTTCCTATGTGCACCCGAGGGGCGCAGACAGCCATGCGTAAATAGTCCTTAAACATCTGTATCCTCCGTTTTTGTATTCAAAACTTGTATTTACTTCACGTCGATTTGACACATTCTCATGGTGGTGAGAGCAGCTTCATGGGATGAGGGTGTTACACCTGCACAGCAGGACGAATCCACCGTGATGCTTATTTCGGGAAATGCGGCTTTCAAAAGAAGTGCGTTTGAAACCACGCATATGTCTGTGCAAAGACCCAAAAGTTCCACTGAAAAGTCCATACCGTCTGCCGATTTTGCTATTTTTTGCGGCAAGTCCACCGAACCGAATGTGAATTTTTCAACTTCCGTTACTTTTTTCCCCGATAAAGCCGATTTAATTTTTTCGTTCAGCTCATGACCGTGTGTACCCTTTATGCAGTGCGGCACGGGGAGTTTCTTTCCCTCTGCGCTCTGCATATAGTTATCGAAGTGGGTGTCATATGTCACGAAAATCTCGCCGTCAAATTCCCTTATCTTATGTGCGGCAGCGTCCGTTATTGCCACAGCCTCAGGAGTGCCGAGTGCTCCGTCTATGAAGTCGTTTTGCATATCCACCACAACTAAAAAGCGTTTCATTATAAATTCACCTCATGTACCTTGTTTTTCATGGTTTAATGATAACGCACAGCGTTTTGTCCGTCAAGCATGTTTTACAAGCGGGAAGTGGCGCATTTGCTATTTTTACGGTTTTGTGGTACAATAATAAAAGAGGATTTACGGAGGTTGGATGAGATGGCTTTGAATTTGGATAATGAGTTATTCCTTGTGGAAGATGGCAAACTTTCACAGTACAGGGGAGAAGATGTGTCCGTTACGGTTCCCGAAGGTGTTATAGCCATAGATGAGGGTGTTTTCTTGGGGCATGATGAGCTGAAAGAGATTGAATTACCCTCCACACTTTTAGGGATAGCAGCTTCTGCTTTTGAGGACTGCGGACTGGTACGTATAGATATTCCCGATAGTGTTCGTATTATAGGCGAGGACGCATTTTATGACTGTACGGAGTTGGAGTATGCAAAACTTCCGTCGGACCTGCGTGAAATACCCGATAACATGTTTGCAGGATGCAGTTATCTGGACGATGTGGTGATTCCCGATAAGGTGGAACACATAGGTGCAGAGGCTTTTTCGGCTTGCATATCCTTGGGCAGCATCGTGTTGCCAAAGAGCGTGAAGTCAATGGGCGAGAACGTGTTTTATAACTGTCTGTACCTGAAAAGTGCCATTATAAAAGCCCCCTTAAAGCGCATTCCCAAAGGTACGTTTTATAAATGCAAGGAGATGACGGAACTGGAACTGCCCGAAAGTTTAGAATACATAGGTGCAGAGTCATTTGCGTTCTGCGGTGCGCTGGAAGATGTCCGCATAGGCAGCGCAATACGGGAAATAGCTCCCACCGCTTTTGCAGAGTGCAAAAAACGTATAGTGATGAAAGATAATAAAGCTGTTGTTGAATAAAAAAGAGGCGGATATAACTTCCGCCTTTTTACTTTTTACTCAACAAGGGGAGGGCAATCAACCCTCTTTTTTTGAGCTGTCTCGGATATCATTTGCCATTTTCTTCATGGAAAGCATTTGCTCACGGCTTATCACGGTGTTCGTGCCCAAACATGCCTTGCATCTGTACAGGCAATCGGGGCACACACAGCCCAATTCACTGCCTTCTGACTGTATCATGTATGTTCCGCATTGCGGACAACCGCATCTCATGTTCAGTCTCCTTTTTAGTATCTTCTGCCGAGTACCCGCTCTGCCACTGCTTTTGACACTTCCTCGTAGTGGTCAAACTGCATGGTGAAAGTGCCTCTGCCCTGGGTCCTTGAACGCAGGTCGGTGGCATAACCGAACATTTCAGAGAGGGGACACATAGCATCCAGCACATACAGGTCGTCTCTGTTTTCCTGACCTTCTATTTTTCCACGTCTGGTGAGCACATTGCCCATTACATCGCCCAAATACTCGGTGGGCATTACTATCTCCGTCTTCATGAACGGTTCAAGCAGTATGGAATTGCCCATTTTAAGTGCTTCCTTGGTAGCAAGCGAACCTGCAATCTTAAATGCCATTTCCGACGAGTCTACCTCGTGCGTGCTGCCGTCTATGAGCACCGCCTTTATATCGAGTACCTCATATCCGCCTAAATCGCCTGATTTTAATGCTTCCTGTATGCCTTTATCTATGGCAGGTACATATTCTTTCGGAATTACACCGCCCACGGTTTTGTCCTCAAAAATGTAGCCCTGTCCCGGTACAAGCGGCTCAAACTCCACTACGCAATGACCGTACTGGCCGTGTCCGCCCGTCTGACGTACATAACGACCCTCTGCCTTTACTTTCTTTGTTATGGCTTCACGGTATGCCACCTGCGGTTTTCCCACTTTGCACTCCACATGGAACTCACGTATGATTCTGTCCACAATGATATCCAGGTGCAATTCGCCCATGCCGGCTATGATGGTCTGACCTGTTTCACCATCCGTGTACGTGCGGAATGTGGGGTCTTCTTCCGAAAGCTTTATGAGTGCCGATGACATTTTCTCCTGACCTGCCTTGGTCTTGGGTTCTATTGCAATTTTTATTACGGGTTCGGGGAATTCCATGGACTCTAAAAGTATGGGGAATTTTGCGTCTGCCATGGTATCGCCCGTGGTGGTGTTTTTAAGTCCTATTACGGCGCATATATCACCTGCATATGCTTCTTCTATCTCTGTGCGGCTGTTTGCGTGCATGAGCAAAATCCTGCCGATACGTTCCTTTTCGCCCGTGCATGTGTTGGTTACATAAGAACCTGATTTCAGTACACCACTGTATATGCGTAGATAAGTGAGCTTGCCCACATATGGGTCTGAAACCACCTTAAATGCCAGTGCCGCAAAGGGTTTGCTGTCATCCGGCTCTGCAATCATGGTCTTTTCACCCGATAAATCCGTGCCCTCTGCAGGTTTCACGTCCAAAGGTGACGGCAGATATTCCACAATGGCATCCAAAAGAAGCTGAACACCCTTATTCCTGTATGATGTGCCGCAACACACAGGGACTATCTTACCTGAAATTGTACCAGTGCGCAATGCGCTTATTATTTCTTCGGGTTCGGGGTCGGTGCCTTCTAAAAACTTTTCTGCAATGGCATCGTCTATGTCTGCCACGGCCTCAATGAGTTCATCCCTGTACGCCCTTGCCTTATCTTTCAGCTCGGCGGGGATTTCTTCTTCTCTTATATCCATACCGTTCTCATCATGGTAGATGAAAGCGGTCATATTTACCAAATCAATTATGCCGACAAAATCGGCTTCACTGCCTATGGGCAACTGTACGGGAACAGCATTTGCCCCTAATCTGTTACGCAGCATGGATACCACACGGTAAAAATCTGCACCCGTGATGTCCATCTTATTTACATAAGCTATGCGCGGAACATTGTATTTATTTGCCTGACGCCAAACGGTTTCGCTTTGAGGTTCAACACCGCCTTTTGCGCAGAACACAGCCACAGCACCATCTAATACACGCAGCGAACGCTCCACTTCCATAGTGAAGTCCACATGCCCCGGAGTGTCTATGATATTTATCCTGTGTTCACGCCAAAATGTGGTGGTGGCAGCCGAGGCAATGGTTATTCCTCTCTCTTGCTCTTGCACCATAAAATCCATAGTGGCAGCACCTTCATGTACCTCGCCCATGCGATGAATGAGACCTGTGTAATACAGTATTCTCTCGGTGGTGGTGGTTTTTCCTGCATCTATGTGTGCCATGATGCCTATGTTTCTTGTCATTTCAAGCGATGTTTGTCTCATAATCTCTCCTTATCTTTCAAAGGGAGAACGGCACATGTACCGTCCTCCCTTGAAGCCATACTAAATGAAGAATTACCAGCGGAAATGTGCAAATGCTTTGTTTGCCTCTGCCATTCTGTGTGTATCTTCCTTCTTCTTGAAAGCGTTACCCTGTGAGTTTGCGCCATCGAGGATTTCTCCTGCAAGGCGTTCGCACATTCTGCGTTCTGAACGTGAGCGTGCATAACTTACCAGCCAACGCAATCCCAAAGTCTGACGACGCTCGGGACGAATCTCAAGCGGTACCTGATATGTGGAACCGCCGACTCTGCGAGCCTTTACTTCCAGTACAGGCATGATGTTCTCCATAGCTTCATTGAAAACTTCGAGGGGTTCACGACCTGTCTTTTCTCTTATAATATCAAATGCTTCATAACAAGCTTTCTGTGCAGTACCGCGCTTACCGTCAAGCATAACCTGATTGATGAGCTTTGTTACTACTGTTGTGCCGTAAATAGGATCCGGCAAAACTTCACGCTTGGGTATAAATCCACGTCTTGGCATAATGTACTTCCTCCTTACTTCTTAGGACGCTTTGCGCCGTAGAGTGAACGTGACTGCATTCTCTTTGCAACACCCGCTGTATCAAGCGCACCACGAATAATATGATAACGTACACCGGGGAGGTCCTTTACTCTGCCGCCTCTGATGAGAACCACAGAGTGCTCCTGCAAGTTGTGACCTATGCCGGGTATGTAAGCTGTACCTTCGAGTCCGTCACCCAAACGGATTCTTGCTATCTTACGAAGAGCCGAGTTAGGCTTTTTCGGTGTCATTGTACGAACTGCCGTGCAAACGCCTCTGCGCTGCGGACATTTCTTCAGGATAGGAGCATTTGACTTATATTCTACTTGCTCTCTGCCCTTGCGTACCAATTGGTTAATTGTAGGCATTGTATTTCCTCCATAAAATTTTTAATGTTAATTTATATACAGCATGAATTCCCTTGCAACCCCTTGAAAGGGAAAAATCATTTCATAACGTGCGCATCTTATAATACGCTTATTCCAAAACTGCTACACATGCAGCTCCTACGTCTATGCGACACAAATCGCCCAGTTCTTCCATGCTGGAAGTGACTTCCGCCTCCACACGGTTTTGACGACACGCCGAGAGAATTTTTGTCCTTACCGATTCATCTGCATCGGATGCCACATATACGCATTTTATTGCCGTACCGCTCTGCACGGCCTTGATAACCTGTTTCGTTCCCACTATTCTTTGGGCGGCAGGTAGGTCATCTAACATTCACTATCACATCCTTATATTTAATTGCGCACGCACGAATACTGCACATGCACTGTTCATTTTAACACACTGTGCGACGCTATGTCAAATGGTTTTTTGTCTTTTTTTTCCACAAAACCGATTTGGCGGATTGTAAAATCAACTGCACCACCCGACAGCATGTTGTTAGGCTTACTCTATTATAGCAGTGAGTTCATTTTGAAACAACTTATCAGGAGTGGAATAATTGAATTTCTTTCTCGGCATATTGTTTACAAGATGCGCT
>JAFSHG010000111.1 GCA_017440405.1 Clostridia bacterium
AGAAATATACGGACAAAAATCCTGCTCGCTTTCATATGCCCGGACATAAGGGGAAACTCTGTCCCGAAGATATAACGGAACTTGATTTTTCGGACGACTTGCATAATCCAAAGGGCGGCATATCGGAGATTGAAAAAATGTGTGCTGCGGCGTATTCTGCGGAAAAGGCTTTTTTGCTTGTGAACGGTTCTACGGGCGGAATATGCGCATTTTGCATTGCACTCGCACTGAAAAAGAAACGCCGCCCGCGCATACTTGTGTCCCGTGACTGTCATAAGTCTTTCATCTCGGGTGCTTTTTTTGCAGATGCCTTGGTGTGCGGTGTGTTTCCCGAGGATGTGTTTTCAGGATGTGTGACGGCAGAAACCGTAAAAAATGCGCTGGATACTTTAAGCGAACTTCCCGATGCCGTTTTTATAACTTCACCTAACTATTACGGCATGTGTGCAGATACGGAAGCCATTTATAATGTGGTGCATGAGCGTGGGGTAATGCTCTTTACAGATGCTGCCCACGGTGCGCACTTCCCTTTTTCAGACGAACTTCCGCCTCTGCCACATGCGGACGTGTTTACTGTGAGTACGCATAAAACGCTCTGTGCATATAATCAAACGGGGATTTTACTCTGTAATTGTGATATGCAAGACGAATTGCGCACTGCCCTTTCCATGATGCAGACCACAAGCCCCTCATATCCGCTGATGCTCAGCATAGAACATGGCATACGTACTGCAAACCGTTATACGGAACATGTGCAGCGAATACGCAAAGTACGTGATAGCTTAATCCAAAACGGCGTCAAATTGGCGGAAAAACCGTCATCTGCAAAATATTCCGATGTCACACGCCTGTGCATAATGTGTGAAAACGGATACGCACTTAATGAGAAACTAATTTCCCGGGGAATATACGCTGAAATGGCAGATTTATACAGTGTGGTACTCATAACCACACCCGATGATGACGATTCATGGTATGATAGGCTTATAAGTGCCGCCTGTGACATGCGCAGCGCACAGCCCGATTTTGAAAGACATATACTGTTCTCGGCGAATAACACAGCAGAATACACCTCCGTACGATGTGCGATGATGGGGGACACAAAACCGTTTGCCATATCGGATTCACTCGGCAGGGTTTGCGCTCGGGCAGTGGGGATATATCCCCCCGGCATTGCCACGCTGTTTCCCGGCGAAACTGTAACGGCCGAAAAGGCAAAAGCACTTGAAAATGCACTCTCACTCGGTGGGAAACTCTTTGGCACGGTTGATGACAAGCTGCTGTGCCTTACCGATATAAAATGATATAGACAATAGAACCCCTGCTAAGAGAAGTCAAGTGCTTTTCTTAGCAGGTTATTTTTTGCGATTTTATAGGACAAGGACATATAGAGTAAGCCTTATGGCAATGTATATATACTTATAAATGCGTTAAATCAGACAACCATGCACACCGTTACCGACACAGCACTCAAAACATAAGCAATAATGTAGTCTTTATTCGTTCGGGATTTTAATATAGCTGCACTTGTGAGCAGATTTAATACAATGGAAAGAATCGACAAAAAGAGAGCCGCAAGAAAGCCCAAACTTCCCTGCGCATTGTCTGAAAGCAGAGGCAGCAATGCACAGTATATGAACCTGCATAGTGCTGCATCGTTTGCCAACGACGGCAGAATCAGGTGATAGATGCGTGAATTTCTTATGATAGATATCACCTTTGCAATTCCGATAACAGCGAACATAACCATTGCAGCAATACAAATTGTATTTTCAGCATCATACAGAGTGCTGCCTGCCATATCAGCCAATTCAACTGCAATCATCATAATGAAAAATATAACTGAAAGCGGTATCTCAAAGAAAACTATAAACACAGTACTGTTACTTCCTCCTCTGTAAATGTTGACATCATCAAGCATTTTATAGCACAAAACGCAAAAAGTCAACAGCAATAACTAAAAATTTAGTTGGCACTAACTTATATTTTTTAGTTATTACTATCATAATAAACATGAGGTGATGATAATGGCGGTAGACTATAAACTGATAGGTGCAAGGGTAAAGAGCGAAAGGAAGCGATGCGGGCTTACGCAGGAGAAACTTGCCGATGAGCTTTCCGTGACGGTTGGATACGTCAGCCAGATAGAAAGGGGTATTACAAAGGCGAATTTAGATATGCTCTCTGAGATTGCACGCATCTTGAACTGCAATATAACTATTTTTTTATCGGGAGCATCCGAGTCGGATAAAAACTATTTAACTGATGAAATAAGCACAAAAGCAGCAGCACTTTCCGTAAGTGAAAAGAATATGCTGTTGGATATCATGGAAGTTTTGTCTAAGTATTCAAAGACGGAGTGACAGTCAAGTGCGAAGTACAGATAAAAGCTGTGATTGCAAAATTGTTATTGCACTCACAGCTTTTTCGCATTATTCTGTTATGCACCTATACTCAGTACTACGAGGAATTTTTCAGCTTATGGGTTCAAAGTCGCTTGCACCGTGTTTGCAAAGCGGACAGATGTAATCCTCAGGCAGTTCATCGCCCTCATACACATAGCCGCAAATCTTGCAGACATAGCCCTTTTTGCCCTCTGTTTCGGGCTTGGGCTTCACATTCTGCTGATAGTATGTGTATGTCATGGTCTCCTTGTCGGAGAGCACTCTTGCTTCCGTCACACTGCAAATAAACATGCCGTGAGTGCCGAGGTCTATGTAATCCTCCACTTTGAGCGACATAAACGAATTTATATGACGGGGCAGGAATATGAGTCCGTTATCTGAACGGGGATTCTCTGTATTTGCAAACTTATCCACGGTGCGACCGCTCACAAATCCGAATGTCTCAAAAACACTGAAAGGTGCGTCCGTGGACAGACAGTTCACGTTCATCTTTCCCGTCTGCTTTATAATGTGATGGGAATAGTTTTCCTTGTTTATGGTGACTGCAATGCGATTCGGGGTGTTGGTGACTTGCGAAACGGTGTTCACGATGAGTCCGTTGTCTTTCTTGCCGTCATTGGATGTTACCACGTACAAACCGTAGCCTATGTTGAACAGGGCAGTCATATCGTTCTTGTTTGCCATCTCGGATGACTGGGCTATGTAATTTCTGCACAGCTCATCTGCCAACGATGAAATCTGCTTTTTATTCTCAACACTCATTGCCGACTTTATCTTCACAGTGGTCTCCGTGAATGTAATGTTTTGAGATTTTTCCAACATGGAATGCATAATCCTTGCCGCAGTGGGTGCCCAAGTGCCGTTTTCAATGAGTGCCACCGTTCTGTCTCTGAAATTACGCTCGGTGAGATTATCAATAAACTGCTTCATAAACGGGAAAATCTCGGAATTGTATGTGGTGGTTGCGAGTACGAGTTTGCCGTAGCGGAATGCGTCCTCCACCGCCTTTGCCATGTCGCAGCGTGCCAAATCATGCACCACCACTTTGGGACAACCTCTGCTTTTTAGTTCCTCTACCAAAATCTCCACTGCCTTTTTGGTGTTGCCGTACACAGAAGTGTATGCAATGACTATGCCGTGTGACTCCACAGAGTATGACGACCAAGTGTTGTATAAATTTATATAATAGCCCAAATCTTCCGTGAGAATGGGTCCGTGCAGCGGGCATATGGTCTGTATATCCAAGTTTGCCGCCTTTTTCAAGAGTGCCTGAACCTGTGCACCGTACTTGCCCACTATGCCTATGTAATAACGGCGTGCCTCGTCTGCCCAAGGCTCTTGTGCGTCCAGTGCGCCGAACTTGCCGAAACCGTCGGCTGAGAATAAGACTTTGTCCGTGCTGTCATATGTAACCATGACCTCGGGCCAATGAACCATGGGCGCAAATACGAATGTGAGGTTGTGCTTCCCCAATGAGATGCTGTCACCGTCATTTACTACCACGGCATACTTCTCAAAGTCCATACCAAAGAACTGGGACATCATGACGAAAGTCTTTGCGTTACCAATTATTTTGGCATCGGGATATGCATTTATGAAATTCTTTATGTTTGCGGAATGGTCGGGTTCCATGTGCTGCACTATGAGGTAGTCGGGACGCCTGTCGCCCAGAACTTCGCCCAGATTATCCAACCAATCGTGTGTGAAGTGAGCATCCACCGTGTCCATCACGGCAATGTGTTCATCCATAATCACATATGAGTTATACGACATACCGTTCGGCACACGTTATTGACCCTCAAAAAGGTCTACATTCCTGTCATTTACACCTATATGATAGATACTGTCGGTTACTTTTTTCATAAAACCTCCGTTTATTTTCTCATAAAGAGTATTCCGAGAGTGTCAGGACCGCAATGGCATGATATTGTGCAGCCTGCGCTCGTACATATTATTTCTTTGAAATCATGATATTCCTTTACGGTGTTTCTCACCATATCCACCGTTTCGGGAGAAGCACTTGAATATGTGATGAAAATGCGGTCGTCCACAATGTCATCTCTGCCTTCCAAGCGGTCTTTCACATAACGCTTCAAACATTTTTCAAAAGACCCTCTGTATGTGTCACCCACCGTCATTTTACCGTCCACCACATTTATAGAGGGTTTTAGCTGCAAAACGGCTGCACCAAACGCTTTAAGCGCACTGCATCTGCCGCCCCGCTTTAAGTATTCCAAACTGTTTACCACAAAGCTGGCTTCCACTTTATCTGTGAGCTTATTTAATGCAGCTTCTATCTCCTCCGAGCTTTTTCCGCTCTGTGCCATGAGTGCCGCCTCATACACCACATGCCCCATGCCCGTGGAGAGATTGCGTGAGTCCACCACACGAACCCTACCGCCAAATTCTTCTGCTGCCGTGCAAGCGTTTCGGTAACATGTGGAAAATTCTGCCGAAATGCAGATGTGAATGACTTCATCGTAATTTTTCAGTTGCTCTGTGAAAAGCTCCGTGTAATCGTAAATATTTGCAGCGGAAGTAGAAAAGAGTTTTCCGTTTTCCTCAGTGAGTCTGAAAACCTCCTCCGGGGTTATGTCCACTCCGTCACGATATGAGTTACCGTCACTCACCACTGTAAGCGGCACAATGGAAATATTAAATTTATCCAGTATCTCACAGGATAAGTCGCAAGTACTGTCTGCGCTGATTTTAATTCTTGTCATTTTCTCTTTACCTCAACTGTGTTCATATTTCTATATGGTAAACCCCACTGTGTATTTTAAGGGGTGTTGTCGTCATCGTCTTGACACTCCGATTTTTCTTCATCGTTTTCGCTGCCCTCTTCCGTAACACTCGGATTGGACTTTATCTCGTCACTGTGAGCATTTCGGTTCAGCTGCACAATACGGACGGTGAAGAAAATCATAAAGGGTATGGTTATCAAAATCAATACACCCAAACCCACAGAAACAGGGCGTATAAAACGCACCTCGGAAAGTGAGGATACACCCAGTGCAACAGTGCATATGCCCAGTATCACGAGTGTAAGTCCCCAAAGTTTTTCAATAAGCTTTCTGTCCATAGCCGTGCCTTTAACTCATTTTAAAGCGTCTTTAAGTAATCCAAAAGCTCAGGGAAGCTGCAACCTAACCGTGTGACTGACGGATGCATGAAGAACACACCCGCATATTCGGGGTCAAACTCACGTCCTGTGGCACTCCAAAGTATTATACGCT
>JAFSHG010000112.1 GCA_017440405.1 Clostridia bacterium
CTGGAATACAACCCGTACCTCAGTGCTTCGGGCGCATGGTCATTTCCGTCCGCTGCATCTTCCACATTCTTTGTGTCATAACACAATGCAGGCAATGACTGAATAAGGTTTTTACACGTGGAAAAACATTGCCATTGTGCGCCGCCCGTTTCATCACTGCCTGCCAGATAGCTCCTCACCTTTTGCCAACCCGCCACACGGTTATTATCAGCAGGTGTGAGATGTACACCCTCATGTGCAAATATTTGAGCTATGCATTCGCCCTCAAAACCGCCTTCACCTGCAAGTATAAGACCTCTTTTTTTCCACATATCGGGGGATGCTGCGGTGTATGCTATGTGTTCGCCCTCTGAAAGCCGTAAAATCTCCCTTGCCACCTGCTCTGCACGCATTCGACGCACATACAGTTCCCTGTACGTTATTATCTTACCCTGCGTATCCACAGCGTGCCAAAGCACACAGCATGGGTCATTATACCCCCAGTCCATGGAACAAAACCGCCTGTATGATGCATCTATCTCATATGGCTCCGTCACATGCTTTTCCCTTGAAAATTCCTTGAAATACTGACCTGCAAACACATCCCAATCGCCGTATAAATGTGCTCTTTGCATATCCTCGGGCAATGCTTGCAAAACACGTATGTATTCGGGATTATTCTTCATAAGCACGGTGTTGTCAAAAACCTTTGCGGGTATAAAGGTGTAATCTTCCTCCCTTTCACCGCTCTTATAATCACGGTCTATAAACAGTCGCTTCACCCAACCGTGCCCCACATTGCCCGGGTTACAGGTATAATACATGCGTGGCGAGAAATCGTTGCGGGAGGTTCTGTTGCATGTGGTAATGAACTGCATTTGTTCCTCCGTAAAGTGAGTAGCCTCCTCCAACCCTATTACATCGTACTCTTGCCCTTGGTATTGGTATATGTCGCCTGCATTATCACAGTAACCCAATTTTATTCTGGAACCGTTCGGGAAGATGAATACTCTTTCGGAAGTTTTATATTCGGCAAAACCCGAAAGTTCCCTCAGAAGCGGTATTACATGATTTTCACGAAGCTCAGGCAAAGTGCGTCGCATTATGAGCTGGTTCAGGTTAGGATAGCGCAGTGCAAGCATTACGAGTTTTCGTCGCATGGCCCAACTCTTTCCGCCGCCTCTTGCGCCGCCGTAGGCTATGTGCCTTGTCCTGGCTTTGAAAAACAGAAGCTGCTTTTCGTTCGGCACTCCCTCTAAACGGAGGATTCTTCCCATATCCTTTCACTTCCTTTCCTGCATGTTATGCATCTTTTTCCCCGCCGGTGTTTCGCAGCTTTTCCACAGCAGACTTTAAAGCTTGCGGCAAAGGCAAACCTATCTCACCTGCATTTTCCAAAACCGAAAGCGTTTCATTTGCTATGTAGAACATACAAACCGATGCACGCACTGCCCCACGTGTTGCGGGTATCACTGTATCCACAGCGGCAGCCGCTGCCACGACAAGAAAAATAAATACCTTTTTCAGTATCCCCTTGAATCCTTTTTCAGAGTTCAGGTTTCCTGCTATGGCGGCAGAGATTATACCCGTCACGTAGTCCGTTATAACCACGAGAAGAAGTGCTGTCATGGCAGTATCCCATTCGCCGAACACATATGTTAAAGCCCCTGCCGATATCACGAGCAGAGGGCGTATGAATGTAAGCATATACTTTCACCTTTCTCTTTTACTTAAAATACTTGCCCAAACAGTACCCTCGCTTATATGTATCCGTCTCGGGACAGTATTTCACCACATCCGACCAACCGTTCTTATCCATGCCCAACACCAACACCTCTTCACCGCTTGTTACGGCATCCAAAACTTTACCCGTGACAGCCGATGCTTTATCACGCAAATTCACATACGTAGCACCCGAATATGTCATGAGCAGAGGGTAGTTACTGCTTTTGTATGAAAGTTCGGGCAATCTGCCGTATCTGTTCCAGTATGTTTCGCCGTTTGCGTCTATGTGTTCACGCACCACGCCCACATCACGACCCTTGGCATGTATCACCATGTCGCCGCCTATATATACGCCCACATGATGAATACTTGTACCGTTGTGGCGGAAAAGAAGGTCGCCTTTTGTGAGCATATCCTTTGATATCTTGGTAGAAAGTGTGTATAAACCTCCCGATGTGGTGTCGCTCTGTATGAGTTCGTTATCCAACAAGAAACGTACTATAAGTCCCGAACAGTCATACGCTGCAATGGGGTCTTTGCCCTCATCCTGTCGCTTTTCATAGAGCTTTATCGCCCTCTGTGCATTTTTATCGGTGGTTTCCATCTTTTTTATCCACGCTTCGTTAAACTCCGTTTCGCCCTGTCCGCCCCATACGTATATGGAACCCACCTGTTGTTTTAACCACTCTATAAATTTCTCTATCATGTTTTCCTCCAAGTTCTTCTTTTCGTTATTGAAATTCCCGATTATTTAACACTTTCTCCCTCGGGAACACCCTTTTCCATGAGTGCCTGTGTATCCGTCATATACTTTGAGAACAGCATGTTGTACCCTTCAACACCCAAGTCTGCCACAGCCTGCGACCTTGCCCATTTCCAGTATCCATGGTCGGACACAAAAAAGTCACGAACATCTTTCTCGGTAAGTTCATTCAGATACGCATCGTAATGTTTATATTCGTATCCGTTTCCGTATGAGCCTTCCTCAAATGACGCCATCCAATCACGCTCAATCTTATCTTTTTCAACTGCCAGTTGCGCTTCAAACTGAGCCTGAGATTGTGCAAGTTTTTCTCTCTCCAACTCATAGTCTCGCTCTGCATTCTTTTCTTGTGCATATATCTCGTATGCATCCATAAGAGTAGACTGCAATGCGGACACCAGCGTACTGTTATAGCTTGTCTCATAATCTGCTATATCGTCCTTTGCATTCTCGTTTTCCCGAGCTTTCATGGAAGTGACATATGTAGAACTTTCCATCCCCCTCGCTGCTGCATCTGCATCAATCTCGGCTTTGTCATGCTCCGCCTGCTCATTTCGCTTTGATATTGCCTCATCAACAGCAGGACGCAATATCTCCTCCAAATTTGCTCTTATCCTCTCACCTATGCCATCCCAATCAAATTCTTCATAGTTCCTCTCCGACATTTTTATCTCTCCTTTCACATTATGACTTGTTTTCCATTTCACTTATGCGCATGTCCATGGCTTCTATGGCGTTTGCAATAGCGGAGAAGTTTTGATTCAAACGGTTTTGATTCGCCTTTTTCCATTGATTGTTCTCCTCTTTCGTATTCTGCTCCTCCACATCGCACATAAGCGCAATGTAATATAATGCTTGCATGATATCGCTCATCACACACACCTACCCCTCAGATTCAGCGCAATCTCCACTCCGCCACGCAAACCGAATGACTCGCCTGCCACGTTCTCCAATTTCAGATTAAAGCATCTGCCCTCATCGCACAGCGGTATCTCCGTCACCTCGTTTTCTGAAAGCTTCACGATGTAATCCCGTGTGTTATTCCCCGCCTGTGTGGTGAGTTTGAGCGTTTTGCCTTTCTCGTCGTCACAGCGCAGATAAATTTCACGAAGCTGCTTTATCACCGTTTTTTCGTTCAAATCGGTGAGCGGAGTACACCAGTGTGCGGAAATCGGCTTGCCTGCATAACTTTCTCCGCAGTTAAACTTGCATATGTACCTGTCGCTCATTATGTAGATACCGTTATCACGGGAGAATATGTCCCGTACCTCAAAACCGTTTCGGAGCATATATGTACCCCTCATGAGGTCGTACTCTATGATGGCATCCTCTCCGTCCATTCTCACGGTGAAGTAGAGTTTTTCACGAGTTCTTGCGCCTCGGGTACGGGAAGTGTCGGAGCGTGACATTATATCCCTTATCTTCTTTGCATCATGCATGAGGTGTGCACTCACACCATCGAATACATACAGTCCCGTCTGAGTCATGAAGTATGCCACGTCGCCGTAATGTATTATGGATGTGTGTGCGGCAGACTCGGTAACCGATTCAATCTCCTCTACGGTAAAGTTCGACGGTTTATCACCGTACAATCTGTACAGACTGTTCTTTTTGAATATGAGAAGCTGACTTGAAAGCGGTGTTATGGCAACGATGGGGTCATTGTCAAACAATCCTATCTGTGTGTGTCCTCCCTCCACGTTGGGAGACGCTTCATCCGCTCCCCAATCCTCAATACTGCGTGAATCGCCCGGAAGTTTGGACCAGTACAACCTGTTCGGATGTTCGCTGTCACCTGCTGCAAAGAGTCTGTTCTTATACATGGCAAGATATCTCACGGGTCTGTCAGAACACATGGCCTCAGAACCAAACTCGGAAACCGTTTGTCCGTCAAACTTCAAAAGTCCCGTTTTGCCATTGCCTATGATGATATAATCGCTCGTACCTATCTTGGCTTCCAAAAAGTCAAAGTCATCCACATCCACATCCTGCGGATATGTGTAAAGTTCAAGCCATGCACCGCCAAACCCTGCGTATATGCTGTTTCCTGCCACAACAATGTACATATCCCCATTTGAATGACGAAAGGGTATGCAGCGTTTTATCTCCGCATCACCCGGTACGGGCAGAAGCGATGTGCGTGCAAAACCTTTTGCCACTGATAGATTTCCGTCATCCGTACACATGTTACATGCATCGGGCGTGTATCCGCTGCCTAAAAAATTCTCCTCGGTTGACTGGTCTATGCCCAAAAAACGCTCAATCCTGTAAACCGCCTGAGCCATATAAATCACCTCACCATTTGTTTTTCATGTCATTTCCGTCCGTGGATGCGGACATGATTCGCATCTTTTCCGTTTCATACACCTGCATGTGTGCATTTGCACCCTTTTGCGACGATGTGTCGCCGCTCATGCGCTCACGCCCCACCACATAGCATATAATAAGCCCGTGCAGATAATGCGGTATTTCAGGCTCGTCCGATGCCACCGACATGGAATCGGGCATGTATCTGTATGTCACATCCACAAGCCCCGTTCCCCTCACGCACACTATTCCCGAAGCTTCACATTCCGAAAAGCGAAGCGGAAATCCGTCCTGTGTTATGGCTAAAACTTTCAGACACTCTCGGCTGAGCATTCGTGTATCCACGGTACTGCCGTCCACTCGCACCTGTTCTGTCCTGTGGAGTTTGAACGAAGCGGCAAGGTCATAGAGCGCATCGTTTGCAAAGTTCGTAAATTTCTTTCTGAAGCTGTCCATGCTGCGCGCATCATGCCCACGCCCAAGCTCTGTGAGTGCGGCTGCTATTATCTCGTTTAACGTCATTTACTCTTGCCTCCCAAACACTTGCCCTCAGGCTTTTTATATTCCTCAACACTGCGCTTTGAAAGTATCGTCACTTCCTCATTCTGGCGTATGAGTTTGGCTAAGTTAACAGGCACATCCACGGGTACGCCACGGCTTATTCTGTAAAATTTGCCGTTTATGCCGCCTGTCCAAGGTCTGTCACCTGCTGCAAGCTTTATTCGTGCATAATCCTCTTTTTCGTTTATTACAATGTCATTTTCTGTGATATACATATGTGTATTCCTTTCTTTTTACTAAAAATCAAATTGTTCTGCAAGTATAGTGTGTTTACTTTTACTGTTTGGGTGGTAAAAACGCCACTTGTCCCGTGGGACAAACTTTAGTTGGGCTACCTGCTTTATGGAAGCAAAGGCTCCCTTGTGCGGAGGGATTGTTTTTTGAGTGAAACTATCTTTTTGCAATCCCTCCGTCTCGCTATCCCCGTTAGTATCTTTTCGTTGCTTTCGTCATTTCTTGCGGAAAGTAGACATCGTACCTCTTTCGCTTTACTTCGTTATCGAATTTACCTTATGGCAGATAACCCAATCCATCCAATTTACGTTTATACCAATTTCCTCAATTATGACTTATGCAGTCACACCATGCTCTATTCGCACCAACCAAAGTTCATTAAGTATGCGTGCGGTGAAGCCTGCAACCTTTGCACCTATGGTTGCACGCTGATTGAGCGGGTCGGATGTACCTGCAGAACCGCAAGGCTTTATAATGCTCTCTATGGTATCCGTGCCGTCTATATCTATCACGCCGTATGCATCTTTTCCAAACACAAGTGCTGCATGAACAGGGTCTGCAGAATCGCTTGTATCATCACTCAAAACCGCTGTAAATGCTGCAGGTGCTGTGTCCAATTCCTTTGTCAGAGTGAGTGTTGAGGCACCTGCCTCCAAGGATGTGATATCCACCGCCAAATTCTCCGAGCCGCTAAGCCTTATATTGCCGCCCGACTTTATGTACTTCACCTGCTCTGCGGTGAGGGGATTCTGCAACACGATTGAGCTTTTTGTACTTCCCTCTGCCACGGAATTTACGAGCATCGGTTCAAACACCTTGCACTCCGTACTCTCCACGAAAACCACGCCGAACATTCTGCCTATCTCACCACTGTAAAGTGCCTCGGATGATGCATACTTATTGGCTTCCTGCCACATATTATCGTTCTGTAAATCGTACACCGCATCGGGGGAACATACGCATATGTAATGCGGTGCTTTGCCGTTGTCGGAGAACATGCGTGCCTTTGCCTTTTTCAGACTCTTTACCGCACGTCTGATATCCGTGGTGGTGAGGGGCTTTGAGCTGTCCACTTCGTCACGGCTCTGTGCGCCGCCTGCATAAATTACGTTTGAACCCGATGAAATGGCATCTCGTGTTACCCATTCCACCACCGTTCCGAGCTGTTCACCCAAAAGTTCTACGCTGTCATTTATAACATCGTCATAACCCGTCATGTCCAGTAAATCACTCACTTCCACATATGCACCGTACTGGCTGATATCCGCCGTCACAGAAGTTTGTGAAAGTTCCTGTCCCGTGGGGGTTACACCCTCCTGCAAACCGCAAACCGCCTCTTTGGGGTCAAACAGTTCCCAACGTCTGAATTCCACCTGTTTGCCGTTGTTTCGGGGGATTCTGCGCTTCTGGCCGTATTTTGTGAAAACAAATCTCGTCTTTGCGCTCTCCAAGAGCTGACGGTCGTAAAATGTTTTGTTAAGCTTTGTGCTTACCTGTGTTGATAAAGTTGTGTTTGTCATTATATTTTTTCCTTTCGTATTTTCTTACTTGTGTTTTCGAGATTGCTCTCATCTTCGCTTTGCAAGCTGATTTTTCAGCCGTGCAAATTCTTCACTGCTCATCTTGGAAAAATCCGTTTCCGCCTCGGCAGGCTGTGCGGTGCGCATGGCACGGGGCATGGACTTGCGCTTGTAAATCTCTGAAACCGCATCTTCTCTGCCTCTCTCATACTCGGAGGCTGCCTTCTTTTCCGCATCGTATATGCGTACAGCAGCATGTACCGGGTATTCTTCCAACAGCTTTACAAACTCTCTGTCACGCACATACTCCTCCGCTGTGCCCGTGAGTGCATTTTTCTTTTCCAGTTCCACGAGCTGTGCCACCACTCCCTCGGCAAATTCACTACCGCTATTTCCCGGGGAATGCGCAGGGGCCTTATCGCCCTGCTTGTTAAAAATTTCTTTGAGCTTCATCTTTTCTCGCTCTCCTTTCTTTTTTCGGACATAAAAAAAGCTCTCCGCATATGCGAAAAGCCTAATCCATGTTCCGTATTTTTTTCAAGCAGCGTTTCTACACCACTGCCATCGTAATCATTATAGCAGAACAAATGTTCACTTGTCAAGGGGTTTTATAAATTTTTTCAAAAAACTTTTATGATATATAGAACTGTCGATAATTGCAGAAAACGGTTTCTTATGGTATAATTCACTCGGCAAACAGGAGTTTTAAGGAGGCACGCAATGAAGAAATACTTAATGCCGATTATTATGCTTATAATATTTGAAGCGGTTGCGGTTACACTCTGGCTGACAAAAGATAATCTCTTTTATCTTTTGAATTTCAGTTATATAGGTTGCTCCATTGCATTGGGGCTTACACTCTATATCAAAAAATATAAATATGCTCGTCGTATAACCCAGCTTCTGGTTGGCTCATATATGTTATTCTATTTGGGTGTCATTTCTAACGAAAATATGCAAATAGAAGGGTTCTGGTATTATCTGTTCACCGGCGTTTTTGAGGCTGCTACTATTCATTATGCAGTTGCAAAGATTTTCGGGCCGCTGATTTTTGGGAGAGGTTGGTGCGGATACGCTTGTTGGACAGCTATGGTATTGGACTTTCTGCCATATAAAGTCCCGCTCCAACCAAGAAAGAAAATAGGCTGGATAAGATATATTGTCTTTGTTGTATCACTAATATTTGTTTCCGCTCTGTTCCTCGCTCATGTGGGCAATATCGAAACAATAATGTTTTGGGCATTTATAGTCGGTAATGTTATGTATTATGCGGTGGGCATCATTCTCGCATTTGTATTTAAGGACAATCGTGCTTTTTGCAAATACATATGTCCGATTACCGTATTTATGAAACCGATGAGTTATTTTTCTTTCTTCCGAGTAAAGTGCGATACAAACAAATGTGTATCCTGCGGAAAATGTAAAACGGTTTGTCCCATGGATGTTGATATGACGGACAATTCAAGAAAGCGTAAAAACGGAACGGATTGCATCTTATGTTTTGAGTGTGTAAAGTCATGTCCGAAAAAGGCGTTATAATCTATTCATTTACAAAGTTTTGAGGTTATAAAAGGACAAATGGACAGCAGTATAAAACGAATAGAATGGGTTGATGCTCTCAAAGGTTTTGGGATTTTTTGTGTTACATTGGGGCATCTGTCGTGCAACTACCTGTTGGAGACACATATCTACTCTTTTCATATGTTTTTGTTCTTCTTCATATCGGGTTTTCTGCACAACAATTCACAAGGCGACTTCAAAAAATACATGGCAAAGAAAACAAAGGCATTGCTTATCCCCTTTTTGCTGTGGAATTTTTTATCCTGTCTTGCAGGTGCCGTGCTTTTCAAAAACACCATAACCGAATCTGTCCGTTTATTCTTTTTTTTGGACGGAGAAGTTTGTTGGAATGCCACCATATGGTTTTTACAGCAGCTCTTTATGGTATCCGTTGTCTTTTTCTTGGTTGAAAAATATATCCCCCACGGAAAGTATCTGATTATACCCGTATTATTCGTACTCTGGATGCTTGTATCCGGAAATAACATATTCTTGAAACTCAACATTTTGCCTGTATGTCTGTTGTTTTATACCCTCGGCAACATTTTCAGACAATTCTACGATAAACATGGCGAAAACACATCCGTGAACAAACTACATATTATTTCTGCGGCAGTGTTGATTCTGTTTGCAAATATACTGTTCGGCATCGTCTTAAACAAGCGCATTTCTTTCACGGGAGCTGATTTCGGCAACATAATTTATTGCAGCATAGCCGCTGTTTCGGGGATTACGTTTTACTTTATTGTGTTCCGCTACATTCGTTTTTTTGGGACAAATAAGGTGTTATCGTATTTAGGTAAAAATTCTTTGATTATAATGGCAACACAATACTTGTTCTTTCGCCTCTACGATATAGTATCAAATCGATTATTCAGCATTGGTATATGGCATTACAGGAGTACAGTAAAGGCTTTTGTAATTTCTGTCATTACAATATTGCTGATTTGCGCAATCATAGAAGTCATGAAAAAAATCGGTGCTAAAAGCCGTGGTTTGAAAAACCTGTGCAGTTGGTTCGGAGTCAATATGCCGAAAGTTAATGAGTGAGTGGGCTATCCCCTGCCCTTTTATGAATTACGGAAGCTGAGGTTTGAAAAAAGCAGCATACTTATGATATGCTGTATGTGTGAAAGTAGTTTGCAAAGCTTGAATTTGACAGAGGAGTGTGAGTGTATGAAAAGAGCATTGATTGTAATATGCCTAGTGTTAGTTTGTGTATTTGGTTTGGTTGCTTGTTCGCAAGAAGAACAACACACCGAGAACCAAATATTAACATTGTCCTTTGAGTTAAACAATAAAACTCATACATACAACATTGAGTATGATTCGGATAATAATATCGTTAGGGTTGATAACACGGATTATTATGAGTTCTTAGAGGACGGCGAACTCATTACTGATGTTACCATCTTAGATACTGAACTTACTGACTATTTCGTAAGAAATGGCGGAAAGTCCAAATAACCAATTCCAATTAACTCGAACAGTTAAAAATGCTATGAGGAAATTTCCTCATACCGTTTTTCGTGTCTTTTTTGCAATTTTTTCAATACTGGCTTGAATAGATTGAAAGCCCCACATATTTATGGCATAATCTATTTTATAAATAAGAATTTGACGAAGGAGATGTGCAATGAGCAACAAAGACATTATAAAATATTTTTACGAAGTGGTTGTCTCCGAAAACCTGCTTGATGAGCTTCATAAATACATCTCAGAGGACTGTGTGCAAAGAGTTGGAGA
>JAFSHG010000113.1 GCA_017440405.1 Clostridia bacterium
CATTGGGCTGCAAAGTGAATCAATACGACACGGACGCAATGCGAAAACTCATGGAAGCACACGGCTATGTGACTGTGCCGTTTTCTGATGTCGCCGATGTGTATGTTATAAATACATGCTCGGTTACACATGTGAGCGACAGAAAATCCAGACAGATGATAAGTCGTGCTCATGCTCAAAATTCGGATGCTGTTATAATCGCAGCAGGTTGTTACGCAAAAACAAATCCGCAAGCTGTGTCATCACTCCCCGGGGTGAATATAATTTTGGGTACAAATGACAGAGCAAGTATAGTTTCTGTTGTGGAAGAATATGTAAAATCAAAACGCTCCGAGGTGAAAGTGTGTAAGACGGATGATACGGTCTTTGAGGACTTAACTGCCGACGAATCGGAGAAAACACGAGCGTATCTTAAAATTCAAGACGGTTGTAACAGATTTTGTTCATACTGCATAATACCGTATGCACGAGGCAGAATACGCAGCAGAACCTTGGAGAGTACAAAGAGGGAACTTGTAAAACTTGCAGAACACGGCTATCGTGAAGTGGTGCTCACGGGGATACATCTCATGTCATACGGTGCCGACTTTAAGGATGGTACTGACATCACGGATGCCATAGCACTCACGGATGATATAAGGGGCATTGAGCGTGTGCGATTGGGTTCGCTTGAACCTGAATTTGTGACGGATAAGTTTGTTCGTGCGGTGAGCGAGAGAGAAAAGGTGTGCAGACAATTTCACATGTCACTGCAAAGCGGTTCGGACACGGTGCTTATGCGAATGAACAGAAAGTACACCACGGAGAGTTTTTCAGCAGCCGTAGAAAAATTGCGCAATGCAATGCCGAATTGCGCCATAACAACGGATATCATAGCAGGTTTTGCAGGCGAAACGGACGAAGAACATGCTCAAACACTGCAATTTGTGGAAAAAATAGGCTTTTCCAAGGTGCATGTGTTCCCGTACTCCGTGCGAAGCGGGACAAAAGCCGAGAACATGCCCGACCATGTGAGACCCGAAGTAAAAGAAAAAAGAGCGCACGAAATTTCAGACGCAGCGGCAAAAAGCCGTGAAGAATACATGAAAAACTGCATTGGCAAGACGGAAAGAGTTCTGTTTGAGGAACGCAGCGGCGATGCGATGCGAGGTTACACCGACACATATTTGGACGTGCGTGTGAAAACCGATTGCGATTTTTCAAATGAAATATTTAATGTGCATATCACGGGGTTTGACGGTGACGGACTCATAGGTGAGATTTGTAAATAATGCGCCGTTGACAATATGCGTAAATGAATTGTATAATATAAGTGCCAAGAATACCCATATGCCGACGGGTTTTGACAAAAAGATACAAGGAGAATGCGCATATGCTGAGTAAATTACAGGAAATCACAAACGGTCATGCCATGGAAACCGTGATTATAATTGCGGCTCTTATTATATTCCGTGTTATATTTTCGCTTATAATGGCGGTTATTGCAAAGAAAAAAGGTTATGGCGATTGGTTGTTTTTCATATGCCTTATCTTTGGCATATACGGCTATATAATAGTTGCGGCACTGCCCGATAAGATTTTGACTATGAATTTGCAGACAAAGCCCCATGACGATGTGGTATACGGCGACTCTGCCGTTTTGCCGCAAACGGGAGAAACTGAGCCGCCTTCCGGTACTACCGCATACCGAGCTCACTCTGTGTCAGACAGCGCAAGGGAACAGAACGGTGCCGTGGAGCGTGTGAAAGAGTACTGGACGAAAAAACAGTGACACACGGTTCGGAGTACGAAATAAAAGATTAAAAATAAAGGGAAAAGCCGATTTTGCAGCTTCTCCCTTTTTTATGTGTATGTGTATGTGTATGTTTTTCAGACTTTATACAGTTCGTCTGCCTCAGGCGGCGTTATTATATTACCCTCGGAATCACAAATATTCTCCCCGACTAATCTTCCTATGATAGTAGCCTTTATGCCCACGGATTCAAGCCCCGTTTTCATAGCCTCGCCGTCTGCACATGAGATGAGCATTGAGCCGCTTGAAAGCAGCCTGTACGGGTCAAGCCCGAGTTTTTCGCAAATCTTGCGTGTGACGGGATGAATGGGAATGCTGTCTTTTTCAATCACGCAGCCCACACCTGCACAGTACGCCATTTCCCAAACAGCACCCAAAACGCCGCCCTCCGTGATGTCGTGCATTGCATGTGCTCCGTGTGATGCAGCAAAGAGTCCCTCGGGAATCACGCTTATGCTGTTTAACATTTCACGTGCGCATGTGAGTTCATCATCGGAAAGACCGAGTAAATCGGCTTTATCGTTTGCAAGCAGCGCACTGCCTTCGAGTCCCGCCGTCTTTGTCATGAGCAGGTAATCTCCCTCATGCACGGTATCATCATAACCCACATACGGCTTTCCAATCACCGTGGCGGATGTGATAATCTGATTTACGGCAGGTGTGATTTCCGTGTGGCCGCCCAAGATATCCACGTTTGCAGCCGCAGCCGCCTCGGCAAGTTCGTCGGCTATTTTTCCCAAATCTTCATAGGTGGCAGACGGTGGTGCTAAAAGTGTTATCATAAGACCTATTGGCTCTGCACCTGCCGCCGCCGCATCGTTGCAATTCACATGTACGGTAAGATAACCTATTCGGCTTTCTGCCGCCGTGATAGGGTCAGATGACAGCACACATGTGCCGTCCAAGCTCACACGGGCACAATCCACCCCCACATGCGGAGGACACTGCACCTCTCTGCGAACGCTTTTGAATTTACTGAGTATGAGCTGTTCCAGCTCGTCATTTTTTAACTTGCCGACTTTCATGCTGAATTGTGCGAGAAGAAGGGACTTTTGAGGTCAATTATTTGCTTTCCAGGTAGTCGTTTATAGCCTCAACAAGTGCATCGGCATCAACACCGTGTGTAGCACAAGCCTGCTCTAAATTTTCACCGTGAGCCATAGCGCAACCCACGCAACCCATACCTGCACTTGCAAGAATTGCACCTATTGCATCGTCCATTGCGATGATATCAGCGATAAGCATTGACTTTGTAACCATAATAAATCTCCTTAATCATATTTGTAGGACACAAAAACGTCCCCAATACTATTTTACCCAAATAATCTCCAAAGTCAACACAAAGATTAGTTTTCTGCATAAAAGCTCGTTGTTTTAATTGCATCAACACTTAATGGCATCAGCGGCAAACAAAAAAAGCGGAGTGACGAAAATTTATCCGTCGCTCCGCCGTTCAGTTTATATGTGAACTATTCTTTTGCGATAATGCGTTTGAGTTTATCTATGTACATGCCGGAGAGGTCGTTTGCATACTCCTCCTTGAAACTGCCGCATATAATTCTGCACGCTGCAATACCGTTGTTTGCCGCCTTTACTATTACCCAACCGTTGTCACGGTGTATTTTTATGCCGTCTATGGTTTCCGTGTCCTCACCATGAACTTCATTGCTGAGATTGCGCAAGACTTTTCCGAAGTCATTGCACGGTACGGTGTATTCCTGCTTATATGTTTCGGGCAAATCGGAAATCATCTTTTCCGCTTTACCCTCGGCGCACATCACCGTCATGCGAAGTATGGCAGCGAGCGGGTCAAAAAATTCGGGCAATACGGTGTTGTTTACATATGAAGCCCTCTGCCATGAATGCCACTGTTCGGGGGCTGTTATGAGCTGTGCGCCCTTATCCATAAGCATTCTTGCGTATTCATCGGGTAAAGTGACGGGGACTGTGAACCTGTTATGCCTGCCGCCTGTGAGTGCATCGTATGCAAACAGTGCCAAAAGTGCGCTGCCCTGTACGCTCTTTCCCGATTTCAACATGAATGCAGGAGAAGGATTATGTGCCTGTTCCGATATGTAACAGCCTATATCGGCATTGTTCGCTGCAATTTTCATCTGCATGTTCATGCCGCGCTCCGTGTCTGCCGACAACACATTCACGCCTTGACGCAAAAGCACGGGGGCTGCTATTTCATACAGGTATGCAGGTATATCTAAAAGGAGAGTAATGGGCTTTTCATGCAACTTTTCACAGTTTATGTTTCGCAAAAGCTCTGCTTCATACGCTTTCACCGTTCCCGTTATTTCTTCCACAATACCTATCTCTCTGTGTGTCACGGGTTTCTGCTCACCCATGGAAAAAGCCTTATCCACCTTGCGTCTTACAGATGACTGCACGGCAGTTCCCGTGTGGTCGCAAAGCGTCATTGCCGCACTGTGGGAGTCGCCCGTAGCTGTGGATATGTATATGCCGCCTGTGAGACCTAAATGTCGTACGGTGAATGAAAACAGGCTGTATGGCATATGCGGAAAACTCATGACATCCACGCCTTGGGAAATCACACCTGCCGTGGCTGCACGCTTCAACATGGATGTTACACGTCTGCCGTCTGAAGCTATGCCTATTTGACCGAAAGGCGAAAGTGTGCTTGCAAAACTGCTGCCCACACGCAATGCCGTTTCGGGCGAAATATCAGTGTCACAGTAGCCGCTCACACCCGTATCGGTAAACTCCATGCGCTTACCCGTACCCCAGACTATGTTTTCACAAACACTGGAATTATCTTTTATATGTTTGTCAGGCCATACGGATGCACCGCACGATATGCTGGATGATTGACCTATCACGGAGTGTTCGCCCACCACGGAACTTTCAAATGCGCTTGCATATCTGTCCATGGTAACATTCGGACATATTATAGCACCACGGAGTTCTGTATTTTCATGGATTACGGAGTCGTGCATTATCACACTGCGCTTTATATCGGCATTCTCATATATCTTTACACCCTTGCCAATCACGGAATACGACTCCAAACGCACATTCTCACCTATTTCAGCTCCTGCCGATATGTAGCAGGGAGGGCTAATTCGTGCATTTTCCGATATGTGTGCACCGGGTTCTATGTATACACCGCCGTGGTTTCCTGCTTTTGGCTCAAAAGCGGTTTTCCTGTCCAAAACATCACGTTGTGCCTGCATGTACTGCTTTATTCCGCCTATGTCACACCAGTACCCCTGCATCTCGTAGCCGTACACGGGCATACCTTTTTCCAAAAGAAGCGGGAAAAGGTCGAGGCTGAAATCAAATGCCCTGTCCGTGGGAATCATGCTTATGACTTCGGGTTCCAATATATAAATACCCGTGTTTGCAAGGTCGCTGAACACTTCGCCCGATGATGGCTTTTCATAAAAGCGTGTTATCCTGCCGTCTGAATCCATGAGCGCAACACCGTATTCACCGGGGGATGAGACTTGCTTCAAAACTATGGTAGCACATGCGCCACGTGATTTATGCTGCTCATATGCATGACTTATGTCACAGTCTGTAAGCGTGTCGCCGCTTATTACAAGTACGGGCGAGTTTGTGTCGCTTGCAGCAAAACGCACGCTGCCTGCCGTTCCCAAGGGTATGGGTGTGACCGAATGGGTTATTTTTACTCCGTAATTCTCACCGCTTCCCAAATGCTTTTCAATCATGTTTCCCAAGTAAAACAAAGTGGTGGAGATATCCGTAATTTCATGCTTTTGCAGCAACTCCACACAATAGTCGATGACAGGTCTGCCTGCCACGGGTACGAGTGGCTTCGGCATGGTACAGGTTATGGGTCTGAGTCTTGTGCCTTCTCCTCCTGCCATTATCACAGCTTTTAAATTCATATGCTTATACCGCCTTTCAGTTTGTCACGGTATATTTTGTGCAGATGCGGTGGGAATATGCAGACAAACATTCAAATTGCTGTGAAGCTGTTTCCGTTTGGGGTTTTTTAGCGTAAAAGCACTGCTTTTGTTATTCTTTGTCGCTTTTTTCTCCTCTTTATGATTTTATGCTATACTCCGCATATGGAAGATAATATTGCGGTAAAACTAATACATTTCGGGGTGCTTGCAGAGTATAACGGGTTTAATTATATGTGCTGGATTCTGAAAAAATATAATTCGTATAACGTGTCCGAGTTCACAATGAATGCACTCACGTCAGAGCTTTCGGAGGCTTTTTCGGTATCCCGTAAGGCTGTACTGCATAATCTCACATTGCTTCTCGAACGCTCATGGAATTCCAAAGACAGTTTGCTTCACGATATTTTTAATGTGTATGATTACATGCCCACGCTCAAAGAGTTTATTGCAACGCTTATCATTTTGGAGGAGTATGAGATATGAAAAAAGTCATTTCACTTTTCCTTTGCAGCATCACTTTGCTTTGCATATTCGCATGTGAAAAGACGGTAATTTCAGACAGTGTTGAGATTTCACATGAAAGCTATCTGAACGGTTGGTATGTGGATAATGAAGTCACATACATAGTGTGTCACCTTGTAATAGAGAGTGAGTATGATACAAATGTTACAATAAACGCACTTTCGGAAGAGGATGTGGGAAACTTGCTTGAAAATCCGAAGCTTACAGGGTATAATGAGGACATGTCATCCACGCAGTTCCATTTACATGTCGGCAGGAACGAAATTATAACGGTTTTTGTGGGCGTTCATGGCAAGAATGATGAAAAGGCGGATTACGATGTGCCTGATGTGATAGAGATAAAGAAAACAGAATGTACGCATGAGATAATGCAGACCAAAACACAAGGCATGCTCATGTTTGGGTCGGCATGCGATTGTGCGGAAAAATGCCTCAAAGAGTATGCAGGGCAGGTTGCGCTGTGCTACATTGACCCGCCTTTTTGCACAGGTGGAAAGTTCAGTTCGGGAGACAGGTATAACCGCTGTTGCAGCATCCATGCTCGGAAGAAACCGGATTGCGTGTGACCGTTCTGCCTATGCGTTTTTGACTGCAAAGAGCAGACTCCCCGAGGGCGATTGTGAAACGTACCTTTTGTATGACGATATGCCTCAAAACTTAAACGCAAAAGTGTTCGTGCATGATAATACTTTCTGAGTGCAATCGGAAAAAGACGAAGAATTTTCGCTCGCATCGGGGTATATTCATGACGGCGTTTTCCGTGCGGTGTACACAAATGCGGGCAATGAGATAACTCTGCCCGAGGCGACGGGAAAGCGTGCAGTCAGTGTTGATAACAAAAAAGACAGTTTGGCATTTTATGTGATAGATTAGGATATGGAAGCACTTAGAAATTGCAGAATTTTTGATGGCGAAAGATTTATAAGTTCACATGCGGTCTTGACCGAAAACGGCAAAATTATATGCGTGTGCCGTGAAGATGACGAAAGAATACAAACCGCTCACAAGCTGGATTTAGGCGGCGCATTGCTTGTGCCGGGGTTTTTGGACTTGCAGGCAAACGGTGGCGGCGGCGTGCTTTTTAACGACTCTCCAAGCCCCAAAACCGTCATGAAAATATACGAAGCACACCGCAAAGGCGGTACTGCACTCATGTGTCCCACTTTCATCACCGATTCGGAAGAAAAGCTGCACAGGGCAATCCAAGCCGTGGACGAAACAGCCGAGCGAATTATACCCGCTTTGCATATAGAGGGCTTTTTCATCTCGGAAAAAAAGAGCGGCATCCATAATAAAGATTTTATAATTTCCCCAACACCACATGCCATTTCAAGTATTCTCTCGCAAGGCAAACGCAAGAAAATTTTTACGGTTGCGCCCGAGGTGTTTGAGAGTACAAACGGCGACTTTCCCATGCTTCAAATGCTCACGGCTGCAAACTGTACCGTGTTTGGCGGACATACCGATGCAGAATGCGATACTTTCTTGCGCTTCCTCAAATGCGGTGGGGCAGGGGCTACGCATCTTTACAATGCAATGAGCGGACTTTCCGCACGCAAGCCCGGTGCAATAGGTGCAGTGCTGACATGTGAAAAGGGATTTTCGGGCATAATAGCAGACGGGTATCATGTGGACTATGCCTGTGTCAGACTGGCAAAGAAAACACTGGGAGACAGACTGTTTCTTGTTACGGATGCAATGCCGCCCGCATGTTCGGACATGAGAGAATACAAGCTGCAAGGACAGACGATAAAAGCAGATGACGGAGTGTGCAGATCCGAGGACGGAGTTATAGCAGGCTCGTGCCTTTCCATGATACAAGCGGTGAGAAATTGCATAATCCATTGCGATATATCGGCAGAAGAAGCCATAAAGATGGCGTCTTTATACCCCGCACTCGCCATTGGCAAAACGGATACGGGTCGTATATGTGCAGGATATGACGCCGCATTCACGGTTACAAATGAGAACTTCACGGAAGCAGAAGGTATGGTGATGTGAGGATTATAAACAAGTTCATTCCTGCCTTTTGAGCAGTTCGTCACAGCTTATTCCGAATATGCCCGAAAAGCATAAAAGCTCTATATCGGTCACAAATCTTGCGCCGCTTTCTATGCGCTGAATAGCATTTTTATCCAAATCAATGCCGTATAATTGCATCTTCTCCGCAAGAATACGTTGTGACATCTTCGGCACTTGCTTCTTTCGCAAATCAGCAATATGTGCGCCGCAAATGTTGTTGTGTTCACCCGCTTTGTTCTTAAACATTTCATTGCCTCCTTATTTTGACATTCAGTGCTTGACAAATTTAATTTTGAGTAATACAATAGAATTATTGACATTCACTGAATGTCAAATGCAAACAAACGCAAGTAAAAAATGCAAAACATTCACCCAATCGGTTTGCGGTGCAATAGCATAAAACCGATATGGCGCGAAAAAGCATCTCGCATGTGCGCTGTTTGCAATCTCAGGGAAAGAAAAAATAGGAGGAGAACAACAATGAAAAAGAAAATCATAATCATTTTGTGTGCAGTGCTGATGCTTGCAACCGTTGCAGTCCCGGCATTTGCAGCAGAATTTGAAGCTCCAAAGCAGAAGAGCGTTAGCGGAAAAACACAGACGAAAGCCGATACCAAAGGCACATACGAAAACCTCGAGTACGAGATATCGGGCGGTTCTGTCACAATAACAGGCTATGTGACAGAACCCACAGGTGCACTCATTAAACCGGAAACCATAGAGGGCTATCCGGTTACGACGATAGGTGAAGCGGCGTTTGAAGAATGTTATTCCCTGACGAGATTGAAAATGCCGAGTGTACGGACGATAGGTACATTTGCGTTTGACGGATGCTTTAATCTGACACATATAGAAATGGAGAGTGTACAAACAATATGTCATAGTGCGTTTAATTCTTGTGAGTCCCTTACCGATATAGAAATGTTCAATGTGGAAGATATAGATGAAATGGCATTTTGTGATTGTGAAGCACTTATGAGTGTAGAATTATTCAACACGAAGACTATAGGCGAAGCTGCGTTCAGCTTTTGCGACTCTCTTTCAAGTGCGTACTTCTATTCAGATGCACCCACATCATTTGGAGAAGGTGTATTTGAGGGTTGTGCCGATGACTTCACCATATATTACGCAGAGGGCACAAAGGGTTGGGACACGCCCGAATGGAACGGTTATCCTGCATATCCTTTTAATCCCGACCA
>JAFSHG010000114.1 GCA_017440405.1 Clostridia bacterium
GAACATAAAAATAACAAATCCCGATGCCACGGATGAACAGGTGTATGAAGCGGCAAAGACGGCTTGTATACATGACGACATATGCGAGTTTGAAAACGGCTATGACACCGTGGTGGGCGAGCGTGGCGTCACACTCTCGGGCGGACAGAAACAACGTGTTGCCATTGCCCGTGCACTCATGCAGAATGCCCCCGTCATAATTTTTGACGACTCTTTAAGTGCGGTGGACACGGAAACCGATATGTCCATACGTGCGGCTCTGCGTGAAGCCAAAGGAAATACAACCACATTTATTATATCGCACAGAATTACCACGCTGTGTGAAGCGGATAAAATTTTAGTGTTTGAGAACGGTCGCCTCACCGAATGCGGCACACACAACGAGCTTATAGCTCACGACGGATTCTATAAGCGTGTTGCCGTCATACAGGATATGGCAAGACCCATTACGAAAGGAAGTGAAACGGTATGAAGGAAAAGGATACACAGTTTGTAAACAAGGGTTTTGACTTCAAAATGTGGAAAAGGCTATTGCCATACGCTTTTCGGGATAAGAAAACAAGCATTGGTGCAGGCATTGCCGTGGCACTGTGCTCCGTGGTGGATATTGCATATTCGCTCATGTCCAAGGTGGCAATAGATAAATATGTTGAGGCGGGCACACTGGACGGCTTTGCACTCTATGTGGCAGGGTACGCTGCACTCATACTCATACAGGGCGTTTCCATTGCACTGTTTGTAATTTTCGGCAACAGAACGGAAATCACCATGAATTATCATCTGCGTCAGGATATGTTTTATAAGCTGCAAAAGTTGTCTTTCTCATATTATGACAAGGTTTCCGTGGGACACATTATGGCAAGGGTTATAAGCGATGTGTCCAACATAGGTGAAATACTGGTTTGGACCATGATTCATACCGTGATGTCGCTTGTGTATGTGGTGGGTATCATAGTCGCCATGTTTGTACTGGATTTTCAGCTTGCGCTGCTTGAAATGATACTCGTGCCCATACTCATACTCATATGTGCATTTTTCGGAAGTAAAATGCTCAAAGCACAGCGAAAAGTGCGTGCGCATAACTCCAATATCACGGGAGCGTACAACGAATGCATAATGGGTGCTGTTACCACCAAAACTTTGGTTCGTGAGGACAAAAACAAAAGTGAATTTTTTGAAGAAACCCATGCCATGAAGCGTTCTGTAATGAAGTATGCGACGGTACAGTTCATATTCATGCCGCTCATAGTGGTTTTAGGTTCGTGCGGCACTGCAATAGCACTTTATAAAGGCGGTTTTGACGTATTGAACGGGGTAATTACTTACGGTTCACTTTCGGTTTTCATCACGAGTATGTCGCTGTTTTTTGAGTCACTGCAAATGCTGTCGGAGAGCTTTGCCGAATTGCAGGGAACACAAGCGAGTGCAGAACGTGTGTTGCAGCTACTCGATACTCCGATAGATGTGAACGATTCTCCCGAGGTTGAGAAGATATACGGCGACTGTTTTTCGCCCAAACCCGAAAATTTCCCTGCTATCACAGGCAATGTGGAGTTTCGTAATGTCAATTTCAAGTACAAAGAGGGCGAAGATGTGTTGCATAACTTCAACCTGTCCGTAAAATCGGGCGAAACCATAGCACTCGTAGGCGAAACGGGCGCAGGCAAGAGTACCATAGTAAACCTCATGTGCAGGTTCTATGAGCCTACATCGGGCGAAATTTTAATCGACGGCACGGATTACAGACAGCGGAGTCAGAGTTGGTTGCAATCATCGCTCGGGTATGTGTTGCAGCAGCCGCATCTGTTCTCGGGCACTATTCGTGACAACATAGTGTTCGGCAAGCGTGACGCCACCGACGAAGAGGTCATAAATGCAGCCAAAACCGTACACGCACACGAATTCATCATGAAGTTGAAAGACGGCTATGACACGCAAACGGGCGAAAGCGGCGCACTCCTTTCCACGGGGCAAAAGCAATTGATATCGTTTGCTCGTGTAGTGCTTGCGAACCCGAAAATATTTGTGTTGGATGAAGCAACATCATCGATTGACACGGAGACGGAGCAGCTCATTCAATCCGCTATCACAAACGTATTGCAAGGTCGTACCAGCTTCATAGTGGCGCACCGTCTCAGTACCATAAGGAATGCCGACCGCATATTAGTCATTCGTGACGGCGAAATCACTGAGGACGGCACACATGATGAGCTTATGGCACTTCACGGCTACTACTATGACCTGTACACCAACCAGTTCAAAGAGGAGAAAATACGCTCCTCGCTGTAAGGCACTATTTAATATTCCTTCTTTTTGAAAGGGAAAAAACTTTCTTTTCGCGAGAAAAGAATAGTTTTTTCCCTCTCAAACTCTCCCTTTTTCAAAGAAAAGCGAAGTAGGTGAGATTCTTTTTTATCTTCTGCTTCTTCTTGAAAGGGGAAAAACTTTCTTTTCGCGAGAAAAGAAAAGTCTTTCCCCTCTCAAACTCTCCTCTTTTCAAAGAAAAGCGATATAGAGAGTATCTTTTTTAATCTGCTATACTCTTTTGAAAGGGGAAAACCGTACCTTTGTGACCAAATGTAAGGTTTTCCCCTCTCAAGCTCTCCC
>JAFSHG010000115.1 GCA_017440405.1 Clostridia bacterium
AAGCTGAGTTATTTCTGCTGCCGCTTTGAGTATCGCAACGGCATCTGCGGTGTTGATTTTACCGTCACCGTTTAAGTCGCCAAGGATTTTGTCGGGATTAACCGTGACTTCGCAATTTGCTGTAAATCCCCCGTCTTCGGTCGTAACGGTTATTGTCACTGTCCCCGCCGATATTGCAGTAACAAGTCCGTTCTCATCCACTGTTGCTATACTCTCATCGCTCGATTTCCATGTCACATTCTTGTTCGTTGCATCTTCGGGAGTTACCGTTGCGATGAGCTGTACTGTCTCGCCGATTTCAAGTGTTGCTTCCGTTTTATCAAGGGTTACGCCTGTTACGGATACAGTGGAATCAAAAACCGTAACTTCGCAATTTGCGGTGAATCCTTTATTTTCGGTCGTAACGGTTATTGTCACTGTCCCTGCCGATATTGCAGTAACAAGTCCGTTTTCATCCACTGTTGCTATACTCTCATCGCTCGATTTCCATGTCACATTCTTGTTGGTTGCATCTTCGGGAATTACCGTTGCGATGAGCTGTACTGTCTCGCCGATTTCAAGTGTTGCTTCCGTCTTATCAAGGGTTACGCCTGTTACTGATACACCATTTGCATCAAAAGGATATGCGGGATAACCGTTCCATGTGGGTGTTGTCCAACCCTGTGTGCCGCTTGCGTAATATATGGTGAAGTCATAGGCACACCCTTCAAATACATCTTCTCCGAATGATGTGGGAGCATCTGAATAGAAGTATGCACTCTTCAGAGATTCGCAATAGAAAAACGCATAATCATCTATCGTCTGCACATTCGGTATTTCTACGCTTGTCAGTGAGACGCAAGAAGAAAAAGCTTCCTTACCTATCGTCTGCACATTGGGCATTTCTACGCTCTCAAGGGAGGTGCAAATTGCAATCGCACAATCACCTATCGTCTGTACATTGGGCATTTCTATGCTCATCAAGGATGTACAATGAGCGAGCGCCCAATCACCTATCGTCTGCACACTATCCGATATTGTTACATCATTAGCAGCTGATGGATATGTAACAAGCACGCTCTTATCTTTGTTATACAAGATGCCGCCTTCTGCCGAGTATTTTTCATTCTCTGAACTGATAATGAATGACGTCAGTGATCTGCAACCAATAAACGCCATATCACCTATCGTCTGTACATTCGGCATTTCTACACACTCAAGGACTTGGCAGTTAACAAATGCTCTTTCACCTATCGTCTGCGCATTTTCCATACCTACGCTCGTCAGGGATTTGCAACTTTCAAACGCACTATCACCTATCGTCCGGACGCTCGGCATTTCTACGCTTGTAACGGAATCGCAAGAGTAAAACGTACCAACGCCTACGCTCGTCGCTTGCGGCATTTCCACTGTGGTCAATGAAACGCAATCTTCAAACGCATACTCACCTATGCTCTGCACCTTCGGCATATTCACAGATTTCAGCTTGGTGACGCTGGACTCCTTTCCCCATCCTTCCTCTTGTGCAAACGCATATGCACCTACTGTTTCTACTGAAGGCATAGATACGGAGATAATTGTAGTGCAGTATTCAAAAGCCCTATCGCCTATGGCGGTTACGGGGAAACCTTCTATTGTTTCGGGAATTACAAGTTCGCCCTCAGGGGGAATTTCGTAGCCCGTAATGGTGACTTCGTCGCCCGTTATCTCGTATTCGAGGTTTTCATATGTGCCTTTTGCATCAGCTTCACAGCTTGCTTTTTCCTCTGTCTCAACACATACTGCCCTGTCTGTATTTTCCGCAAACACGGGACAGAACATCTGCACAGACATCGCCAAAACCGTTAGAATGGCGATAAAATTCTTCTTGATTTTCATTTTCTTTTCTCCTCCCAAATTTAATTTTAATTGTGCTTGAATATATTGCCAATTTTGTTTTATTCATTGTATCATTGCAAAGATTAAAAGTCAAGCAGCTTTATCGCTTTATCTTTTTTGTAAATGCTCCGTCAAAAACACAAAAAAACCACCGAGTGTATCGGTGGTTTTGTAATACAAACACTGTTAGCTTCTTCCTCAAAACTCAGTTATTATTCCTGCCGCATATTTGAGAATTGTCACGGCATCTGCGGTATTCACCTTGTCGTCACGGTTTACATCTGCTGCAAGCATTTGTGTTTCATCAAGCTGAGTTATTTCTGCTGCCGCTTTGAGTATCGCAACGGCATCTGCGGTGTTGATTTTACCGTCACCGTTTAAGTCGCCGAGATCAATTTCAGTTTCAACTGTGCCCCATTCGCAGATGTAGCCGTTATTTGATTTTGAATTGGTTGTATCATCCCATGTGCCAAATAAATAGCGTGTATCATTTGGCTTAGCAAAAATCTGGAGAAAGTCTCCGCTGCCATCTGGTTCACGGGGACACCAGTTTGAATATGACCATGTTTCACCATTCGCCCAAGTCCAGTTCTCATTAACCTTTTTTCCACCGAGAAAATAGTTTTTTTCTGCTGCCGAATTTAAAAGATAGTTATATATGAAATCCTGTTCTTTTTTTGATGTAATTGTTGTTAAATATCCACCAAGTGAATGACAGTAATTCTCAGCGTCTGTCCACTTATCAGCATGATCATATAACTTATAGTAATGCCCATTGAACTCAACTGCATCATCTGGAATTGCAGGCAATGATGGATTGCTCATACCACTTACTCTTGCGTTACCAAATATAAAGGATGTGCCACCAGATTTGGCTTCATTATCATATACACTTATTCTTAATTTATTAATTCCCTTAATATCAATGTTAATGTCCTGAGTTTGCATATTAGGAAGCATGACCATTTTGAATAACGTAACTCCATCGCCTATTATTTCCAAAGTAGTATCAAAGTTTGTTTTGTTGTATGAACCATTTGAAACAGTTATTTCGCCTACCAACGAAACTGCTGTGCCAGACAAGTCATATTCGTTCCAAACCCAACTTTTTTCATTTTTGTAATTCCAACGAGCAACCCAAATTTCCAGTCCATGTGTATAGTTTATACCGTTTATACCAGTAGCACTGTTCCGTGTGCCGACTTTATTAATAAAACTGTCCCCTTCGTTACCAGAATATCTGTCAAAAGCAGATGGGGACAAATCTTCAAAATACACCTCTGAAGATGTTGATGTATCCTCTGACTTTGCCACTTCTGCCTTCACCTGTGTAACCAGCACTAATGCCTGTGCAAGCATTAGCACTGCACACAAAAAGGTTGTGATTTTCTTATTCATTTTCGTTCTCCTTCTGAAATGTTTTAATTGTATTTTTCTTGGCATTTTTGCCTTATTCATTGTATCATTGCAAAGATTAAAAGTCAAGCAGCTTTATCACTTTATCTTTTTTGTAAATGCTCCGTCAAAAACACAAAAAAACCACCGAGTGTATCGGTGGTCTTGTATAAACTGTCAGTATGAACTATCAGTCAAGCTCGCTGAGCTTCTTGTAATATTCGTACTTATCCTTAGCTTCTGCCTCTGCACGCTCAAAGAGTCCGCCTGCGAGTTCGGGGAACTGCTTCTCCAAGTTTGCATAACGCATTTCGCCCATGATGAAGTCACGGTATGAAGCTGTGGGAGCTTTGCTGTCCAGAGTGAAGGGGTTGCCCTCATTGTCGGGATTGTAGCGGTAAAGCTGCCAGTAACCTGATTCCACTGCCTTCTTTGCTTCTGCCTGAGTCTTGCCCATGCCTGCCTTAATGGTGTGGTTGATACAGGGTGCGTATGCAATGATGAGTGACGGGCCATGATATGCCTCAGCCTCTGTGATAGCTTTGAGGAGCTGGTTCGGGTCTGCACCCATACATACCTTTGCTACATATACATAGCCGTAGCTCATTGCCATGAGGCCCAAATCCTTCTTCTTTGTGCGCTTACCTGCTGCTGCAAACTTTGCAATAGCACCTGTGGGTGTAGCCTTGGATGACTGTCCGCCCGTGTTGGAGTAAACTTCTGTATCCATAACGAGGATGTTTACATCTTCGTCCATAGCAAGCACGTGGTCGAGTCCGCCGTAGCCGATGTCATATGCCCAACCGTCGCCGCCGAATATCCACATGGACTTCTTCACCATGAGGTCTGACATATCTGCAATCTTCTTGCACAGGTCGTCGCACTCACAGCCACATTCCTTGCAGCTTGTTACGAGGTTTCTCAGAGCTTCGGATGCCTTCTTTGAACCCTCTGCATCGTTCATGTTTTCGAGCCAATTCTCACAAACAGCTTTTGCTTCGCCGTCCACTGAATCACGCAATTCTTCCACATATGCTTTGAGCAGGTTACGTCTCTGTGAAACTGCAAGATTCATACCGAAACCGAATTCTGCGTTATCTTCAAACAGTGAGTTTGCCCATGCAGGACCATGACCCTTATCGTTTACCGTGTAAGGACATGTGGGTGCGCTGCCGCCGTAGATGGATGAACAACCTGTTGCGTTTGCTACTATCATTCTGTCACCAAAGAGCTGAGTGATGAGCTTTACATAAGGTGTTTCGCCGCAGCCGCCGCATGCACCTGAGAACTCAAACAGGGGCTTTAAGAACTGGCTGTCTTTTACAGTCTTCTTATTGAGGTCAAGCTCTTTTTCGGGAAGTGCCATTGCAGCCTTCCAGTTCTCTTCGTCTGCCATACCGTTGTGGAAGGGAGTCATAACGAGTGCCTTCTCCTTGGACGGACATACATCTGCACAGTTGCCGCAACCTGTACAATCAAGCGGTGAAACCTGCATACGGAACTTCATACCTGCTACGTTCTTGCCTGTTGCATTTATTGTGGTGAAGCCTGCGGGCATGTTCTTTGCTTCTTCCTCTGTTACGAGAACGGGGCGGATACATGCATGAGGACATACGAGTGAACAACGGTTACACTGGATACAGTTTTCGGGTATCCACTGGGGAACGTCCACTGCCACACCGCGCTTCTCATACTTGGTTGTACCTGTGGGAACAAAACCGTCAGCTGTGAGCTGTGATACGGGAATCTTGTCACCCTGCTGTGCGATAACGGGCTTTATGAAGTTTACAAAGTACGGGTCGTCTGTTACCATAGCGGGATTTGCGCCCTCTGTGGTTGTAGCCCATGATGCGGGATATTTAACTTCTTCTATTCCGTCAACACCTGCGTCAATAGCATCGTAGTTCTTCTTAACCACGTCTTCGCCCTTCTTCATGTAGCTCTTCTTTGCAGCAGCCTTCATGTACTCAATAGCTTCTGCTGCGGGCATAATGTTTGCCAGTTTGAAGAATGCGCTCTGCATGATTGTGTTTATACGGTTGCCCATGCCTACTTTCTTTGCGATTGCAACAGCGTCTATGTTGTAGAACTTGATGTTGTGCTTTGCAATGTAGTTCTTCATGGAAGCGGGGAGTTCTCTTTCGAGTTCTTCCATGTTCCATGTGGAGTTGAGCAGGAATGTACCGCCGTCTTTAAGACCTTCGAGTACGTCGTAACGTGTTACATATGATGCGTTGTGGCAAGCAACAAAGTCTGCTATATCAATGAGATATGTGGACTGTATGGGTGTCTTACCGAAACGCAAATGGCTTACCGTGAAGCCGCCCGACTTCTTGGAGTCATATGCAAAGTAACCCTGTGCGTACATGTCTGTATGGTCACCGATTATCTTTATGGAGTTCTTGTTTGCACCCACGGTACCGTCAGAACCCAAACCGAAGAACTTACAACGGATTGTTCCCTCGGGAGCTGCGTCCACTGTTTCTTTAACCTCCAGTGAAGTGAATGAAACGTCATCCACGATACCTACCGTGAAGTGGTTCTTGGGAGCTTTTTCATTGAGGTTATCATATACAGCCTTAACCATTGAGGGTGTGAATTCCTTAGAACCCAAACCGTAACGGCCGCCTACAACCTCAACCTGTCTGCCTGCTTCATTGAGTGCAGTAACAACGTCTGTGTAGAGAGGTTCGCCTAATGAACCGGGCTCTTTTGTTCTGTCCAAAACCGCAATCTTCTTAACGGATGCGGGGATAGCAGCCACGAACTTATCAGCAGCGAAAGGACGATACAGATGAACTTTCAAAACGCCTACTTTCTCGCCCTTCTTTGCGAGGTAGTTCACTGTTTCTTCCACAGCGTCTGCACCCGAACCCATGATAACTATCATTCTGTCTGCGTCTTTTGCGCCGACATAGTCAAAGAGATGATATGCTCTGCCTGTTATCTTTGCAAGCTCATCCATGTAGTGCTGAACTATCTCGGGGAGCTGAGCATAATACTTGTTTGCAGCTTCTCTGCCCTGGAAGTAGATATCCGGGTTCTGAGCTGTACCTGCCTGATGAGGATGTTCGGGGTTGAGTGCTCTCTCACGGAAAGCGCGAACTGCATCCATATCAACCAGCTTTGCAAGGTCTTCATAATCTATGGCATCAATCTTCTGAATTTCGTGTGATGTACGGAAACCGTCGAAGAAGTGCAAGAAAGGAAGTGAGCCCTTTATTGCTGAAAGGTGTGCAACTGCTGCCATATCCATAACTTCCTGTACGGAGTTTGAAGCGAGCATTGCAAAACCTGTCTGGCGTGCCGACATAACGTCACTGTGATCACCGAAAATGGAAAGTGCGTGTGCTGCCAGTGCTCTTGCTGTTACATGGAAAACGCCGGGAAGCATTTCACCGGAAATTTTGTACATGTTCGGGATCATGAGGAGCAGACCCTGTGATGCTGTAAATGTGGTGGTAAGCGCACCTGCTGCAAGTGAGCCGTGAACTGCACCTGCTGCGCCACCCTCAGACTGCATTTCTGAGATGTGTACTTTCTGACCAAAGATATTGGTTCTGCCCTGAGCAGCCCAATCATCTGAAACCTCTGCCATGGGTGACGAGGGAGTAATGGGGTAAATAGCTGCAACGTCCGAGAACGCATATGCTACGTGAGCAGCAGCTGTATTACCGTCAACGGTCATCTTCTTTGCCATTTTTGGAAATCCTCCTGAATTTTTAATTAGCTATTTCATCCGACATATCACAGTCGGCAAATATCCAACACTCATTATAATATTTATACTTCCCTCTGTCAATCGTGACGGAAGCGTTTTTTGTATATAATAGTAGGAATTTCGACCATTTTTTGATTGAACATTCAGCCTTCGCATCACGGCTTTGTACACACTTCATATACTATGCAATCTTGCACCTTGCATATATCATATCATACGGTGTTGACTCACAAAAAAAGCCTTCTCCCGTACGGAAAAAGGCTTTGTAATTGTTGTTTTTCGTTTTAATTATGCTTTGGGACCTGCATCCACGATGTTCTTGGGCATCTTGTCGTACTTTTTGAAGTTTTCTACGAAACGCTTTGCCAAATCCTTTGCCTGCTTATCGTATGCTGCCTTATCTGCCCACATATCACGGGGTGAGAGAACTTCATCGGGTACATTGGGGCATGTCTTTGGAACGTACACATTGAAGATGGGGTCGAGTACGAACTCTGACTTTTCAAGCTCGCCCGTGAGAGCTGCCGTTACCATTGCACGTGTGTACTTTATGCTCATGCGCTTGCCCACTCCGTAAGGACCGCCTGACCATCCGGTGTTGATGAGGTAAACATTTGAGCCGTGCTCGTCAATGCGCTTGCCCAACATTTCTGCATACTTGGAAGGATGCAGGGGCAAAAACGGTGCGCCGAAACATGTGGAGAATGTAGTCTGAGGCTCTTTTACGCCACGCTCTGTACCTGCAAGTTTGGATGTGTAGCCCGAAACAAAGTGGTACATTGCCATGTTCTTATCAAGCTTTGAGATGGGAGGCAACACGCCGAATGCATCAGCCGTCAAGAATATAACAGCCTTCGGATGTGCGCCCTTGGATGTCCCGGGAATTACACAGTTCGGTATGTACTCCACGGGGTATGCTGCACGAGTATTCTCCGTGAGCTTGCGGTCTGTGTAGTCGGGCTTGCGTGTTTCGTCGTCCAGTATGACGTTCTCAACAAGTGTACCGAACTTCACTGCACCGTAAATTTCGGGTTCGTTTTCAGCCGAAAGGTCGATGCATTTTGCATAGCAGCCGCCCTCAAAGTTAAACACGCCGTCTTTGCTCCAACCGTGTTCGTCGTCACCTATGAGGAATCTGTTGGGGTCAGCAGAGAGTGTGGTCTTGCCCGTACCCGAAAGACCGAAAAACAGTGCTGCATCGCCGTCTTTGCCTATGTTTGCGGAGCAATGCATGGGGAACACATCCTTATGCGGCAGGAGGTAGTTCATAACGGAGAAAACACTCTTTTTAATCTCGCCCGAATATCTGCTTGCAGCTATGAGAACCATTTTCTTTTCAAAGTCCACTATGATAGCAGCTTCGCTGTTTGTGCCGTCAAGCTCGGGAATGGTGTTCATGCCGGGTGCGCATATTACCGTGAAACCGGGAACAAAGTTCTGCAATTCTTCCTTTGACGGACGAATGAAAGCCTGTGTTGCGAAAAGACATGAGCTTGCAAGTTCACAAACCACACGGATGGGGAGTGCATAGTTCTTATCTGCACCTGCATATCCCTCAAACACATACAAATCTCTGTTTTGGAGATAGCTCGTGAGACGTGTGAAAATCTTATCTGCCTTTTCACGTGTAATGGGAACATTCACCTTGCCCCAATCTATTTCATCATGTATTTCGGGATAATCCACCACGAATCTGTCATCGGGTGATCTTCCCGTGTACTTTCCTGTCTCCACAACCAATGCGCCTGTATCGGAAAGTATACCCTCGCCGTTCTTGATTGCAAATTCTACTAATTTAGCGGGTGTAAGGTTTGCATACACCTCTTTGGGTGATACGATTCCGAGAGCTTCAATCTTGCTTTTCATTATCATTTCTCCTTAACATATATGTGTTACACGCTGTCGTGCACTGTCATTATATTCCTGTTCTCATCCTTTTTCAATGCTATTTTGCCCAAAAAACGATTTATAATCAATTATATACAAACATTCACGGCAAAAAAGCAACCGAATACCATGCATCCCCACCTCATATCTTATCTTTTTTCCTCAACACCGTATGTTCTGCAAGTACAGCATAAAATGCCGTTGTATGGCATGTTTTTGACACTTTACCCTTGACAATGGGGTGCGTGAGATTATATAATGTATAAGTAAATTTATACTCTACTTCACAGGGGGAAACATGAACAAGAATTTGTGGAAAAACTTTTTAGCCTGCTTTATGGCAGCCTTCATGCTCATTTGTGCACTTTCGGGTGTGTCGCTCGCTTTCACGGGTGAGCCTGAAAATGAAGGATACACCATAACTCAGACTCCCGAAGTCACCATAACGGACAGACAGGTAAATGACAAAGTTCTCACAGAACCCGAAAATGAGCTCACCTACTCGGACGATGAAGTGGTGACATTCATAGTGGAACTGGAATCCGACGCCGTAATGGATACACACGGCACGGTGATGACGGACAAGTACAGCAAGACAGAGGGCAATCCCTCGGGCATAAGACGCCTCACCAGAAAGGGCGAACAGCTCCGTGATGCTGCTTTGTCGGAGCAGGAATACACCAAAAAATGCATCGAAGTAAAAATTGATGACAGCATTGACGTGCGATATAATTTCACACTGCTCATAAATGCTTTTTCATTTGACGCTCCCTACGGTGCATATGAGAAAATCACAAAAATTTCGGGCGTAAAGAGTGTAAGCGTAGCACCCGAGTTTTTCATACCGAAAACCGAGCATTCAACGGACGCATTTTATCCGTCCATGTATGCAGCAGGAGATATGGTATCTCTCACAGGCGCATGGGACTTGGGCTATGACGGAAGCGGCACTTTGGTTTCTGTTATAGACTCGGGATTATATGCAGAACATGAGGCATTTTCCACTGCCCCCAAAAAATTAAAATACACCAAAGACGATATGGCTGCCATGCTTGCAAGCAACGAATTGCAGGCAGAAAAACTCATGGCAGAAGCAGGTAATACGCTCTCAACCGACAGCGTGTATTATAATGATAAAGTCATATTTAAGTTTGATTACAGCGGAGTGGATACCGATGTGGGTCACGGCGGATATTCAGACAGCACGGACCACGGCACACATGTTTCCGGCATTGCAGTTGCAGCACCTCAGGAAGTTGCAAACGGTTTGGATGGCACGTATTGCAGAGGCATGGCACCCGAGGCACAGTTGGCAGCCATGAAAGTTTTCTCGGACCACAATTCGGGCGCAAGCTGGGATACTATTATAGCCGCAGTTGAAGACAGTGTGTACATAGGCGCAGATGTCATAAACCTGAGCTTGGGTTCTCCCTCAGGCTTCCCCGTACAGGAGGAGCAGTACTCAAAGATTTACGACATACTGGATGAAAACGGCGTGTCCATAATGGCAGCGGCAGGAAACGACACAAGTTCTGCTTATGACAGCACTTGGGGTACAAACTTCCCCACCACACTCAATGCGGACAGCGGTATAGTAAACTCCCCCGCTACATTCTCCGATTCACTTTCCGTAGCTGCTGTGTACAACACACACAAATACTACACCGATTACATCAGCATAGGCGGTGTGGCATACGGCTACACGGACAGCGCACTTGAACTGGGCAACAGAGAAGACCTGCTCATAGGAAAAGCTCTGGGCGGTCAAACATTGGAACTGGTGGAAGTGCCTGGCTACGGTACAGCGGATGACTATGTGAATGTGGATGTAAAAGGCAAAGCCGCATTCGTAATTCGTGGCAACGGCTCTTTTGCAGACAAGATGACAAATGCCGCAAACAACGGTGCCATTGCCATGGTGGTATACGACAGCAAAGAAAATAATCTGCTCACAAACATGCAGATTGACAATCCCGTAATCCCTGCCGTATTTATCTCACATAACAACGGACTTGAAATACTCAAATGCCTGCAAAGCGGCGATAACAAGTTATACATATCCGACGGAAGCGGCGCAATAACCGCAATGTCAAACGCCGGCGTGCCTGCATCATTTTCGAGTTGGGGACCTCTGTGCAACCTCGCCATAAAGCCCGAAATTTCAGCACCGGGCGGAAACATCATGTCATCAGTGGACCCTGTACTCACGGGTGCAGGTCAGCTGTACGGTTCCATGAGCGGTACATCCATGGCAACACCTGCCCTTTCGGGTGCAACCGTTATTATGCGTCAGTATGTTGAGGAAAAATATCCCGATAAGACAGCTCAGCAGAAAGTAGAGCTTATAAACACGCTGCTCATGTGTACGGCAGTACCCTTGCGTGACGCAAACGGAGTGGAGTACTCCGTGAGAAAGCAGGGTGCAGGTATGATAAATGTGCAAAATGCACTCATAACACCTGCAATACTCACGGTGGATAACTGTGTAAGACCCAAACTCGAACTCGGTGACGACCCCACACGTTCAGGCGTATATACCTTGAAGTACAACGTGGTAAATATGGGCGACACGGAGCTTACATATAAGATTGAACCCGGTATGCAGACGGGCGGTTATACTTGGGTGGACCAGGGAACACGAGCCGCATATGTGTCCACTTTGGAAAACAAACAGCTCACGGACAGCATGACATACACCACAAATCACGAGAATGACACCGTAAAAGTTGCCCCGGGCGCAACGGTGGGAATCGAAGTGGTTATGACTTTGGACGCATCCGTACATGAACTCATGGCAGAGATATACCCCTATGGCGGATACATAGAGGGATTCTGTTATTTGCGCAGTGTGGCAGATGCAGAAGGTGCGGTATATCCCGACCTCTCCATGTGCTATCTTGCATTTTACGGCGATTGGAGCGAAGTACCCGTAGTAGACCAGAGCTTCTACTATGACACACCCGACAAGCAGCTCGGTATGATGGCGTATCCGAACCTTTTGGGTTCAAAACATAAGGCTACCTATTTTGAGGTAGGCCCGAACCCCTATTTTGACGGCACAGAGGATGAGTCTGTAACGGCAAACTTCACATTCTTAGCAGACAGATGCAGCATCTCCCCTGCAAATAAAGACAGATATTACGACGCTGTGGATATCATGTACACGGGCATAATGCGTAACCTCAGTCTGTTCTATTACAGAGTGCTTGACGCAGAAAGCGGAGAACTCCTGTATGAGAGAGCATTGCCGGGTGAGATGTCGAAAAACATCAGCACCATAAACGATATGGCAATTTACCCCATGGGCTACGCCATAAACAGAATGAGCGCATGGACGGGCGATGGAACAGAGGAGGGCGACACTGCAATCATAAGATGCGGCGGTCAGCCCGTAATGGACGATTTCAACGAGTCGGCAGCAAAGCTTGCATACTGGGAAATGCCCGTAACGCTGGACAACACCGCACCGCATATCATTGAATCATGGTCAGAGGGCAGCATGGTGTATGTGAAACTTTCGGATAATCACTATGCGGCATATGCAGGAGCTTTCCTGAGTGCAGAACCCGATGATGATGAAGAACCCTTTGCAGAATACTGCATAGCAGAGTCTGAGCGAGGAGCAGAAACCGTTATAGCCGTAGATATGACGGGAAAAGAAAAGGCGTACCTTCTCTTAGGCGACTATGCATGTAATGAAGCGCAGTTTGAAATCGCAGCAGGCTCAGGCGGAGACGGCGGAAGCGGCGAACAGACCGTGTATGAGCTTGCAGACGCTGTGACGGCGGGCGAGACATATCTCATCGTTTCAAGTGATATGCTCACCACGGGCGGCGACGGCAACACGCATTATGCTTTGTCATCAACACTTGCAGACCCGGGTCAGGTCCGCTTGCAGGGTGTGCGTGTGGATGTGGAAGAGAGTGCAATCACGGGCGACCGTTACAGCGGCATTGAATGGCTCATTGCATCGGACGGCAGCGTGAAAAATGCAAAGGACGGCACTTATCTCGGCATTGTGGAAAAGGACGGTTCTGCATTTTTAGGTACTACGCAGGGCGCAGATGTGCATTGGTCATACAGTGCGGGTACATTCACCCATGACAGCAGCATGGCAGACGAGAAAGCCTTGGTATATGCAGAAACCCTCACAAACGGCAATCCCCAGTTTGATATAACAAGTGATGCAAGTGCTGTCGGAAGCATAAAACTGTATAAAAAAGTCGCAAAGGCAAAGGATGCAAACATAGATATCACACTCACGGCGGAAAAATCCGATGCATATGTGGCAGTCACTGCAAACATAAGCGCAGGCAGCAATATCACAAACGGTATTTTAACCATTGGCTATGACAGCAATTTGCAGCATGTGTACAACATGGAAAAAGGTGAACTTTTAAGTGCAGGTTCTGTGCAGTTTAACTCAAATGTTATGGGCAAAGTCATGGCAGCCTTTGACACGGCCTCTGCCCTTACAGACGGCGGCGAGCTGTTCACGATAAAATTCAGCAGGACATGTAATGACTCTGCTCTCACCGTGTATGACCTGTTCTGCAATGAGCTTTATACGGGTTCTACACGCTTGGATGCAAACGCACAGGGTACGTACTACATTGCAAGTCAAAGTGGTGCGGACGGTACGCCCATAGATATAGCATTGCGTGCAAATGTTTCAAGCGAAAACGAAGAACGAGTGGTAACTCTTGCAGTTTCTATTGACGATAATCTCGACCACGTTTTAAGCGGCGGCTATGTTCTCAAATATGATGCACAATTGTTTGATTATGTATCATCCATTGAAGGCAGATTGCTCGCAAACTATGACATAGAGAGTACACCCGACACAGGCAGTTTTGAGTGCAAATTCAGCACACAGAAACTACCGAGTTCGGGCAGCGGAAACCTGCTTACACTGAGATTGAAAGTAAAAGACGGTGTTGAAAAAGGTACGGAAACGGAATTTACTCTCACGGCACTCGACTTTGTAACGGAAGAAGGATACACCTTAAATTCTGTTAAGGCGGAAGGCGAAAAGTACACCATTCAGACGGATGGTTCAGGTGTGCAGCCTACGCCCACACCCTCTGAAATTCCCGAAAATGCGGTGAAGTTTACGGGTAAAGTAACGGACGAACAGGATAATACTCTCACGTTTGCGGTGGATATCAGCGAAAATTCAAATGCTGTAAGCGGAACTTTCGTAATCACATACGATATGAATGTTCTCACCTACAAGTCCTACAAGACGGGTGAAGCACTCACAGGTGCAATGGTAGTTGTGAACGATAAAAACCCGGGCGAACTCACGATAGCATTTGCAGGCACTGAATTGATAGACGCAAACGGCGGTTTGGTTATGAACACGGTGTTTGAAATATCGCCCGAAGCCGCAAACGGTACGGAAGTTGTATTCGGATTGGAAGTGCGTGAGCTGCTTGCAGAGGATACCGTGACGGCAATTCCCGCAGTGGGCATAGGCTGCACATACCGCATAGGCGGCGAGAGTGACCCCACTCCCACGCCTACTCCCACTCAGACGCCAACAGCATCGCCCACGCAGACGCCCACGGCTCCGCCTTCTGAGAAGCCCACGGAGACGCCCACAACTGCTCCCACAGAGAGTCCGTCTGCAAATCTGACGGAAAAACCCACGGAAGCACCTACCACGTCTCCGGAACTTCCCGAAGTTCCGGGAACGGGCGCACAAGCTGCTCCGTTTGTAGCGGTGATACTTGCAATATTCGGTATTTCGGGAATGTCATACTTCTTTGTGAGCAATCGCAGGGAAGAAGAATAAAAAGTTTTAAGCACAAAAAAGCGGCAGGAACTCCCACCTGCCGTTTTTCTTTTTTGTATTCAACACTCCATATGCAATGTTTTGAGGCATAAAAAAAATCACGGCGTGCCGCAAGCGGGCATACCGTGACTTCATGTTTTCGCTTTCACATCAGTTCAGTTCATACAAACACAATGATGCCGATTATAACATGCAGTATTAAAATAAGCGGCAATCCTGCCATGAAGATTACGTGGTGCGTCTTATGTCTTATCAAAATCATAGTGAGAAACATGGCAAGCGCACCGCCCAAAATACCCATTGCCAAGAGTATTCTCTCAGGCACACGCACACTTTTGTTTTTTGATGCCGCCTTATCATACAGCGTGAGCAATACGGCTACGAGTGATATAATTATAATGTACAATGTCATGTCACACACCTCCTCAATGTCATTATACGATATATTCTTCCAAAATGCAACCTGTGAGGATAGCTGTTTGCGAAAAAAGTTAAATACAAAAAAGAATGCCTACGCCAATGCACCGTGTTACAAAGAACAGTTTTTGCAGTTGCAAACAGAGGCTCCCTTGTGTAAAGGGAGCTGACGCAAAAAGGCGGCTGAGGGATTGTTTTTATTTTCACCGCAAGTGCACACTTATTCTTAGGATAGCTGTTTGCGAAAAAAGTTGAATACAAAAAAGAAAACTTACGCCAATGCACCGTGTTCCAAAGAGCGGTTTTTGCAGTTGCAAACAGAGGCTCCCTTGTGTAAAGGGAGCTGACGCTGAAGGCGGCTGAGGGATTGTTTTTGTTTTCCACTTATTCACCACCGAATGTGGTGTTGTAATAGAAAAGAGCCGATACGGACTAAAATCCATATCGGCTTTTTTGCTGTCATTTATAGCATAACCCTAAGGAAAAGCTCTTTTTGCAAAGTTTACAATCAGTCTTCTTCGTCCTCTTCGGGCAGGAGTGCATCGTGATAAACTTCCTGCACATCGTCGTTGTCGTCAAAACGGTCGAGCATCTTCCCGAATTTCTCCACCAACTCTGCCTTATCGTCTGTGGTGAGATCCACCGTGTCTTTGGGAACCATCTGAATCTCGGCTGAAAGGAAAGCGTAACCTGCTTTTTCCATTTCCTCACGCACGCTTGAAAAGTCGGCGGGGTCTGTGTAAATTTCGTACACATCTTCCTGTGTCTGGAAATCGTCACAACCTGCTTCAAGTGCTGCATTCATGATATCGTCTTCCTGAATGAGTGAGCTTTTCTCCACCACCATAACGCCTTTTTTGTCAAACTTCCAAGAAACGCTGCCGGGCTGCCCCATGCTGCCGCCGCTCTTATCGAATATGTGGCGAATTTCTGCAGCCGCTCTGTTTGTGTTATCAGTAACCACTTCCACTATAACGGCAATGCCGCCGGGGCCGTAACCTTCATATGTGCATTCGGAGAAGTTCACGCCTTCGCCCTCACCTGCTGCTTTTTTTATGGAGCGTGAGATGTTGTCGTTGGGCATATTGTTTGCCTTTGCCTTTGCTATGACATCACGAAGTCTTGAATTGTTTGCAGGGTCTGGACCGCCCGCTTTAACTGCAATTGCTATCTCGCGACCGATTTTAGTGAAAATTTTACCTCTCTGGGAGTCGGTCTTTTCCTTTTTGTTTTTTATGTTGGCCCATTTTGAATGTCCTGACATGTTATACCTCCAAAGTATCGAATTAAAAATACAATGTATTATAACACGCAAAACCAATATCCGCAAGTATAAAAAAGTAGGATGCATTTGCAACTAATACACGAATACTACTCAGCGTTTCTTCTGCTTTCTCTACACAAATCATCGCCTTATGTGTTAAGCCGAGTTATGTTCTTCCGGCATTGACAACAGAGTGGTTTATGTGATAGTATCACTTATACGCACTGTTTTTCACCATCATCTGCAGTTCATGCAAGTCTCTGTTTGTTATCAAACAAAAGATATTATGCAGTGTTCATCACATGAAACCTCTGTTGAGATTGGTGTTGACTCAATATGTTTAATTTAGATAAATGTAAGTCAATTCTTGCGTTCACAAATAAATTAAGGAGATAGAAAAAATGGACAACGAAACAAAAAATGCACTGGTCATGTACGAAAAGCTGTGCAAAATGTTAGACGAACTTGAATTGAAGTACGACAAAGACCCCGACCAATACGAGATTGAGTGCCGTGTTGGCGGCGACGATCTTCCAATGGATTTCGTCATGCGAATCCATCCCAATGGCGAGTTTGTTGATCTTTTATCGCGTATTCCCATTACGGTTCCGCAGGATAAAATCTTGGAAGTCGCTATTGCCGCCACATATGTGAACAACCTCTTGGTGGATGGCTGTTTCGATTTGAACATAGAAAAGGGCACCTTACTTTTCCGCACCACCAATTTTTACAAGGACAGTGATATAAGTACTGAAGCTTTGCAGTACATGCTTTTAGTTTCTCACCAGACGGTGGAGACATACAACGATAAGTTTTTCATGATGTCCAAGGGAATGCTGTCACTTGCTGACTTTAAAGCATTCGCAGACGCATAATATCAGGAGGTTTAAGTATGTCAAACAGTAATCAAACAGAACTTGCACACAAAGTCTACAACAGCCTTTGTGCTGCTATTGAAGAATTAAACTGGAAATATAATAAAGTTGATTCCACGCGTATTTCATTTGAAGTGCGCGGCGACGATCTCCCCATGTCGTTCATAATCAAGATAGATGAAGACAGGCAGCTCGTGCGACTGTTTTCCCCACTTCCCTTCAAAATAAAGGAAGATAAAATGGCAGAAGCATGTGTGGCGGTATGCACTGTGAACTATAAGCTTACAATCGGTAGTTTCAGCCTCGATATTTCAGATGGCACGCTTGTTTTCAGAGTCACCAACTCGTTCCGTTCCAGCGTGATATCCGAAGAACTTTTAGAACATATTATAAACTACTCATGTGCGTTTGTTGATAAATATAACGATAAGTTCCTAATGCTGAATTCCGGTCTGAGTCTGGCCGATTTCTTAAAGGCTATAGATTGATGTCGGATTTACTTCGTGTATCACTCTTTGCTATAAATACCGTTGACCTGCCTAATACCCTCTGACACCATCACGGCAGTTTCTTTACAAGAAATGATATATACTCCCCCCACATAACACTCACGGCGCATCTTTACACAGATGCGCCGTCTTTGATTTTGGTCAGCAGATGTATTGTTTTAATTATAGTATTATTTTGATTCTTGAATAATCCAGACTCCGTCTTTTTCCACACACTCATACCCGGGGGCTATGAGCTTTTGGTTTATCTTGTTGGAGTAAGTACCGTCGGTGAGCAGGTTATGAAGAACAAAGTCATCCCCCGTCGCCAAGCTTATGCCCGACTCGCTCATTATGGTGCAGCCGATTATTCTGTCCACACTGCCCGATGTAAATTCGCATACGGTGCCGGTATGGTTTTGGAAAGTACAGTTTGATATAATTCCCACTTCACCGTCCGACATCATCACCGTGGCCTCTTCAAAGTATCCCGTCTCCACACCGTTCTCTATCTCAGTTATATACTCGCCACACGCATAAAAATTGCTGTCCGTTATCCGTATTATCCTGCCGTGGTTCACAAGCGGTTTTACGGTTACTGCGAAAGCGCAGCCCGTGATTTCCTCTATCACGCCGTCATTCACTATGCTGTAATATTCGTTCCAATACTCCTCGCTCAATCCCTCGTCCTCATACATGCCAAACATGCAGTCCGTAAGGCTCATATGTCCGCCTTTGGCATTATAAATACTAAAACTGAATGGATTAGGCTTCACCGATGTAAAAAAAGCAGTATCTTTATTTATAAAGTCAACACCGTCACCTGTTTCGCAACGATTGTTAATCATAAATGCTACACTTCCCTCTACCTTAACGCAGCCCGATTCGTTTATCACCGCAGCAGCCATGGCATCCGTGTTAGCCTGGTACGATATGACGCCATTTGACTCCGGTTTGGAGTTTAATACGGTGAGATTTCCCCCCTCGTTTTTTATGAAACACTCGGGTCCGTTATATGAAATCCCCATGGCACCCTGACCAAACCCGTTCAAATCCAATATGACATTTTTTCCCGCCGGTATTTTCAGCGGCAGCAATTCCTGATTATTATCATATGACTCATGTTTCACAAATCTTATGCAGGTGGTGGTGGTTCCCGTGTTTTCAAAATACTGTTTCAACTGCAAGAGGTCGCCCGAAAACTCAATGAACCCGTACACATGCACCGTGCAGGTCACATCCACATTGCCGCACCTTGCCGTTATCTTGGCTGTACCTATGCCCACTCCGCTTATAAGACCTTTTTCATCAACGCTCGCTATATTACTGTCATCGGAAGTAAACTCCACGGGGGCGTCCGGGGACACCGTCCATGTGAGCTGTGCCTCAGAGCCCTGTGCTATTTCAATTTCATAGCTTCCGAGTTCAAATTCCGTCTCAAAGTCCAGCAGCCTGTATCCCTCATACACTCGCACGGTTCGGGGCAAATTTTGTATCTCTCCCGATACGTCACGCCCCGCCATGTCAGCACTCTCCCGTATGCAGTCTTTATCTTTCAGCTCCGTCATGAGCGTTTCGGAACTGTTTATATCATATTCATAGAAATTTCCTTCCGATTCATACAAATTCCCCGTCTGTGCAATGTAACCGAACACATACAGTTTCTCTTTCTTTTCCGCAATTATGATAGCATCTGCATTTTGTGAGCCTTTATCTATGACATACTCCGCATACCCCGTGAGAGCATTCCGAGCGTCTTGCAGTGCCGACTTTGCATTTGCCTTTGTTATCGCACCGCCTATTACCAGTATAAGCACGGCGGCTAAAACCCCTATCACCACTATGACGACAGCAATTTCGACCAGAGTAAAGCCCGACTTACTTCTTTTCGTCATATGAATACCTCCTTTCTTTCTACTAAGCCGAAATTGAACGTATACCCGCTCAATTTCGGCTTCTATCAGATTACATTAATTTACGGGTGTAATGTTATTAGTTACATATCCGCAGTCCGAGCAAGTATACAGCCCGGCATGTGGTCCCGTAAAATCATGCAATGCCAAATAGTAAGATTTGCAGTAGGAGCAACGCAGTTTATGATTAGTCGAATTGTATGTTTCATATCCTTGCAGCGTAAAATCGGCAGTATGCATATGAGCATGGGTCACAACTCTGAGTGCTTTCTTATCCATGGACTGTACAACATCCCATGTAGATGTTGTAGAAGGGTTACGCATAACCGTTGTTCCCGAGCTATATCCCAATCCGTACACATAACCTAACGAGTTGGCTATTATTCGTGACACATTCCTTGTCGCAGCCACGCCGCCGTTGAGTGCTGCTTCGGTAGTCGCTCCTATGGATATGCTCCACTCATACACCTCGCTGCTGCTGACATTATACCTTGTTATCTTATAACACACTAAATCTACCGTAGTAGTGAAGTGCCCTTCGTCTGTGGATGTAACCTCAGTGAGTTTCATAATTCTGCTGCTTCCGCTTGTAGCTCCGCTATTCCACAGTCCTATAGCATCATCTATGTAAGTCCCATATCCTTTGTTTTCAGTTCCTGTTGAAAGTTGATAATCAAAGGATTTTGAGCCCATGTGGTATTTGTCTGACCGAAGCGTCCAGCCTGTACTTGAATCGGTTCTGTATAAGGTGCTGAGTGAACTTGCCATTGCAGAGTTGCAAGTCATGATTATGGCAACAGCCACGGTGATAATAAAAGTAATTCGTTTCATAGTGTAAGTTCCTTTCTGTTAGTTAATTTGATTCATTATATCTCTCATCCATAAACTCAGCGAGTGAGAGGTCGCGTATTTTATCCGTATTGTCCTCTATGCACTTTTCAATTTCCGAGAGCTTGTAATGCGTATCTTCGCCGTCAAAATAGCTCATGAATTTTTCCGCTGCATAGCCGTCCTGCGTCTTTTTGATTACGCTTATTTGTGGATTCAACACGTAGTAGTCACACAGTTCCATAAGGTTTGCAAACTCGGAATACGCATGTTCCATATCGGATAGACCCACGATGCATGTATCACCTTTCTCCAGGAAGGGTACATCCGGTATGTTTTCATACGAACTCTGCATGTACATGAAGCGTATCGTGTCGTCATCACAGTACTGCAAATCCCTGTTGCCGTAGTTCTTCTGAACTTTGAGCGTCACGAGCGTGAAATAATCACTCGCTTCCGTTTCGCCCGTTTCGGGGTAGTACTCCGTCTTTCTGTACTCCTTTACCTCGGTGACTTTGCCTTTTACCATGCATGACAACACCGAAAAGTATTCGTCCGAATCCTCAAAACCCACGAATCCAACGGCAATCCCGTCATTTTGTGCTTCGCTCACAGGTTCCACTTCTTCCAAACGCATTGCAAGCTCCGGCGCAACATTTCCGCTTCCGTTGCCTATGTCCTGCGGTCTGAGTTCACTGTTTGCAGCATCGCCGCTTTGGGGCAGCGTGTCCGTTTTGCCCACACATCCGCACAGCATCAACATTGCTGCACAGATAATAAATAATACTATCTTCTGTTTCATAAAAATTCCTCCTCAATTCTTAGAATCGTTTTTTCTGCTTTTGTGCGCCTTGCTACTGCTTATACGCATATTGTGTTGCGCACAAAATATTTGCATTACTGCACCTGATTATGCCACATTGTAATCACCCCATTTCTATATGCCTCTACTTATATATCCACCAAAATATGTAAATGCCACATGAAAATAAAAAATATATTTTTTTATTACAAAAACGGCTGACGAAATTGTTTGCTCAAACGGTGTTGAAGAAACAAAAAAGCTGTACTTTCGCCACACACACGGAATGCATAAACCGCAAACTGCTGCAAAAACTAAATTTGATATGAAAGGAGTGACGGTATGACAAGGAGTATATGGCGAACCGTACTGATTGTTTCGGTATTCTTGATTGGTATGGTGGCTGTGTTGACATTATATTTTGTGAACGAAAAGAGCAAAGATGAGCCTGAAAATTCAAGATTTGTTCACGGAAGCGTGGTGGAAACACATGCAGCATAAAAAGGAAAACCAAAACGGTATAGTGGGTTTTGAGGAAAAAGAAATATGTTTTCCGCCACACAAAAACAAGGCGGAGCAGCGAAATGAAAATATGAAAGGCGGCGCAAGCAATGAAACAGGAAAAAACGCCTGAACAAAGGCAGTACGAACAAAAAGTAAATGAGATGATGCCCAAAAGCAGAACGGGTTTTCAGTGCATAAAAGCATTCATATCGGGCGGCATCATATGCTGCATAGGTCAGCTCATATCAGATGTGGGAAGTTTAATGTTCACCTTTACGGAAAAGAGCCGTGGTGCATTCACATCCATAGTTTTAATCTTCCTGGGTATGCTGCTCACAGGGATAGGTGTGTACGATAAAATAGGTAAATTCTCGGGTGCAGGTTCCATTGTCCCCATAACTGGTTTTGCAAACTCCATAGTAGCACCTGCCATGGAATATAAACGTGAGGGGTACATCTTAGGTGTTGGCGCAAATATGTTCAAGCTTGCAGGCCCCGTACTCGTGTACGGAATAGCATCTTCCGTGCTTGTGGGACTTATATACTGCATAATATATGCCTTGGGAGGTAAAGCATGAATTCAAACAGAGTAGGAAAACAGTCAGTGATATTTCACACCGCACCACGCATTTTAACCTCTGCCGCCATTGCAGGCGATATGGAGGGCGAAGGCCCCATAGGTACATATTTTGACATGATATTGGAGGACGACACCTGGGGCGAGGACTCTTGGGAAAAAGCGGAACGAAAGATGTACATCGAAACCGTGAAGATTGCCTGCGACAAAGCAAAATGCGATTACAGGAAGTTGGACTGTTTATTGGGCGGCGACTTGCTGAATCAGATAATCTCCGCAAACTTTGCCGCACGTGATTTGGGCACTCCGTATCTTGGTCTGTACGGAGCGTGTTCCACCATGTCCGAGAGCCTTTTATGCTGTGCCATGCTCACAGACGGAGGATACCTCACACAGAGCGCATGTATTGCAGGAAGTCATTTCTCCACGGCGGAGAGACAGTTCCGTTTCCCACTCGAACTCGGTTCTCAAAACACGGCAACAGCACAGCGAACCGTCACAGGCACAGGATGCGCCATCGTGGTTTCCGGCGATAATGAGCAAAAGAGCAGCGAACAAAACAGCAGGATATACAACACCGTGCATATCGTGGGCGGCACCATAGGCAAGGTGGTGGACATGGGTATCACGGATTCAAACAACATGGGTGCTGCCATGGCACCTGCCGCCGTATCCACGTTCACAGGGCTTTTAGCCGATTTCAACAAAACCGCCGATGACTTTGACCTCATAGTTACGGGAGATTTGGGCAGACTGGGCGGAACGCTGTTTTGCGACATGTGTGCAGAACTGGGGGTGGATGTACGCAACAAATACTTAGATTGCGGCAACATAGTCTTTGCAGAAAGTCAAAAAGTGGATTGCGGCGGAAGCGGTTGCGGTTGCAGTGCAGTAACATTGTGCGGATATTTGCTCAAACGCATGGAAGAAGGCGACTTCAAAAACGCTGTATTTATGGCAACGGGCGCACTATTGAGCCCCACATCCACATTTCAGGGCGAAAGCATACCCGGCATAGCACATGCGATAATTTTGGAAAGGAGATAAAAGCAATGAGCAGTTTTACGGATTACATATGGGTATTTGTAGTAGGCGGTCTGATATGCGTGGTGGGACAACTTCTCCTTTCATACACACGCCTCACATCGGCAAGAATACTTGTACTTTTTGTTACGCTGGGTGTGGTTTTATCTGCAATAGGCGTGTATGAGCCACTTGAAGAACTCGGAAAAGCAGGTGCCACCGTACCGCTCACGGGATTCGGACATTCGCTTGCTCAAGGTGCAATAGAGGGTGCAAAAAATGAAGGTATACTCGGTGCATTCACGGGCGGCGTAAAAGCTACGGCGGGCGGTATTGCAGCCGCCGTGGTGTTCGGGTATTTGGCATCGGTGTTCTTCACTCCAAAGACGAAAAAGTAAAAGGGACTCTGTTCGGCATCCCCACATTAGTCCAAAACACAATGGCTGTGGAAAACTCAGTATAATTTCCCACAGTCTTTTTTTTTGCGCTTGAAAAACTGTTTTCATCATGCATTGCGCTATACCATACACCCCCTTGCTTTTCGGTATATTCTGCCGTGCGGTGTTGAGTCGAATAAAAACAAATAATTTACACTGTGTACCCCAAAACATGAACTTGCAAAAAAACTTGATATAAGCTATCATAGTAAACAGGAAGTGAAATAGGAGAAAAAAGTATGTTACAGGATATATCACCTGCTGTGTATAACAACACTTATTCATCTGAAAAGCCGCGTCTGCAAGACATATGCTTCATGTTTGACCGTGACACGGTGCTTGTAAAACGTGCGGGCAATTCGTTGGAATTTCCCACGTACGGTATGCTGTCGTCACGGGTGGAAAGATTTTCTTATCTGTTCCGCATAAATGATATAAATTACTTTTTGGTAAATCACTCGGACATATCACGTTACGGCTATAAGTTCATAAACATTCGTGAACTGAGAACGTGTGCGCCCAAAGAGTCCGTATTTGCACTCATGACCGCATACCACCTGCATACCTGGTATTCAAACAACCGTTTTTGCGGCAGGTGCGGAAAGCTCATGCACCATAACGAAAACATGCGTGCATTGGACTGTGAATGCGGCAATCAGGTTTTTCCGCAAATAGCTCCTGCCGTCATTGTTGCGGTCTTGAACGATGATAAGATTCTTCTCACCAAATACAAAGGCAGAGCATACAAAAACTATGCACTCATTGCAGGTTTTGCCGAAATAGGCGAAACGCTTGAAGATACAGTAGCAAGGGAAGTCATGGAGGAAACAGGGCTTCGTGTGAAACGCATTCGTTATTATGCAAGTCAGCCTTGGGGAGTGGACTCAAATCTTCTCATGGGTTTTTTCGCGCGGCTTGACGGCTCACCCGACATTGAGCTGGAAGAAGACGAACTGTCCGAAGCGGGCTGGTTCAGACGCGGCGAGATAGACATGGTTTCAGACGGCGTAAGTCTTACGGGCGAAATGATACAGGCGTTCAAGGATGGCTACAACGGTTGAGCATACGATAACAACATTTTTTCATTATAGATAATACAAAACAAGAAAGGAAAGCTGTTATGACTACCGAAAGCATATATAATTCCGCATATCAAGATGAATTGCTCGCACAGAACGCACGAGATTATGCTGCCATGTTTTTACTGAAAAGAGCAGCAACACAATATTCGAGCATATCAGATTACAAGGATGCCGCAGAGCGCAGCACACATTGCAGTGAAAGAGCCGCAAAGCTTTCCGAAAAGCTATCGGCCAAGTATCCTTTCTATAACGCCCCGATAACTGTTCCAAAGCATTCGCCGCTTATGTCACATGCAAAGCGTTTGATATGTGCGGTGTTGTGCATATCCGTAATAATATTGGGTGTATGCTTTTTAACCAACACCGTAATTACACCCATAGTTGAATACAATGAAGCGTTAGAATTAAATTCAACAGAAAATTACGAGAAAGCGGGCAGTATGTTTATCCGATTGGGCGATTATCGCAACGCCTCAGACATGCGAATAAAGTGTCAGGATAAGTCTTGGGTGAAAGGGAACACTGTACTTTTCGGAGCGTATGAGCAGGACAACAATAAGATGAACGGCAAAGAACCCATAGAATGGATAGTTTTAGACCGTGACGATGAAAAAGGGGCAGCATTGCTCATAAGCAAGTATCCGCTGGACTGTTTGGAGTTTAACAGCACAGGCGGTGAAGTGACATGGGAAGACTGTACATTGAGACATTGGCTGAATGATGACTTCATTTCGGAAGCCTTTTCATCGTCAGAAAGCGAACTGATAGAAGTACGGGAATTGCAAAACACGAATTTTGAGTTGGAAAATTCAGAATGCGCAACCCCAACCACAAACGATAAAGTGTTCCTGCTCAGTTTGCATGAAGTCTTGCATTATTTCCCGGAAAATACCGACAGGCACGTGGCTGCCACTGAGTATGCCAAAGCAAGGGGTGCATTGGTAAACAAAGAAAACGGCAAAACATGGTGGTGGCTGAGAACTACCGGCAGCAACGGCTGTTGCGCTTTGATTGTAGGGAGCGTGGACGCCCAAATTGATTACAGAGGCTTCGACGGCCGATGCACTTCTACTGCCGTACGTCCCGCATTATGGGTAAAAACAAACTGATATTAAATCAATCACGATAACTTCACTAACAGAAAAAGAGCAAGCATACAAGATTCTTCATCTTACATGTTTGCTCTTTCCATATTCAAAACTGCACATCATACCTATTCATAATCAACACACCTGTCCCCTTTTCATCCCTCAACCTAAAATTCGACAAAACCTGCTATTGCTTAAACGAGAAAATTCTGTTAGACTTAATACAGAACAAATGTTTGTTGACGAACAATATGTGAATACATTTGTGCCAAACGTTTTTAACGACAAAGGAGGTAAACTTTTATGGAACACTCAAAAGAGAGTAACCGATGCAGGGAAACCGAACGCAGGTTGTACAGGTACAAGACGCTTTGCGGCAGGATACGCGACCACAGGCGTGATATAGAGGAGCTGAACGACATGAACTTTGATGCGTTGAGGCGTTCGTCCAAGTCGTTTGTGTCGATGCTCAAAAGCGGTATGCGCATGGACCCGCAGGACGCATTCGAGGCACAGATAGGGGTGTTGCGGTCGTACCTTGCCGTTGACGAATACGAGGTGCGGCAAATCCGCAGGGCGTTGCGGTACGTGCGTGACGACCCGTATTATATGAGCATTGAATACAAATATTTTCGCAACATGACCGATGAAGAATCCAGTCGTGCCATGAAATGCAGTCTCTCCACGGTGCGGCGAAACAGGAGCAGACTCTTAAACCGTATTTGCGATGCGCTGTACGGAGCAGGATGAAATCCTGTATGATTTTTTCGCTTTTTAGTCAACACCGCACGTCATTTTAATACCCCCGCGGCTTGTACAAACGGCGGATGTCCGTTTACAAGCTGCTTTTTACAGTATTTTACATAAAATTCATTTTATAGCTCTTTTATTCCGACGTGTCATGTGATATAATATATGCATTAAACATAACGGAGGGACATAATAATGACACACACACGGAGGTTTGCATGTGCATGTGCAATTCTCATGCTTGCAGCGTTTGCGGTGGGAAGCTGTCCTATAAGCAGCACCATGGCGGCAGCAAGTGCAAAGGCGATTTCTTTCACATCTGACAATACGGGCATAGAAGTCGGATACTCAGACAGCGTAAAATTCACGGCAAAGCTTGATACAACAGGCGTGCAAGGTTTGTATGTACAGGACGAGAGCGGAAAAGACGTAGTCCGACTTACGGAGACTGCACCTTACACATATGAGGGTGAAGTTCATATAAGTGCGAACGAAAAGTCCACGCAGACATACTCACTCAATACTGCAAATTCGGATGAACTTACATGTGACATTAACTTTTATAATCCGCTCACGGCATCGGACATAGCTCGTGACGATAAAACATGGGACATGGTAAAATCAGTATCAAATTCCATTACGGAAGCAAACAAAACCGCAGTTTTGAGCGGTGTGTACAGCACCTTGCGGGCAGATGAAAACGTAACCGAAGTGTGGTATGAAACCGACAGCATCATAAACTTCAAAACGGCAGACGGTGTAGGAAATGTGTATGACGCAGACCTTGCCTTGCAGAGGAAGGATGTGACCGTACAGCAGGAGACGGAAAATGATGAAGAAATTTTATCGGATATGCGTGCAACGGAGTCTTACATAGGCAATCGCAATATCTGTATCATTGCACCCGATTACGGTGTGGAGGGTGAAGAAGATTTCACCACAAACTACCTCACGGAAGCCATAAGTCTTAAAAATGCAATGGGCGGCGGCAGTATTTCTGCATTCTACGGCAACGGACATTTGGACTATAACATAGGCAGTGAGCCTGTTACAGTGGGCAAGGGCGATATAGCTGCATTTAAGAATCTAGATAGATACGGCATGATACTTGTTGATGCACACGGCTCTCTCTACGGTTCGCAAAACCTCATTTGTGTAACGTACACATCGGGCGCATCGAATGCCGATTACTCAGCCGGAAGACTTGTGCGAGGCGATATTTATACAGGCGTTTTGGCACCCTTTATAACATACTACACACACTCACTTCCTAATTCCATCGTGTACTTAGGTTCATGTTACGGAATGCACACATCACACCTGAGCAATGCATTTTTAGGTTTGGGTGCAGGCTTCATCACGGGCTACACGCAGTCGGTATCCTTTGTATATGAAAAGCGAATATTCGGCGAATACACAAAGCAGCTCCGCACTGTAAACCCCGATACGGGCAAGTTTAACTCCACCAAGGAAGCGTTTGATAAGGCAATAGACCGTTTCGGCAGATACGATGAATACGGTTCCGAGCACGCAAGGTGGGACTGCAAAGGCGACTATAACCTGTACATAGGCGATAGACACACCCCCATACCTGTAACCGCCATAACTCTGCTTCCCGAAACAGCAGAAATAAATGTGGGCGATACATTGCAGCTCACCGTTACCACAGAGCCCGAGGGTGCGCTCAAATATTCCACCGTTTCATGGTCGTCGTTCAATGAAGATGTGGCACAGGTAAACTCAAACGGACTGGTAACGGGTGTGGATGACGGAAAAACCGTCATAGCTTGTGAATTGAAAGATGAACTGGGCAATGCATTTAATGCGTCGATGAAAATCACGGTGGTATCAAGCGGTTTCACGGTAAAGTTTGTGGACGGACTCACCGAGGAAGTCATTTCCACTCAGCAGGTGGAGGCGGGCAAGGCAGCCAAAGCTCCCGAAGTGCCCACGCATGACGGTTATACGTTTACGGGTTGGGATAAGGACTTCTCGAATGTTACTTCCAACATGACTGTTACTGCAATGTACGGACTCACAGGTGATGCCACAGGTGACGGCAATGTAAATACAGGTGATGCGTCATTTGTACTGAAATATGTGGCAGGACTTTTGGATTTGAGCGATGAAGCCTCTGCACTTGCCGACTTCAATAATGACGGCAAGGTGAACACGGCGGACGCTTCCGCAATATTGAGGTTTGCAGCCAATTAAACTTCTTGTATAAGCTAAACAGCAAAATAAAAAGAACAGATTTCGCAAAAACGAAGTCTGTTCTTATTTTATTAGTCCACAGCAGACATATAGCGCAATGGTGTCCGCCTGCTCCTTGACCTGAATTTATAAGTTACATTGCTTTTATCAATCTTATCAATGTATCAACCGTATACTTCACTATTCCGCAGATCTCATTGAACTGAACCTCAAAGAAGAGTATGAGTACCAAAACTGCTACTGCCGCAATAAAAAACATGATGAGATATGCAGTCAAAAATGCAGATGTCAAGACTCGCATATTAGCCTTTTTGGAGTTTGACATGGTTGCCACCAATGCGTACACAAAGCCCAAAACGGGTATCAGCATGATGAAGACATTCAAGACGGTAAGCGGGGTGTTGAGTACAGAATATCTGCTCTCAATGGGTGGAGGCGTTTTCATGGGGTCTAATTTTTTGCTTGCGGAAGCGTTTGCCACCGATTGAAGCTCCACATTGGGACCCGGCTTTGGTGTTTCGGGTTTCACAATCTTTCTTTCACCCGACTGTGCAGTCTGTACCGGCTTTTCAAATATGGCACTTATGGGTGCAGCGTCGTCGCTTGCCTGCTTGCTTTTCGCTTTTTCATCTGTTCCGCTCTTTTTTTCGCCCGATGCCGTATCAATCACGGAAGCCACAGTACCTATCGGTGCAGCCGTGGTTTCAACGCTTTCGGGAATTTCTTCAATTCTGTTTCCACAAACCGGGCAAAGTTCCTCCCCTGCCTTAAACTCATGTCCGCATGTGCATATTTTCATCGTATACCTCCGTCATTTATGTGGGTGCACAGTTAGTTTTGCCTCCGCATGAAGCAAATCAAATATTTATGATGTCAAATTTCATCTTATCGTTTTCGATGGTGATTACAGCGCACGATGCCCCACTCTCTCCCAACGGTTTTGCCGTACTGCCCGGATTCAGCACCCACACTCCGCCGTATTCTGCAAGCGGTATATGTGTGTGGCCATATATGGCAGCATCACAATGCAATTCAGCGGCCTTGGACGTCAAAACCCCTGTACCCATCCGTACTGCAAACTCATGACCGTGGGTGAGAAAAAAGCGTTTTCCGCCCAGTTCTTCCACCCGATACAGCGGTGCACACCGAACAAGATCGCAATTGCCGCACACAGCATACACGGGAGCATTCAGTTCGTCCTGTATTTTCAGGATATCGGATGCCACATCGCCCAGATGAAACCATGCGTCCGCATCACCTATAAGGCTCATTGCACGCTTGAGAGATACCGTATTTCCATGAGTGTCACTTATCACACCTATCCTCATCGTTACATTCCTCCTGCGTTTATCTTCTTTGCCATTTCGTATATCAGAATGCCTGCTGCAACGGATGCATTCAGCGATTCTGCCAGACCGTACATGGGCAGACGATATTTTATGCACTTGTTTGCAATAATATCGCTCACGCCATGGCCTTCGTTTCCTATTATGAGTGCGGTATCACCCGAAATTTCGGGCAAGGTTTCTTCTCCCTCCAAGTGTCCGCAAACCGCCGTAAACTTCTGCTCCGCCATGCGATCGAGTTCTGTGGCAATATCTCCCCGCCATATGGGCAGGTGATACACGGAACCCATGGAAGCCCTCACGGGTTTTGGTGCAAAAGGATCTGCACAGGTGTCGTTTATGAGAACTCCTGCCGCTGCAAATGCATCGGCGGTGCGAATAACAGTACCCATGTTCCCCGGGTCCTGCACTCCGTCCAAAACCACGATGAGTCCGTGAGGATAACAAAGCGGAAGCGCATATGACGGCGTTTCCACGGATGCGCAAACCCACTGCGGCTCGTTGGTGTTTGTGAGGCTCTTCATCACGCTTCTGCTCACTATATTCACCTTTGCCCCTGCGCCCTCTAATATGGCAACCATGAGGTCGTGACCCTCTTCCACAAAGGCATCAGCAAAATTCACACCCGATATAACGGCTTCACGCACAAGTTTATCGCCCTCAATGAAGTGCAGACCCGTTTCAGACCTGCCCTTTTTGGTTGCGAGTGCCCTTGTGCGCTTTACCGATTCGTTTCTTGTACTTTCAATAATCACAGCTTATTTTGCCAAAGCGTTCTTTGCAGCTTCTGCAAGCTGTGTGAATGCAGCCATATCCGTTACGGCCAAATCAGCCAGAACCTTGCGGTTTACTTCTATACCTGCAACTTTAAGTCCGTTTATCATGCGGCTGTATGTAGTGCCGCACATTCTTGCGCCTGCATTTATACGAGCAATCCAAAGCTTGCGATATTCACGCTTTTTCAGCTTTCTTCCCACATATGCATATGCAAGTGACTTCATTACCTGCTGTGATGCTGCACGGTACTGCTTGCTCTTTGCTCCAAAGTAACCCTTTGCGAGCTTGAATATTTTACGACGCTTTTTGAGGGCGTTTACTGATCTCTTGATTCTTGCCATAATGATTTCCTCCTATTATTTGTACGGAATGAGCTTTGCAATCTTCTTTGTTTCTTCGGGTGCTATGAAGCCCGTCTGACGCAGACCGCGTTTTCTCTTCGTTGATTTCTTGGTAAGAATGTGGCTCTTGTAAGCCTTTGCGCGCTTAATTTTTCCCGACTTTGTGAGACTGAAACGCTTTGCTGCTCCCCTGTGTGTTTTGATTTTCGGCATAGGGTTTGTACCTCCTTGTTTTGTTGTTTATTTTTGTGCCTTTGGCATCAGTATCATTATAAGGCTTCTGCCTTCCATCTTTGCTGCACGGTCCACCTGTGCACATTCTCCGACCAGCTCCATGAATGCATCAAACACTTCATGACCCAAATCATTATGTGTCATCTGTCTGCCGCGGAATCGAATGGTTACTTTCACCTTATCGCCGTTTTTCAGGAACTTGCGGCAGCTCTTTGCTTTAACTTCCAAGTCATGCACATCAATGGTGGGGGAAAGACGAATCTCTTTCAGCTCCATTACCTTTTGATTTTTGCGCTGCTCTTTTTCTCGTTTCATCTTTTCAAAACGATACTTGCTGTAATCCATTATGCGGCATACGGGCGGATTCTGTGCTGCTATGAGCACCAAATCCAAATCTCTCTCCTCCGCCATGCGCAGTGCAACCGCTGTATCGGTTACTCCGCATTTCTCTCCGTTTTCATCAATGAGGAAAACCTGCTTATCACGAATTTGCTCATTGATGGGCTGCTCACTTGAATTGTTAGTAGCGATGATAGACACCTCCGTTTTAATAATTTTACTGATGCTTATCCGCATAAAAAAAGCGGATATGCGCAGCACACCCACAATAATACAAAACTATACTAAACATGTATAAAGTCCTGTTACCTTCACCTGAGAATCCTTATGACCTCGGCGGGTGAGAAGCGGGTGCTTCTGCTTTCAACTCTTTCATTATACCCATTACACGCATCTTGTCAAGCGTAAAATCATATATTGTACGTTTTTTCACCAAAAAAGCCGACCTGCACAAATCAGCAAGTCGGCTTTCTTTATCATTATAATTCCGTTATAAGTCCTGCCGCAAACTGCAATATGGTTACGGCATCACCCGTGTTCACGCTTCCGTCTCCGTTCACATCTGCCACTCGTATCTGTTCGGGAGTGAGTTGCGTCATCCCTGCTGCTGCTTTCAAAAGCACCACTGCATCTGCTGTATTCAACACTTCATCACCTGTGAGATCACCTGTAACCCTTATGGGCTCTTCACTCTCGGGCGGAGTAGGTGTCGGTTCCTCACTCACGGGCGGAGTGGGTGTCGGTTCCTCACTCTCA
>JAFSHG010000116.1 GCA_017440405.1 Clostridia bacterium
AGCAGCACAAAAATCTTACAGCTAAAAAAGCAAAACAGGCATGACCGAAAAATCATGCCTGTTATTTTAGAAGTTTTTTGTGTTTATGCTACCACATCGCCGTTGTGTGCCACTGCCATAGCGTCTGTAATGCCCTCAGACGCCGCAAGCTTTTCCACAAAGTTCAACTCCTTAGGTTTTGCACGGAGTTCTATGGTAATCTCACCCTTGCCGCCCGATACGCTCTTGCTCTTTATCTTTGAACCCGGGAACGAGTGCATGAAACGCTTGATTGCGCCCTGACCCGCTTCGGTATAGTGGAGTATAACTATATACGGTGTTGACTGGCGCAGCTTAATTATGCTCATAAGTATGAGTATGATGCCTATGACCACCACTGCAATAACGGCTTCCACAAAGTACGCCACGCCTATGGCAATGCCCTCACCCACTGCCCAGAACATGAACACGGTGTCCACGGGGTCCTTTATGGCGGTTCTGAAACGAATGATGGAGAGTGCACCCACCATACCGAGACTCAGCGTGAGGTTATTATTTATGAGCATGAGCATGAGCGATGTCACCATGGTGAGCATTACATAACTTACGTTCAGATTGCGGGAGTACATCACGCCTGCAAAGGTCTTTTTGTATACAAAGAATATTATAAGACCCACTGCAAGCGACATCAGCAGAGTCAAAAGTATTCGTCCGAGTCCTATCTGCGCTGTAAAATAATCTTTCAGCGACAACGCTTCAATAATTGCCAAAGTATTTATCATGTTTTATCCTCCTGCATTATGTTTATGTGTATTATGCATCTTATAATTCAAACTGTCTGCACAGGCAGTACTTGCTTATTTGGGAGCGTGTGGGCGATGCCTCTTGCAACATGGCGTGTATGCCGCGGGGCAAAGCCTTATTAAACTTCACTTCCAAAACCGGCATATCTCTTTCAATCACGGGATATGTAGGTATATCGGGATTGAAAATATCTATACTATGATACCCCGTCCGTATCTGTGTGTCAAATGTTATCCTCACATTTTCATACGGAAATATAAACGGCTCACGGGTATAATCCACTATCACCTTTGGCCTCAAAACCCGTGTCACAAACTCCGTGTACATCACATGGGCAAAGGGTTCACTGCGTTTTAACAAAAAGCTGCAATCACCGCTCAGGAGCAGGTCGCATTCGGACTTTGAAAGTGTGATGCTTTCTTTCAGTATGTAGCCCGATGTTTTCTTCTTACGCTCTAATTTTATCTTATCGGGAACAAGGTTGTAGTATCTGAGCCTCACCTTGTCACGCAAATCCTCTCCGCTGAGCTTTTCCGTGAATGCACTGTCATACACATCGTCAAAGTACAGACTGCGTATGAAGTACTTTCCGCTCTCGCCTGCATGTATGTCACGGGGAACTGTGGCGGCAAGTCGCTTTTGCAGCAACATATAATCTGGGTATGAGAGGTAGTATTTCAGTTCATGCCTGTATTCAGCCATCTGAAAATACCTCCTCTATCAAACTGCGTTCGGCACGGAACTCATGCTTTAAGTCCTTTATTACCTCATCACGCCTGTGGGTTGCGAAACTCTTTATCTCCTCAATGTGAGATTCAAAGGTTCCATACGAAGAATAGTTCTGTGGATCCACATAAGAAAAATACGGCGAATCAGGGGAATTGAATATGCTGCGTTCACGCTTCATCTCAGGCTGCACCGCATCGTACAATTCCTGTGTGAGTGCAAGTACCCTTTCCTCTGCAAACACGGTGTCGCACAACTGAGCAAATCGGCGTATGAACTTTTCACGGTAATCACTGCGTAAGAGGAGCGCATTGAACAGGTCGGAACAGGGCTGCGCATCATTACGACGTGCTTTCAGCGTTTCATGCTCGTAATTATTAAAACCCCAACAAAAGTCATAATAGATAAACTTCCACTTTCCGCCCTCCGTCTTGTACATCTGTATGTTCCAATAGTCGGAGTTTGCAACATAAATCTCGCATATCATGTAGTCCGTAAACGAATCAATGTCCATGCGGTCACACAGATATTCATAGTGTTTATCATTTGTCACACCGTGCTGTCTGACGTAGTCCATGAGGTCTGCCCACTCCTTTGTACTGCCGTAGTTTGCACGGGTTTCGGACTTTATGAGTGTAACATTTTCTGAGTTTTCCAAGCCCAGTCCCTCATGTTGCGCCACAAAGAAACGGGAACGCTTTTCACGCATGAAATACACGCCCCAGTACTTTCCGTTTAGGTATAACACGTAGGGCTTGTATTCTTGATACAGAAAATGTACATCACTGTCACGCAAAAGTCCTGCTGCAAGTACATCACGTATCTTTCCGTTTGCCTGGTCCTGTGCACCGCATCTCAGTGTGAGCGACTTGTACTCATAAAACTCCAGATTTTCAAAGAATTTGCAGTTCATTCTGTCTTCACCGTACTCGTCACGGGCACGAACGGCAAAGCCTTTCTGTTCCCTGCCCTGTCCAAATGCGCCTGCTATACTTATTCCCACATTCTGACCGAAAACACGCTTTCCGTCCGTGTCCGAAAACACTTCAAAATATGCGGGAACCTCCATATCTTTCCAGAAGTTTGCTTCACTCTGCCAGTACGGCCAGGTATCATTTTCCAAATCCGCATCACCGTATGCATATATGCCGTCGTCATCATCCCAGAGATTATCTGGAGTCGTCACAAGCGACATGCATGGCAGTGCGTGGTTCACATCATCATGTGTAAAGAGGTATGTACCGCTTACGCATGAAAAACCGCTGTAATACCCGTCACGAACGGTTTTTGCACGAATAACCGTGTTTTCCGTTATTTCTATGGGTTCACCGTTGTACTTTTTATCTTTTGTGTTGGGATATGTGCAATCGGTGGTGTAATACACCGTTTCTCCTTCTTCGCAGGATATGCTCACCAAGATGGATTCCTCATCGTATATGCCGGGAGCAATACTGAATTCGGGAACGCTCGTAAATGCAGTGTATTCCTTCTTTGAATTTTTCTTTCCCGGTGTGGGAGTGGCATACAGTTTTGTCTCCTTTTTCTTGTTTCTGCCATAGCTCATATCGGAATAAAATGTGCTTCCGCCCAGTTTATCCAAGAAAGTACCCTCGGGCGAAAACAGATACACCGTGTCACCTTCCTCACTTACGGAGAAGTTTGTCTTGCGGTCGTCTGAGACTGCATCACCTGCAGATGATGTAAGCACTAAAAGAAATTCACCGGCTGAAATACTGCTTCCCTGTGGGAAAGTCCATTTTGCCGGGTTTGTGGGGTTATCGGAAAGTGCATAGCCCGATATGTCAATATCCTCATCGCCTTCATTTGCAAGTTCTATATAATCACAATACAGTGTGCTGCCCCCGAAATTTATTTTCACATCCGAGTTTGAGCCTAAGACTTCCGATATGTAGAGCGGAGAGGATGGCAGAAAAGCCAATTTTGAGAACTCATCGTAGCCTTTTTGCGTATTCGGGTATCCAGGCGTGGGCTTTTCGGTTTCTTCAAACTCGCCGTCCGTGTTCCTTGCAAACGATATGTCCGCCTGCTGTCTTCTGTATGTGACCTTGTCCGTCATACTGCCGTTTGGGTCTGCCAGTACCACGCTCTCCTCATATGCCGCAAGTCTGAAAGGTACATGTATCTCTCCCGAAGCAGATTCTGTGTTTCCCGAACAGAAGATTATGAGGTAATCATGCGATTTTATCACCGTGTCTGTCGGCAGCATGTACTTTTTTATGTTTTCCGTATCGTCCGAAAGATACCAGCCCTCCAAATTCATATCCTCATCCGATGCATTATAAAGCTCCACCCAGTCATAATATGAACCGTCGCCGCTTCTTAATGTGGTAACATTCTGCGCCATGAACTCATTTATTATGATATCGCCTTTTGCATCCTGTGCAGATGCAGCTCTGCTCTCCATGAACTCTGCATATGCCGCAATGCCTTTTTCACTGTTCTCAAAACCGGGTGTAGGGCTTTGCTCTTTGAAGTCCGACGCTTCGTGCGAAATGCGTGCAAGTGAATATCCGCTTGCCACGCTCTGTAATTCCACGCATTCAATGGGATTTCCACCCAAGTCATACAGCACCGCATCATCCTTAGCCGACAGTTTGAAGTCGGCATAATATGCGCCCTCATCGGTATTTCCCGAACAATAAATCACAAGATACCCGTTTGCATCCAGTATAGTGTTGCGTGGAAAAACATATTTTACGGGGTCGGTTATACTGTCAGAAAGACCGAATCCCGATATATCAGCTTCCTTGTCGGACGGGTTGTATAGCTCTATCCAGTCATAGTAGTTATCATTCTCATCGGGACAAGTTTCTGAATTTTTCAGCATTATTTCATTTATAACTACCCGAGTGGGCACACTTGCGGATTTTATTCCGCCGCTTATGAGCGCAGCAACTATTACCGCCGCCAAAACCACTGCAAATATTACTATAATCAACAGCTTCGATGAAGCTTTCATACTCATTCCTCCTACGGCACAAGGCCTTAATTAGCCCTATAATACCATGTAACGGGGAAGTTTGCAAGAGTTTCGTTTGCATGTGACACCATAATATGGATACCCCTTTACTCCTATTCATCCCTCAACAGTTCTTTAATCTCATTCACTATACAACATTCAGTCTTGGAGGAAAAGCGTTTTTTATAATTTGCCCCCACCCTGTTCGAGTTGACATTACGCCCCCCTTTGTGTTATAATCATGTTGGTGATATGTTACTCTATGTTTGACATGCAGTGATATAATGCCCATATCAGCTTTATAAATGCGGTTGAATGACACAAAAGGGCAGGACAAGTTATGAAAGTAGGAACGCTGTTAAGTTACGGAACATCAGGCGTTTGCAAGGTGATAGATGTGCGAAAAGAAACGGTTTTGGGAAAGACCGTGGAATACTATGTTCTCTCGCCCGTCAACGATGAGAAAACCACCATCTTTATTCCCACAAACAATGAAAGATTAGTAGCAAAAATGCAGCCGCTGCTCACCCCCGATGAGATAAACGAGCTTATAGCTTCCATGCCGCATGAGGTGTGTGAGTGGATAGCGGAAGACAGAGTTCGCAATGAAACTTTCCGTGAATATCTGAATAACGGCACACGCAATGACTTAGTTCGTATGATGCGCATACTCTACACGCACCGTGGCGAACTTGCAAAATGCGGAAAAAAACTGCGCACATCCGACAGCCTCATGCTCAGGCAGGCAGAGAGCAAGCTTTACGGCGAAATTGCACTCGTTCTCGGGATTGATGTGAGCGAAGTGGAAGGATACATTGAGCAGCGTTTAAAAGCATAAATGTTTTTACTGTGAAATGCAATTCGGGCAGCTAAAAACTGCCCCTTTTATTTTTTTAATCAACACCCCTCTCCCTGCTTTTCTTCCAAATCGGTTTCTGAAAGAATCGGACCGCAACACCATTTCAAAAAAGCTCTTTTGCGTCACAAAAAAATCGGAACAAGCGCACTACCTGTCCCGGTGTTGTTCTTATTGCTGCTTTTTCATACATAATACCACACGTGTGCAAAATGCATAATAAAACCGCAGGAGTTTGTTTCCTGCGGTTTTTGGCTTAAATTAAAACTGAATCAATCCATATCCACGGTGAAAATTTCAGGGCGTCTGTTCTTTATGAGGTCGGGCATCTGTGAATAACATGCACCGTTCATATCCCAAACTTCGGAGCTGAAACCTTCGGGGAGAGCATCGCCTATAACCATGTTGGTAGTTCCGTACAGTCCGGAGTATGTGGGCTCGCTTGCAACATAACCTACTGCAACACCGCCGCCACCTTCTGTGGTTATCTCAATCTGTGTGTTTACAATGTATGAGTTATGCATTGTGCCGCCGCTTATCCAGCCTACCATACCGCCGACAGCACGGTCACCCAATATGGTATTTGAGCAATATACATAACAGTCATCGATGTCTGCATTCTGTGCACCGCCGCAAAGACCACCTAT
>JAFSHG010000117.1 GCA_017440405.1 Clostridia bacterium
ACCTTTTGATTATGCATGGGCATTAGATATTCGTGAGCAATGTATCAGAAAGAATGTTTCTTTTGAATTCAGACAATGCGGAACTCACTTTATTAAGGACGGCAAAGAATATAAATTACCGACAAAATACCTGTGTAGTCAAGCAAGAAAAGCAGGAATAGATTTCATAGCAGACAGATAAATCCCAATTTGTCGGTCGGTTGCATACACTTCTTGGGTTGCATTTCAATGCAACTTTGCAACCCAATGCAACCCGTATCGAAAATTGCGTTTGTTGCCAACAAAAAAAGCACTTTTGTCTACCGACAAAGGTGCTTTTTTTTGAGTGATGCGTTCCTTACGGAACGTGATGCACACTCCTTGTGTGATGCGCGCCTTCGGCGCATGAGCAGAAAGCATCGCATCACTTATCACAGCGTAGCTGCATGACTTATCACTTGATTTCAAACGGCTTTGTTTTGCGGTATAATAGTAAAAAATGAGGTGTATAATTATGTCAGAATCAAAGTTAAGGGAAAGATTATTTATTGGTTTTTGTGTTGAATTGCGAAAGTGTGGGTTGCCGTTTTGTTGTTGATGTCACAGAACACTGTACAATAAGATTGACAATTTTGTGTTGGTATAATATACTGTTAAGTGGAATAAAGGATGTCACTGTATGTGCAGCAACAGTTGAAATAGTGGGAAAGATATGAAAAAACAACAAATTTCAGCACTGATATTATGCCTCTTTCTGTTGATGACATTTTGCCCAAACACGGTCGTAAATGCCGTGAATAACGACGTAGGTCTTTCGAATGAAGGATCTGCCATGCTTTTGAATGCCGATACGGTCATTCAAGGTACTGCCGGAGCCAATATCTCTTGGACTCTTGACAGCGAGGGAACGCTTACATTCAGCGGTACAGGGGAGATGAATGATTATGAGTACAGTACACCACCGTGGACAGAAGGAGAATACGATGTCCATACCGTTCTTATCGGGAGTGGAATAACTTCAATAGGCAGATATGCGTTTTATAATTGCGATACATTAGAAGGCGTTACTATTCCGAAAAGCGTTCAGAAAATAGGTTATTATGCGTTTTACGGTTGCGCTGCACTTTGTGACATCTATTACTGCGACAGCGCGGTAGCGATACTTCGCATAGCGGTCAACATGATAGATGAACCATAAAATAACAGACTGCATATGCGTATGGGCAATGCGGTGAAAAATAAAAATCGGGAGGAGAATTACTATGTCAACAATACGCAACATCACACTCGGAAAAACAGGAATAACAGTACCTCAGAACGCATTCGGCGCACTGCCGTTACAACGTAATTCCAAGGAACTTGCTGTAAAACTTCTGCGTGACGCATATACGGGCGGAATGCGATTTTTTGATACCGCAAGAGCGTACTCGGACAGTGAGATAAAAGTGGGTGCTGCCTTTTCGGATTTTGTGGACAGAGAAAAGATCTACATAGCAACCAAAACACATGCACTTACTCCCGATGACATAAAAAAAGAACTGGCTCAGTCGCTTGAAAATTTGCGTACGGATTATGTGGACTTGTATCAGCTCCACTGTGCGGGACGGCTCTATGCCCCGGGTGACGGCACAGGACTGTACGAGACTCTGCAAGAGCTGAAAGATAAGGGAAAGATACGCCACATAGGTATAACCGCACACAAGATAGGCGTGGCGGAGGAAATAGCAGAGTCGGGACTGTATGAAACTCTGCAATTCCCGTTCAGTTATCTGGCATCTGAGCGTGATGTGGAGTTGGTTCGCACGTGCAAGAAGAATGATGTGGGCTTTATAGCCATGAAGGGACTATCGGGCGGACTTATCACAAATGCTGCGGCTGCTTTTGCATACATTTATATGTTTGACAACGTGTTGCCCATTTGGGGAATCCAGAGAGAGGAAGAACTTTCACAATGGTTGGAGTTCATGGAAAACCCCGTGTCCATGACTCCCGATATCATGAGTTTTGTTGAGGCTGAAAGAAAAAATCTTTCGGGCGATTTTTGTCGTGGCTGCGGTTACTGTATGCCGTGCCCCGTGGGTATAACCATAAACCAGTGTGCAAGGATGTCGCTCATGATAAGGCGTGCACCGTCTGCCGCTTGGCTCACTCCCGAGTGGCAGGAGAAGATGAGCATGATAAAGAACTGTCTGCACTGCAATGCCTGCAAGTCAAAATGCCCATACGAATTGGATATACCTAATCTTCTCATAAAGAATCTGGAAGATTATGAGAGCGTGATACGGGGAGAAACCAAAGTCTGACAAAATCAGCCCTTTTTGCCCGTTGCACGGAATTTATAAATACAATAAAATTTCCCTATGAGGGAATTTTATTTAGTGGATGTAAACAGTGATATATACCGTAAGTCCGATTGCGAAAAATGCGGAGTGCGTTATGCTGCGCCGGAGGATGCGGCAAGTCTTACGGGATACCTCATAATAAATGCGGATAATTGCGGCGATGTGGAGATAAACACAGACTGCGCCGTTGGACTTTTGCTACTCTCGGGCGATACGGGTAGGGTATGTGATACTCTTTTGAACAGAGCAGATAATATTTTTTGCTCAATCTCTTCTTTTTGTGATTTTTTGCACGGCAACGATATTTGGAACAAGGGTCTTTTTCTTACTGCACGTAACAATGCGGAACTGCTTTTACGATATATAGGCATGGATGAAAAACTCAGCGGATTTTCATACATGTCTTTTCTTATTGCATACCTGACATTCTCAGAGGGTGCAACCTTGAAGTATGACATATTCCCCGTAATGGAAAAACATTTCAAAAAGACTGTGCAGTGCATGGAAAGAGCCATGCGTTATGCCGTGGAAGTCACATGGTCACGGGGAGATATTTTTGCCCAAGAGAGTGTATTCGGCTACACCGTGAGTCCTGAAAGGGGAAAACCCGTTGCGCTGGAATTGGCGGCTATGCTGTCTGAGCGCATACGTGATGAGATTTTGTATGATAGGGACTGACGG
>JAFSHG010000118.1 GCA_017440405.1 Clostridia bacterium
CCCGAGTTTTGCCGCTGTGCATCACGGTGAGAGTGATGGTGCCACGGCATGTTCGGCACACATTTTCAAGCGACTCGGTGTTTGTGAGAGTCTGTCCGTTTGCACGAATGAGATAATCGCCTGCGGATATACCTGCTTCATGGGCAGGACTTTTGACGGCGGACCCTGTGTTGTCGCATATAACCTCGCCCGTTCCCACCACGAGAAGACCTTGCATATCAATGTTTATTCCCACCTCGTGTCCCGACGGAATCAGTATTATGTTTTCTTTTTCCTCAAAACTGACTTCACCCACGGGTAGTACACCGAAAAGTGATACGGTGACATTTTCCGTGCGATTGAGTCGTTCATCGGATGTGTATGTTACGGGTACATCGCCGCTTGCAGTAAACAACGGTGAGTTTAATGATTGTAGCAGCGACTCTTTATAACTCTCCGACTCATAGTACACCACGGAATCGGTGTTTTGCAGAGTTTGCATGGGTTCTGACATGCAAATTACGGTCAAAAGTGCGCACATGACGGCGCAAACCGATTTCAAAAGCTTTTTCTTCAACATAAATACCTCCCGCATACCGTATGAAACACCTGATTATTTTGTGCAAAAATATTTTTGATATGCATTTACTGCAACGGCACATGTGTGTACAAGATGTAAAAATAAGGAAAAAAGCTCAGAAGGCTTGTATTTTATGGCGTTTGTGGTATAATACAAGTTGGCTGTTTTTCGGCAGTCAAAAACCGATTAAGGTGGTATGTAAAAAATGCAATTTGAACTCGGTCTTATTCTTTTGTTTCTTGCGGTACTTTTGGTACTCGGAATTTTGGAAAAAAGGAATAACGATAAGAACGTGGAGAAGCTGAAAGTAAGGATAAATGTAAACGGTATCCGAGGTAAATCTACCATAACTCGCATGACAACGGCGGTGTTGAAAGAAGCAGGCTATAATGTCATAGGCAAAACCACGGGAACGGCTGCCCGTACCATATACTGGAATACGGAAGAAGAGGAAGAAATAAACAGAGGCGCAAGAGGCGCAAATATTGTGGAGCAGATTCATGTCATAAAAAAAGCTGCCGATATGGGCGCAGACGCTCTCGTGTGCGAGTGCATGGCAGTGGACCCGAAGCTGCAAGTGGTGTATCAACATCAGATAATACATGCAAACATTACTCTCATTGTAAATGTGCTTGAAGACCATCTGGATGTGATGGGACCTACCACGAAGCAGATAGCATATGCCTTTTCACGAACTATACCGAGAAACGGCACCGTAATTATTCAAAACAGCGAATTTAACGATTTTTTCAAGCAGGAAGCGGAAAAAGTGAATGCCAAAGTAGTCATTGCAGACGAATCGCAGATACCCGAAGGCTTTTTGGACAAGTTCCCGTATCTCGTATTCCCGAACAATGTGGCAATGCCTCTTGCCGTAGCGTCCGTACTCGGCATAGACAAGGAAGTTGCACTCCGAGGATTGTTAAAAGCACATCCCGACCCCGGTGCTATGATGGTACACGATGTACACTTTGAAGGGAGACATGCTACGCTTGTAAACGCTTTTGCGGCAAATGAGCCCAGTTCCACGTATGAGATATGGCAAAAACTGGTGGAGACGGGCAAGTACAGGACGGATGACCCCATCGTGCTCATGAACGCACGACCTGACCGTGTGGACAGAACAAGACAGTTTGCAAACGACTTTCTGCACAGGATACCCAATGCAACGGTGTTGGCGGTGGGAGAGAATACATACCCCATAGCCGCAGCACATAAGGGTGGGAAACTTCCGAATGTGACGGAGTTTTATAATCTGGACAGACGTGATGCCGACGGTGTTTTTGAGGTGCTGAAAGAAATCATGCAGGACAGGGTAATACTGTGTGTGGGAAATATACACGGATTGGGTGAAGTGTTGCTCGACCGACTTTTGGAAAATGACGGCGAGGCGGATATCACGGCCGAACCGACCGTAGAATAATAATCAGGAAAGGCAGAAAAATTATGCAGGTAACAGACTTATACATATCGATAGCTTTGGGACTTATATGCACATTCTTTGCAGAGGAGTTTGTGGGCGTTTTGGTAGGCGGCATGGTGGTGCCGGGATATTTGGCACTGGTTTTTGACCAGCCCGTCATACTCATTGCGGTTTATTTGATAAGCTTGCTCACATACCTCATTGTGGAGTTTATACTTCCGAAGTTTCTCATAATATTCGGCAGACGCAAGTTTATGGCAACGCTTCTGATTGCTATGGCGATAAAGTTTGCATTCGACCTTATATACCCTGTTATGCCTTTTGCAACACTGTCATTCAGGGGTATCGGCGTTATCGTTCCGGGTCTCTTGGCAAACGCATTCTCCAAACAGGGCGTGTCGCTCACCATTGCGTCGTCATTCCTTGTAACGCTCATAGTATTTGCGCTGATGAACATAATCTATGCAGTGCTGTAAGGGGGAAGATGATATGAAATCCAAGCCTTGCGAAAACAAAAAACTGAAATTGCGTGAGCGGGTGCTTGCGTATGTGGTGGAGCATCAGCGTCACGGCATAATACTCCCCGTGGTTCTCATCGTGGTGCTGGCAGCGGCACTGGTTGCTTTCTCATTTTTTGAGAACAGAGAGGCACGCAGCGGTGATGTGCAGATGAAAGCTCACAGCAATGCCGACGACTCACAAGTGAGGATAAGCTTTGCAGGCGATATAATGCTCAGCAGAAACGTGGAAAAGCGTGCAAATAAAATCGGATACGGAAAACTGTTCGCAAAGATGCAGGACTTATGGGCAGACTCCGATATAGTGGTGGCAAACCTTGATACATGCGTCATTGAGGGTGAAGCAGAGCAGTACGACAGGCTGAAAAATAAAGATGTATTTTTCAGCACTCACCGCTCGAATCTTGCGTATCTGAAAGAAGCGGGAATAGATGTGTTGTCACTTGCCACAGACCACATAGCAGATTACGGCAGAAACACCATTCGCTATGCCATAGATGAGCTGGAAGGCCTGGGCATAAAGCATACGGGCGCAGGGGAAGATAGAGAAAAGGCTTCCGAATACGCTTTGGTGGAGATAAAATCGGGTGAAAAGACGGTAAAGGTTGCAATATTCGGCGCACTCGGCTATTATGCACAGGAGTACGGTGCAAAGGCGAAACGTGTGGTGGACGCAACAGGCAGAGACCCTAATGCTCCCATGACTTGGGAAGAGGTGCAAGCGCAGCTTCAACAGGAAGCAAACTCCGCTTCCGCATCGGGCGATGTTTCAGTATCGGGTGATGCAAGTGCATCAGGCGTTGTGATTCAGGACCCATGGTATGATACGGCAGGTACTTTCAGCGGAGGAAATCAGCTTTTTGCAGAGAACATAAATAATGCTCGTGAGGTGGCAGACATCATAGTGGTGTACATGCACTGGGGTGATGACAAGATGTTCTATGAGAGCGATGAAATGCGCACACTTGCTCACAAGTACATTGATGCGGGAGCAGACATGGTTATAGGTTCAAACCCACGTGTGGTGTTGCCCGTGGAGATATACAGGAGTAACGTGAAGCCGGGTATCATATTTTACAGCATAGGCAGTTTGGTATATGATGATGCTCAGTCACGTTCGTGTGACAGTGTAAGCGTGGATTTGGTGTTGGATGAAAAAGGCGTTTTGCGTGCTGAGGTTACACCGCTCAGGATAGACGGTTGTGTGCCTAGGGAAACCGAAAACGAGTTGTATGTGAACCGCATATTTGCAGCACTTACAAAGCGACTGGACGAGAGCGTATATTCTCGCAGCGGAAATAAGCTCACCATAAACTTTGGTGAATAAAAGCATTTTTGTAATTCTTATAAGGAGATATAAATGAAAAAGACAGTTTTAAAGAGAATTGCTGCACTTGTGCTTGCCGTGCTTATCATGGCAACGTTTGCGGCATGTAACGGCGATGGGGATGATTCAAAAAAGAGCGACAGCGGACTTGTGGACGTAGTTCCCGAGAACACACCGTATGACGATTCCGACCTCAGTCTCACCACGGCTGCAACGCACACATATGCTGTGAGCACATCCAACAGACTTGCTACACAGGTAGGCATGGAAGTGTTGGAAAAAGGCGGAAATGCGGTTGATGCAGCAGTGGCAGTGGCATACACTCTCACCGTGGTTCAGCCCTATGCCTCGGGACTTGGCGGTGGCGGCTGTCTGCTCCTTTATGACCCTGCAACGGACGAGTATGCATTTTATGATTACTTCGCAGCTATGCGCAGTACGGACACGTTTTCCGAAAATAACATAGGTGTCCCCGGTTTTGTTAAAGGTATGGATGCCGTTTTGAACGATTACGGCACCATGGATTACGCAAGTCTGCTCTCATATGCCACCGATTATGCGGAGAACGGCTGTCCCGTTACGGCTGATATAGAAACACGAATAAATGTGGCGTATGCAGACCTCAAATATTACAGAATGTTCTACGACGAGGACGGAAACCTCTTGGAGTTGGGCGACACACTGTACATGGAAGATATGGCAAATACTCTGAAAACGCTTGCAAAGGACGGTCCCGATGATTTCTACACAGGAAAGACGGCAGAGGCCATAGTGAATGCAAGTGGTTCAAGCCTTACCATGGAAGATTTGGCTGCATTCAGCGTGGCGAAGGAAACTCCCGTGATGGGCGAGTTCATGGGCTATGAAGTGGCTGCCGCTCCTGCACCTTTTTCCGGTACAACCGTGATACAGATGCTCAAAATGGCAGAAAAACTGGATATGGCAAACCCTGCCGATGACTCTTTGCAGTATTTGGAAGACTTGACCGTGATTTCCACACTGGCATACAATGACAGAGCTGCACATATAGCAGACCCTGATTTTGTGAAAGTGAATGAGGAAAAATTGGTATCGGACGATTACATAGCAAAACTGCTCAAAAAAGCGGGTGTTGAGGCAAAAGATGACCCCGAGCATGTGTCTACAACACATTTTTCCATCATTGATGAAAACGGTATGGTTGTATCGTCCACGAATACCCTCTCGTCTTTCTGGGGTTCCAGAGTGTGTGTAAACGGCATATTCTTGAATGATACCATGGCGCATTTCGGTACGGCAGACAGCGTGAACTGTGTGGAAGCAGGTAAAACGCCCAGAAGCTATTCCTGCCCGCTCATAATAAAGGGTGCGGATAATTACATATTGGCAATGGGTACTCCCGGCGGAAATAACATACCGAAGATTTTAGCACCCGTAATCATCGACTACCTGAAATTTGAAACGGATTTGCAGGACGCAATATTCAAGGGCAGAATCTACTCCAAGAGTGCGGATACCCTCATTGTGGAGGAAAGAGAGTTCTTCCCCCTCATTGCAGATGTGGAAAGCGCACCGTATTACATGGTAAATCGTGACGACGCCGCATACTTCGGAAACATCGCAGCGGTGGGATTCTCGCCCGAAAAAGGCAGAGTTTTCTCCGTGTACGATGACAGGCGCGGCGGTACGTCCATATCAGCTAACGAGAATTAACTGATAAATTAAAAAGAACCGCCGAGAAACGGCGTGTGTCCGTAAAACAATTAACAGGCGCAGCGGAGGGGTTTTCCGCTGTGCCTGTTCTTGTTTTTTATGGCATTACATGATAAAATAACAAATAGACCGACAAACCGGAATTTGTCAGGAACAAAGAGTTTGAATCTATCGGTGAGAGGGAAGGGTAAAAATGATAAAGTTTAATGAGTATTTTCAAAAAGAGGGATGCTATATTATTTATGGCGGTACAATTGAAGAGAGAAATCTGTTAGAAAAAGATATATTAGATGCTTATCCTGAATACAAAGTGGATAGTCGTCCGATATTTTCAACACATAAGAAAGTAGGACCGTTTACATTCAAAAACAAAAACAGCTTATGGGATATCTTAAAAAGCAATCTTAAAATTGAAAATGAAGTGCTGATTGAAGCGTTAAAAACAGTTGACCTTTATTATTATGAAAAACGCATCCCGTCAACTTTGACTACCTTTCAAAAGCAGAGAGCTTCCTTGTTGTACGAAGTATTAAATGGAAAAGAAGGTCTTTTATGCCGTGCCAAAGACGGTTCGGAACATCGTAATAATATGAGTCTTGCTTTATTTTTGGAGAAAGCAAAGTATTCTACGAAAATGATTATGATTAACGATGCTCCATTCACGGACCTTGCAGAATCAATCTATTTTAATGTTACGGAACAGGATAATTTCTTTCATTTGATAAGGATTGAAAATGGTCGTTTAATCGAAGAATCACTTGAAGATGCTTATAAAAAAATGGAGATTACAGAATTATTTGTTATGGATGTTGAGCCAATGGAACTTCTCGATACCAATCAAGTTGAAGTTGTTTGTAATTCCGGAGCAATTAAAAAAGGCGATACATATCATTGTCTGAGAACAAATAATTTATATAAACCGACAGGTTATGAGCAAAGTGATTCTGATAATTATATTTTGTATTTTCCGCTTGCAGAATCCGGAAGTCTTGAAATGGGAGATATTTTAATCAACATAAAAGGATTATGATGAATATACCCTTATTGCAAGTTCGCTTTGCCGTTTTCTTAAATGTTAAAACGGTCTGAATAAAATGCGGAACCAAAGCCACCGTGATAGAGGAAGACTTTGTCCTGATACGCCGCATAATACAAAAATCCGACCCATGATAGTAAGCATAGGTTGGATTAACTGTTTTACGGGTACACGACTGATTTGGCGGTTTTTTTCAAAAG